>DASXYS010000148.1:0-52459 GCA_036502365.1 Amycolatopsis sp.
GCGTCAGCGGCTGCGGACAACCCGGCGTTCGTCCCAGACTGGTTCCGGGGTTTCGCGCACCACGCCGTCCGAGCCGAAGACCAGGTAGCGGTCGAAGGACTTGGCGAACCAGCGGTCGTGCGTCACGGCGAGCACGGTGCCCTCGTAGGCCTCGAGGCCGTCCTGCAGGGCCTCGGCGGATTCCAGGTCCAGGTTATCGGTCGGCTCGTCCAGCAGGAGCGCGGTGGTACCGGCCAGTTCCAGCAGCAGGATCTGGAACCGCGCCTGCTGGCCGCCGGACAGCTTGTCGAAGGGCTGGTCGCCGTGG
Organism: Amycolatopsis sp.; assembly: GCA_036502365.1. Lineage (GTDB taxonomy): Bacteria > Actinomycetota > Actinomycetes > Mycobacteriales > Pseudonocardiaceae > Amycolatopsis. The sequence continues at coordinate 308 of DASXYS010000148.1, forward strand.
CCTTCCAGTTCGTAGCGGCGGAGCACGGCCATCGCGGCGCCGCGGTCCTTCGCGTGGGCGGTCCACAGGATGTCGACCAGGGGGCGGCCGGTCAGCTCCGGGTGCGCGTGCGTTTGCGCGAAGTGGCCCGGCACGACCCGAGCGCCGGTCTTCCACAGCCCGGTGTGCGTGACGTCCCCGCCCGCCAGCAGGCGCAGGAAATGCGACTTGCCCGAGCCGTTGGACCCCAGCACCGCGACCCGCTCGCCGAAGAAGACCTCCAGCGAGAACGGTTTCATCAGCCCGGTCAGCTCCAGGTTCTCGCAGGTGACCGCGCGGACGCCGGTGCGGCCGCCGCGCAGGCGCATGCGGATGTCCTGGCGCCGCGGCGGCTCCGGCGGCGGGCCGGCCTCCTCGTACTTGCGGAGACGGGTCTTGGCGGCCTTGTAGCGGGACGCCATCTCGTCGCTGCGGGCGGCGTACTGCTGCATGTCCAGGACGAGCTTCCGCAACTGCGCGTGCTTCTCCTCCCAGCGCCGCTTCAGCTCGTCGTAACGGGCGAACCGCTCCTGCCGCGCCTCGTGGTAGGTGGCGAACCCGCCGCCGTGCACCCACGCGTCGGAGCCGGCCGGACCGGGCTCGACGCTGACGATTTTCTCCGCCGCCCGCGCGAGCAGCTCCCGGTCGTGCGAGACGAACAGCACGGTCTTCCTGGTCTCGTGCAGGCGTTCTTCCAGCCAGCGCTTGCCGGGCACGTCGAGGTAGTTGTCGGGCTCGTCCAGGAGCAGGACCTCGTCCGGGCCGCGCAGCAGCGCCTCCAGCACCAGGCGTTTCTGCTCACCGCCGCTGAGCGTGCGCACCTGGCGCCACTGCGCCTTCTCGTACGGGACGCCGAGCGCCGCCACCGTGCAGACATCCCAGATGGTCTCGGCCTCGTAGCCCTGGGCCTCCGCCCAGTCGCTCAGCGCCTGCGCGTACTTCATCTGCGCGGCTTCGTCGTCGACGGTCATGATGAGCTCTTCGGCCGCGTCCACGGCCGCCGCGGCCTCGCGGATGCGCGGCGGCGCGACCGAGATCAGCAGGTCGCGCACCGTCCGCTCGTCCCGCACCGACCCGACGAACTGCGCCATCACCCCGAGCCCGCCCGAGGCCGCCACCGTGCCCTGGTGCGGCTGCAGATCACCGGCCAGCAGGCGCAGCAACGTCGTTTTCCCCGCGCCGTTCGGGCCGACCAGCGCGACCACGGCCCCGTCCCCGACCCGGAACGAGACGTCGCCGAGCAGCGGCCGCCCGTCCGGCAGGTAATAGTCGACGTGCGCCGCCTCGAGATGACCCATGGACGCGGAGTCTACGGACCGGCCCGCCCGCGGTGCCGCCCATTTTCCCGGCCCGGGGTCAAGGCCCCCAGTCAAGGCCCCCAGTCAAGGCCCTCAGTCAAGGACGCCCGCTCCAGGGCGCCGAGTTCCCGGCCGGCATGGGCAACGCCACGAAGTCGGCCAGCGCCTGCTGGCCCGCGATGTTGGCGTGGATACCGTCGCCGTTGTCGTAGGCCGGGTCGATCCGGTTCGGGGCGATCGGGTCCGCGAGCACCTGGTCGAAGTCGATCGTGCCGGTGCAGGTGCCGGAACAGTTGTTGCCCTGCTTGACGAACAGGCCGACGGTGTGCCGGTCGCGGTTGTTCTGGTCGGAATATCCCGGCCGCGGCGTGATCGGGGTGACGTAGACCTTGATCCCGGCGTCGCGCAGCCGCTCGAAGACCTGGTGGTAGCTGTCCAGGATGGGTGCGGCCGTGCAGCTGTCCGCGAGGTCGTTGGTGCCGTAGTAGTAGATCACCGCGGTGACGCCGTGCAGCGCGAGCACGTCGCGGTCGAGCCGGCTCAGCGCGTCCAGGCCCTTGACCCCCTCGGGCATGCCCGGGCAGCCGGCCGCGCTGGTGGTGCCGCCGATGCCCGCGTTGGCCACGGCCAGCTGCCCGGTTCCGGGCAGTTCGGCGACGATGCGCCGCGCCAGGTCGTCGGCCCAGCGCCGGTTGGTGCCGGTTTCGGTGCAGCCGGGCCCGCAGTTGGTGCTGCCGGTGCCGTCGACGACCGAGCTGCCGAACGGCACGATCGTGCCGGTCAGCCCGGGGTTCTGCACGTCCACGGCGCTGACCAGGTAGGTGGCGCCGACCTTCTGGGTGTACGCGTCGCCGCCGGCGTCCGCGACGTGCGAGCCGGAGCCGGGCGGGGTGAGGTAGTTGTCCCGCAACGCCGACGAATGCTCACCCGGCACAGCGGTGCCCGCGACGTACAGGCTGATCGCCACGTCCTGGTCCGGCGAGGTGGCCAGGGGAGTGTCGTCGCTCCACACCTCGCCGCCCGCGGGCACCGTGACGGCCGGGCTGCCACCGAAGGTGACCGGCGCCGGCGCGGTGACCGCGGAGGCGCCCGCGCTGATCCCCGCCGTGGCCTGGTCGACGGTCAGCGGCGCGGTGCCGAAGGTGTTCTGCACGCGCACCCGGATCGCGTCGCCGCCCTGGCTCAGGTGCGTGATCATGCGCAGCGACTGGTGGTTCAGCGTGACGCCGGCCAGGTCCTGCTGAGACTCGGCCCACGAGGTGAACCACGTCTGGGCGGCGCCTTCGGCTCCGGTGGAGGAGCCGAACAGCGCGGTGAGCGCCAGGGTGGCCGCCGCGGCCAGGGTGATCGTTTTACCGCTGAGTCCCATGGCTGTCCTCTCAGAGGGCGAGGGCGAGGTGCACGGTGTGGTGGCCGGTGGCGCCGGCGGGCAGCAGCGGCCGGCCGGCTCGTCCGTCCACAGTGCACGAGACGACCCGGGTGCCGGCTCCGTCGAGGACGAGGTCCACGGTGGCTTCGCGGTAGCGCAGGCCGAGCAGGCTGACCCGGCCCCAGCCCTCGGGCAGGCAGGGCGCGAATCGCAGGCCGTCCTCGGTGAAGTCGAGCCCGCACAGGCCCGAATAGAGCAGGCGCAGGAAACCGCTGGCCGACCAGGCCTGGTCCGGCTGGGAGGTGAACTGCTCGAGCTCGCCGCTGCCGCCGGTCTGCCAGCCGCCCTGCACGGCGCCGGTGCGGGCGTCGTAGATTTCGTAGAAGTTGCCGCCGGTGCCCGAAACCAGCGTGGCCAGGTCAGTGACGGCGCGGCCGAACAGATCGGCCCGGCCGCCCGCCGCGGCGGCGTGCCCGAAGAACGAGTGCACCATCGGCCAGACGACGGTGTTGTGCCGCCCCGGTTTCTCGTCGCTGAACATCGGGAAGTGCGGCCGGCTGTTGGCGATTCCGTGCGGCTCCCACAACGCGTTCGCCAGCACCTGCCGCGTCCGGCCGGCGTCGGTGACACCCAGCAGCACGGCGAACGCGAGCCCGGCGCCCTCCTGCGAGACGTCCAGCTGCCCGGCCAGCGGACCGGTCCCGTGCACGAAGTAGCCGAAGGCGTCGCCGTGCCACAGACGGGTGTTGATCGCCGTGCGCAGCTGCGCCGCGTCGGCCCGGTGCGCGGCGTCGGGCTTGCCCAGCGCGCGCGCCATTCCCGCCAGCGCGAGGAAAGCGCCGTGGTAAAGGCAATTCGTGGACAGGCACAGGAGCTTGGCGGCGTCCGGATAGTCGAGCACGAACGACGAGCGGATGCCCGGCTGCCACGGCGGCGCCGGGTAGCCTGCGATGCCGTCGTTCATGAAGCTGGGTCCCTCGAACAGCCCGGCGGCGGCGTTGAAGTTCGCGGCCTTGCGCGCGGCGACGGTGTTCACTCCGATCCCGTAGGCATCGGCCAGGAACTCCGCGTCCCCGGTGACCAGGTAGTGGTGCCAGGCGCCCAGCACCCAGACGATCTGGTCCCACCACTGGTTGTCCTGCTGCACGATCAGGCTGCCGTCGGCGCGTTTGTCCACAACGGACAGCAGGGTGTTCCGGCCGACCGCCGCGCTGAGCAGGCTGCCGGCGTTCCACGCGTTCACCGCGGCGTCGCGCGTCCAGCGCTGCGGCGACGGGTAGCCGCCGCCCGCGCGGATGAACGTGCCGGGCGGGTAGGCCAGCCGGCCCGAATGGTTGTAGGTCGGGGGATCGGCGTACGCGGTGTTGATGCCGACCAGGTCGGTGAGCGCGGATTCGTGGAGCGCGCCCAGCAGGTCTCGGGTCGCCGGCTCGGCGAAGACCAGCGACGGCAAGGTGTAGTCCACCCGCAGCGAAGGCGTCCGGCCTGCCGACGGCTGGGTTTCTCCAGCGGCGGACGCGGGTGACGCGCCGAGACCGGTGGCTCCGACCCCCGCGGCTCCGGCCAGGGCGAGGAAGCCTCGCCGGCCGACCTTGACTTCGTCGTCTCTGCCGGTCATCGCACTCCCCGCTGGGTGACATCCGCTGTGAAATCGTTGTCAAGTGGGACGTTCACGATGCTAGGGGCGGATTCGGCCGGTGGGCAACGGTTCTGTCCGGTCTTGTCCGCTTGCCGCCCGGCGCCGGCCCGGCCGGCCGCACGGCGGGAGGCCCCGATGGGCTGCTCCCGCCGTGCGGGGACTCAGCCGGTCGCGAGGACCTTCAGGCGGGAGATGTCCGCGCTGAAGCTGTCCTGGTCGATCGGGGTGGAGCTGTACTGCCAGAAGGTGTAGAAGCCCCACTTGTACGGCAGCGTGCCGGCCGAGGAGGCGTAGCGCGCGACCCAGAGCGGGTTGGTGGAGCTGAAGTCGCCGCCGTTGCCGGTGCACTGGCTCCACCAGCTGGTCGCGGTGTAGATGACCGGCCAGCGGGTGGTCTTCTTGTGGTACTCGTCGCTGAAGGCCTTGATCCACGCGACCATCGCCGACGTGCCCAGCCCGTAACAGGCCGAGTTCGGGCCCCACTCGATGTCGAGGGTGCCGGGCAGGGTCTTGCCGTCCTTGGACCAGCCGCCGCCGTGCGCGACGAAGTAGTCCGCCTGCGCGGCGCCGCCGCTGAGGTCCGGGCGGCCGTAGTGGTAGGCCCCGCGGATCATGCCGACGTTGTACGAGCCGTTGTACTGCTGGGTGAAGTACGCGTTGGTGTAGCCCGTGCCCTCGGTGGCCTTGACGTAGGCGAACTTCTTGCCGGCACTCCAGTAGGAGGCCCAGTTGACGTTGCCCTGATAGGAGCTGACGTCGATCCCCGGCACGCTGGCGTCCACACTGGACGGAACGGCGCCGGGCGGCGTCACGCCGTCGTGCGCCCGGATCGCCGCGCCCATCTCGTGGTTGTCGGACGTGTCGATGGCTGACGTGTCGGTGGCTTTGCTTCCGGCGGCCTGTGCGCCGCCCGCGGTCACGACCGTCACGGCGGCCGAAACGGCGAGCGCGGCGCCGAGCAGGCGGCGCCACCCCCATCTTGCTGATGACATGGATGTTTCCCTTCGAGTGCCCTCGCGAAGCGCGGCTTTGCAGGGCCGCGCGGCCTTGATTCTGTTACACCGATATGTGCAATGTCACTGCTCCATGTGAACCAATTTTCGGATATGCGCAGACCCCGTCAATCGGTGACAGGGGTGTCGTCGATGGGCAGTTGATGGGCACTGTCGCAAATTGAGACCGGCGGGGTGCCCAGGATGCGGTGTGGTGAAGGTTCCGCCCCCGCCACGACAGGAGCGTTCACGGATGTCCCAGCAGACCCACGAAGTGGCACCCCCGTCGAGCGCGCGGCAGCTGCGGACCCCCTCGGCGCTGGCGCTGGCCGACCTGGCCGCGATCTTCGACGACCTCCAGTTCACCCTGCGTTGCTGCGAGCGCCTGCTCACCGAGCTGGACCGCGGCGCGGACGGGCTCGACGCCGTGCTGGTCGAGTCGCTCTGGGTGTCGGCGCTGAACTCGTACGCGCGGTGCTTCCGCCCCGGCGAGCGCGGCATGGGCCTGACCGAAAAGGACCTCGAGGCGACGGGCGTGCAGGGCGAGGTCGTCGAGTGGCACGGCTTGCTCGGCCGGATCCGCGACTTCTCGCTCGAGGGCGCGGTCAACCCGCGTGAGGCCTATTCGGTCGGCGTTTCGCAGGCGTCGACCGGGCAGCCCGAGGGCATCGTCATCACGTCGGTGCCCCACCCGCTGGTCGACGAGGTGACGGTCCGCCAGACCGGCCGGCTGGCGTTCGAGCTGAGCCGCCTGCTGGACGAGCGCATCAAGGCGCACCAGAAGAAGGTCTTTGCCGGGGTTGAAGAAATGTCGGCGGAGCAGCTCGGCGCGTTGCCCGCCATCGAGGTGACCGCGGCGCCTTAAGGCTCCCGCCTCTCAGAGCCGTCAGAGCTGCACGTCGGCCGCGGCGAACAGGGTGCGGGCGCACAGGTCCCGCAGCTCTTCCTGCGTGACCGTCTGGTGGTCGAGCCAGTGCAGGATCGCCTCGCTGACGAACATCAGCCAGCCGCGCACGGCCAGGCGGGTCGCTTCGGTGACGGTGGTCAGCTCGCCGAGCGCGGTCAGGATCCGCTCGGCGTTGGTGGCGGTCGCGACCTCGCGGATCTCCTGGATCTCGCGGTCGGTGCCGCCGGCGGCCCGGTGCACGATCCGGTAGCCGTCCGGGTGGGTGCGGGCGAACTCCAGATAGACGTCGAGGCCCGCGCGCAGCTGTTCGGCGACCGGCAGCGCGGGGTCCGGCTCGCTCATCGCCAGCAGCTGGTCCCGCTGGGTGCGCACGACCTCCGCGAAGAAGTCCTTTTTCGTCGGGAAGTAGTGGTACAGCAGGCCGCGTGAGACCTCCGCGATCTCGGCGACTTCTTCGATCCAGACCTCGTCGTACTGCCGCTTCGCGAACAACCCGGCGCCGATGGTCAGCAGCTGCTCCCGCCGTTTCCCGGTGCTCAGCCTGGTCCGCATCCGGCCAGCTTACTTGACATGGGTTCAGTACGGCGGGATCGTGACACTATTGGAGCTGGGTTCAATAGGAGGCGTTCGTGGACACCACCGGCATCCCGCACCGACCGGGCCGGCTGCCCGTGCTCGGCGACCTGATCGGCTCGAACCCGCGTACGCCGTTGCAGGACACCGTGCGGCTGGGCCGGCAGCTGGGCCCGATCTTCACGCGGCGGCTGATCGGCCTCGAGCTGGTCTTCGCCTCCGGGATCGACCTCGTGACGGAGCTGAACGACGAAAAGCGGTTCACCAAACACGTCGGCCTCGGCGTCCGGAACCTCCGCGCGATCGCCGGCGACGGGCTGTTCACCGCCTACGGCACCGAGCCCAACTGGCGGTTCGCGCACGACATCCTGATGCCCGCGTTCACCGGCGACGCGATGCGCGGCTACCACCCGATCATGGTGGACGTCGCGCGTGACCTGGTCGCCTCCTGGGACGCCAAGGACTCGGTCGACGTCGCCGCGGACATGACCCGGCTGACGCTCGAGACCATCGGCCGCGCCGGTTTCGGCTACAGCTTCGGCTCCTTCGAGCGCGAGGAGCCGCACGCGTTCGTCACGGCGATGACCCGCGCGTTGCGCTTCGCCCAGATGCAGGGGATCAAGCTGCCGTTCGTCCGCCGCGCGCTGGCGGGCTCGGTGCGGCAGAACCAGGCCGACATCGCGTTGATGACCACCGTGGTCGACGAGGTGATCGACGCCCGCCGCCACGACGGCGAGCTGGGCCGCGACCTGCTGGGGCTGATGCTCAGCCGGACCCACCCCGAGACCGGCGCGAAGCTGGACCCGGTGAACGTCCGCAACCAGGCGATCACCTTTGTCGTCGCGGGCCACGAGACGACGTCCGGCGCGCTGTCGTTCGCGCTGTACTACCTGACCCAGCACCCGGAACTGCTCGCGCGGGCGCGCGCCGAGGTGGACGCCGTGTGGGGCGACCGCGAGCCGGCGTTCGCCGACGTGATGAAGCTCCGCTACGTCCGCCGCGTCCTGGACGAGGCGATGCGCCTGTGGCCCACCGCGCCGGGGTACGCCCGCGAGGCGCGTGAAGACGTGCTGCTGGGCGGACGGTACCGGATGCGCAAGGGGGACTGGGTGCTGGTGCCGCTGCCGCTGCTGCACCGCGACCCGGCGGCGTGGGGCCCGGACGCGGAGTCCTTCGACCCGGACCGCTTCGAGCCCGCGGCGGTGAAGAAGCGCCCGGCCCAGGCGTACAAGCCGTTCGGCACGGGGGAGCGCGCGTGCATCGGCCGCCAGTTCGCGCTGCACGAAGCCGTGCTGGCGCTGGGCATGGTGCTGCAGCGGTACGACTTCACCCCGGATCCGGCGTATCAGCTGAAGATCGCCGAATCCCTGACGCTGAAGCCGGAGGGCTTCCGGCTGGGCATCCGGCCCCGCACGGGCGCCGCGGCCCGGCCCGCCGCGGCGTCGCAGACCGTCTGAGTCCTGTGTAGACGGTCTGGTGCCGGAAAACCGTTCGACGGCTCGGCGGAGTCCTGACACAGTGGCGCACTATGACTGGTGCCGAGTTGGTGACCGCCGCGGACGTGCGGCTCATGCAGGGCCTGGCGCAGCGGATCACCGCCGGCCGCCTGGACCTGGTGAACAGTGAGGCGACGTTCGGCGAGCTGGCCTGGAACTGGGGCATGGGGCACGCCCTGCGCGGCGAGACCTGGCCGCGCCGGCTGTGGTGGGACGGCGGGGATCTGGTGGCGTGGGGCTGGGCCTATCTTCCGTACCGGGTGACGCGGGGCGACGGGTCGGTGAAGGACGTCACCGGGGCGAATCTGGTGTATCAGGTCGATCCCGGGCACGCCGGGCTGATCGACGAGGTGATCGACTGGTTCGACCGCGTGGCGGCGGGCGTCGAGCGCACGGTGTCGCCGAGCGCCGTCGACAAGTTCGCCTTGGAACGCTGGGCGGCCCACGGTTATCAGCCCGACCAGGCCGCACTCGCCGACAACGGGTCGTGGCACCTGTACACCGAGCGGGACCTCGCCGACGTGGCCGAGCCGGTGCTGCCGGCCGGATTCCGGTTCCGCACCGCGCAGGAGGCCGGACCGGAGGCCGCGGTCCAGGCCCATGTGGACGCCTGGGCTCCTTCGGCGTACTCGGCCGAAAGCTACGCGGGCGTCCAGCGGACGCCGGGGTACCGCGGCGACCTGCACCTCCTGGTGGAGGCACCGGACGGGACGATGGCCGCCTCGACGATCATCTGGCTCGACGAGGTGAACAAAACCGCCGAGTTCGAGCCCGTCGGGACGCATCCGGACTACCGGCGGCAGGGACTGGGCCGCGCGATGATGCAACACGGGATGCACCGGGTGCGGGAAGCCGGGGCCACGCACACCACGGTCGCGTGCCTGGGCGGGCCGGAGCACCCCCGGGCCTGGGGGCTGTACCGGAGCCTCGGATTCCGGGAGCTGACCCGGGACGCGCCGCTGATCAAAGCCGGCTAGCCGGCACCGCGCGTCAGCCGGCGGTCGCGGCGCGGGCCTTGGCGATGAAGGCGTCCAGCACCCCGTCACCGACCAGGGCCTGCCGGACGCCCCAGGGGTTGGTGTTGCCGGTCCGGACCGCTTTCGCTTGCGTGGTAAGGGAGTCCGCGGACGCGGTGAGCCGCTGGGCCGTCGCGTTGTCACCGTGGGCCGAGGCGACGAGCGCGTCGAGCTGGTCGGCCATGGCGCCGCCCCACAGCACGGTGGCGTCCAGCCAGGGCTTCGCCTCGTCGACGAACGCGGCGATGACCTGGCCGCCGCGGATGACGGCCGCGGAATCCTTGATCCGCTGGGCGTAGGGCCGCAGCTCTCGCGCCGCGCCATCGCGGTCACCGGCGTCCCAGCGTTGCCAGAACGACGCCGTCTTCGCCGCGAGCGCCGGGGCTTGCGGCTGCCACGGGGTGGGATCGGACGACGGCGCCAGGTGCTCCAGATCGGCGAACACCTCCATGGCCGCGCCGGCCCGGGGATCGCCGCCCGCGAGCCGGCCGAGTGCCAGCGGCCACGAGCGCTCCGGTGAGTAGGCCGCGTCGTTCCAGGCGAAGTCCGTGGCCCCGAACTCGGCGATCTCGCTGGCCGCCTCCTGGTTCATCGGGTTCGACACGATCCCGTCGAGGTACCGGGAAAGGCCGGCCTCACGGTGCCCGTACGGTCCGAGCAACAGCCGCCCGGCGGACTCCTCGTAGTCGTTCACCGGGTAGTTGTCCCAGAGGAAGACCTTGCGTCCGTACAAAGTGGACACCTGCTGGGCTTGCTCGTCGGTGATGCTGGACGGCACCACCGCGGTGCCGGTCCACTGCACCACCACCGACGGGTCCAGGTGCTCGCGCAGCTCGGTCTTGTACGGCGAGTCTGCGAGGTCGCTGTACTCGGTCGGCACCGTCTGCAAAGGCCGTGCCCCGTCGTGGGTTTTGATGAACTGCTCGGTGACGGTGTTGAGCAGCGTCACTTGTGCCTTGCCCGCGGCGGCCTGGCCGGGGGCGCCGTAGGCCGTCTGGTCGGCGTCGCAGTTCCACCTCGTGTACGAGATGTCGTCGAAGGGCATGGAGAACGACCGGACGCCGAGGTCGTAGACCGACTGGAGTTTCGCGGTCAGCGCGGTGAGATCGGCGGGCGAGGAGAAGCAGATCGAGACGCCGGGCGAAAGCGCGTACGTGAAGTCGACGTGCTGTGCTTCGGCGGCGCGCACGAGCCTGCCGAGCGTGGCCAGTTGGTCGGCCGGGTACGGGTCGCGCCAGCGCGAGCGCAGGTACGCGTCGTCTTTCGCGCTGTAGACATAGGAATTCGCCTTGACCTCGCTGAGGAAGCCGATCTGCCGCAGCCGGTCCTCGGTGGTCCACGGCGGGCCGTAGAACCCCTCGATCGAGCCGCGCAACGCCATGTTCGGCCAGTCCCGCACGGCGGCGCCGCTCACCGCCCAGCCCCCGCCGGACCGCACGAACAGCTGGCGCAGCGTCTGCACGCCGTAGTACTGCCCGGCCCCGTCCCGCCCGCCGACGGCCAGTTCGGCGGGCTTCGGCGAGCGCAGCGCATACCCCTCGGGCTGGTCCGGCACGGTCAGCGAGCCCAGCGCCGTGACGATGTCCGGCCGTTCCGCGCCGCCGAGGCGGATCACCAGCCGGCCGTGGCCGGTCGGCTGCCCGGGCGAGACGGTGGTGACCGAGCGGGCGCCGTGCTGCTGGAGCAACGTCGTGAGCAGGTCCTTCGCCGCCGGGTCAGTGGCGCTGTCGGTGACGAGCACGGCGGAACTGGGCACCCGCACGTCCGCTGAACCGCGGGTCACGGACTGCGGTGTCGGCGCGATCGGGGGCAGCGCGATCGCTGTTGTTGCGGTGGCGGGGGAAGCGCCGATGGCCAGCGACGAGGCGGTGGCACCGGCCACGACAACGGCGGCGAGCAGGTGGAGACGCATCCTGGTGGGGACAGGCATGGGGGATCCCTAACTCTCAGCCGGGCGGGGGAACGGTGCGGTAGAGGGCAAAGGCCGCCAGGTACGGGGTGGCCCGCGCCTGGGTGACGATCACCCGCACGCGGTCCGCGGTCACCGGCGCCGGCAGCGTGACCAGCCGGGTGTAGCCGACGGTGGTCACGGTGGCGACCGTCCGCCAGGCCCCGTCGACCTCGGCCTGGACGGTGGCGCCTTCGATGTGCTGGCCGCGGCTGATGTCCTCGCCGAGGCGGATCTGGTCGAACGTCGTGGGCCGCGTCAGCGGCAGGTCGAGCGTGCCGTGGGCCGGGGACCACGAGGTGGCGAGCGAATCGTCCGTCACCGCGGCGATTCCTGGTGACGGCCGGTCGCCCGGCCCGGGTTTCGCGAGGTTCACGGCCTGGGTCGCCGCCACCGACGCGCCGAAGCTCGCGAGCGCGGCGCTGTCCTCGGGCGGCACGGTTCCGTCCTTGCCGGGTGGCACGTTCAGCAGCAGCGACGAGTTGCGCCCGACCGTCCGCCGGTAGATGCCGACCAGCTCCGCCGCGGTCTTCGGCTGCTCGCTCGCGTGGAAGAACCAGCCCGGCCGCAGCGAAACGTCGGACTCCGCGGGCGCCCATTGCAGGTACCGCACGGAGGGGTCGGCGAGCACCGCTCGTGAGCCGAGGTCGTCGGCGGTCGCCCCGCCGATGAACAGCTCCTCGTTGTGGGCCGTCTCCGGATCGCCGGACGTCGGCAGCGGGCTCCACTCCGTCTCCCGCGCCTGGCCGGACTCGTTGCCGACCCAGCGGACGCCCGCGGGGCCGGCGAAGGTGACGGTGTCCGGCGAGAGGGCGTGGATCATCCGGAACCATGTGGTGAAGTCGTAGTCCTCGCTGATCCCGTTGTCCCGCCAGGGGTTCGCGCCGTCGAGCCACAGCTCGTCGATCGGCCCGTACTGGGTGAACAGCTCGTACAGCTGGTTGAGGTAGTAGCTGTTGTAGTCGTCCTCGCGGACGGTGAAGCGCGGCAGCTTCCCGGTTGCGAGCGCGGCGGCGCGGTCGTCGCCCGGCACCAGGCTCGGAATGGTGCGCTCGGTGACCGCGCTGCCCGAGCCGTACCGGCCCTGTCCCGACGGTGTGAAGGCGCGGTCCTGGTAGGTCGCCTGCTCCTCGATCGACAGCTGCTGCCCGGCGGCGACCTTCGCCTCGATCCGCTGGACTTCCTTGGCGAAGAACGACGCGGGCAGCTCGGCGCCGTCCGCGGGAGAGAGGTAGACGCCGACTTTCAGCCCGGCCGCGCGGGCGGAGCCCACGTAATCGCGCAGGAGGTCGCCGCGCGGATTGACGCAGCCGGCGACGCGGACCTGCCAGAAGGCCGACGGGTCCTGCGCGCGGGCTTGCTGCGCGCGGTCACGGGCCGGGTTTTCCCCGGTACAGCCCTGTATCCACCAAGGGCTGGCGATCACCGAGTGGTTCGAATAGCGGGTCGGGTAGAGCACAAAACCGTCGTGGTGCTTGACGGTCAGCATCACCTGGGTGATGCCGGCCGCCTTCATCGAGCGCATCCACTGGTCCGTGTCGGCCCGCTGCGGCGAGAAGGTCGACTCCCGCTCGGCGCCCGAGCCCCACTCCCGGTCGGTGAAGGTGTTCATGCCGAAGTGCGTGAACCCGGTGACCGGCCGTTGCTGCCAGGCCAGCTGCCCGGCGCGCGGCACGACGGCGGCTGCCTTGGCCACGATCCGGTCCACCCCGTCGCAGGGCTGCACCGGAATGATGGCGGCGGGCGGGATCGGGCCGTGGCAACCAGCTGGTACAGCCTCGGCCGGTGGGCTGGTCAGCCCGAGCGCGGCCAGCGCCAGCACGCTCAAGACCAGCGGCCCCCGGCGCGTCGAGATCGGCATCGGCCCCTCCTGACGGTCCCCGCGGCCCCGTGCCTGGTGAATCTTTCGCACACTAGGTCGGAAATCCGTCGGATGTCCAGACCTGAGCGGATGAGACCGGCGGCCGTCGCCCGGATGCCGATCGGTGGATCGATTCCGTGGCCCGGTCAGGTTTTCGCCGGTGGGGTAACCATTGCGGCAGACGGGTGACGGTCGGGCTTCGGAACCGGAGAGCGGCAGTGGTCAGATCACCGCTGCTTACCGTCCACTGTGGACAGGGCGGCGCCGGAGCCGGGCGTCGGCCAATGCGGGGGAGCGGTAGCCGGTGTCGGCCGGGTTCAGGTCCGTGCCCGGCGCCACGATCTCGTCGATGCGGTCGAGCACGGCCTCGTCCAGAGTCACCTCGGCCGCGCCCAGCTGGCTTTCCAGGTGCGCCAGGGTGCGCGGCCCGATCACGGCCGAGGTGACAGCCGGATGCCGCACCACAAACGCCAGCGCCAGGTGGATCAGCGGCAGCCCGGCCTCGCCGGCCAGCTCGGCCAGCGCGGTGGCGGCGTCGAGCTTGGCCCGGTTGCCCGGCACGGACAGGTCGTAGTGGGCGTGGGTGGCCGGGTGCGGCATCTTCTCCGTGCGGCGGCTGGTCAGTCCGTCCGACCCGGCGCGCCACCGGCCCGACAGCCACCCGCCCGCCAGCGGGCTCCAGGCCAGCACCCCCAGGTCGTACTCGGCGCAGGTGGGCAGGACCTCGTTCTCCACGCTGCGCGTCAGCAGCGAGTACGGCGGCTGCTCGCACACGAACCGCTCCCGGTTCCGGCGCTCGGCGGTCCACTGCGCTTGCACGATCGACGCGGGCGGGAACGTCGACGAGCCGAGGTAGCGGACCTTTCCCTGGCGCACCAGGTCGGTCAGCGCGCCGAGCGTCTCGTCGATCGCGGTGCCGGGATCGGGCCGGTGGACCTGGTACAGGTCGAGGTAATCGGTGCGCAGCCGGCGCAGGCTGTCCTCGCACGCGCGCATGATCCAGCGCCGCGAACTGCCGCGCTCATTGGGATCCGCGCCCATCGGCGAGTTCACCTTGGTGGCCAGCACGACGGAGTCACGGCGCCCGGCCAGCGCCTTGCCGACGAGCTGTTCCGACTCGCCGCTGGAGTAGACATCGGCGGTGTCCACAAAGTTGATCCCAGCATCGAGGGCGGTGTGCAGGATCCGGGTCGTCTCGTCGTGATCGGGGTTGCCCCACGCGCCGAACATCATCGTGCCCAGGCACAGGGGGCTGACCTTGACGCCGGTCGTGCCCAGGTTCCGGTAGTCCATCGGGTAACGCTCGCTTTCGCTGTGATCGGGTCTCTTGATCACAGCAGCGGCAGCCTCGGACGGGTAGGCACATCGTGGCGCCGTTTGGCACGATCCTCGCGACCTTGCCGGGATAGTGCCGCCGGGATAGTGCTTGCCGCGGTGCCCGGTTCCGTGCTTGGCTCACCGAGTGGATCTCCTCGACGAGCTGGGCGAGCTGATCACGCGGCACACCGGGCGTGGCACGCTGCGCAAGCGGCGGATCACCGAAGACGCGTCGGTCACCTTCGCCGGCGAGCGCACGGAGCCGATCGCGGTGATGTCGGAGCCCTCGCTCGCGGTGGTGGGCCAGGGTGTCAAGCGCACGGTGCTCAACGGCACGCCGTACGACTACCGCGCGGGCCAGTACGTCGTCGTCCCGGTCGACCTGCCGGTGATCGGCCAGGCACTGGCGGCGAGCCCGGCCGAGCCGCTGCTCGTGTTCAGCCTGACACTGCGGCCCGCGCTCATCGCGTCGCTGCTGCTCGAGACGGGCGACGCCCCGCCCGCGCCCGCGTTCGGCGGCCTGGTGATCGGCGACGCGACCACTGAGCTGCTGGACCCGGTCGTCCGGCTGCTGCGCGCCGGCGGCCACCCGGACGACCTCCGCGTGCTCGGGCCCGGCCTGGTGCGGGAGATCCACTGGCGCCTGCTCACCGGCGAGCAGGGCGGGCTGGTGCGCCGGATCGGCCTCGCCGACGGCAGCCTCGCGCACATCGCCCGCGCGATCCGCCGGCTGCGCGAGCACTACGACGAGCCCGTGCACGTCGCCGACCTCGCGCGGCTCGCGGGCATGAGCCCCTCGACGTTCCACCGGCACTTCCGGGCCACCACCTCGATGACGCCGATCCAGTTCCAGAAGCAGATCCGCCTGCAGGAGGCCCGCGCGCGGCTGGCGGCGCGGCCTCGCAGCATGGCCGAGGTCGGCCACCTCGTCGGCTACGACAGCCACTCCCAGTTCACGCGGGAGTACCGCCGGGCCTTCGGCCTCACCCCGGGCCGCGACGCCGAGCGGATGCGGACCGGTGCCCCGGCGCCGGACCCGGTCAGCTGAGGCAGCGCCGCGTGACCCGGGCCGTCCCGCTGAGCGAATCCACGCCCACGCGACATCGATGTCACCGTGGCCGATTCTTGTCTCCCTTGTCTTCTTGACCTCCTCGCCGGGGTCGGCGGAAGCTTCCTGGCAACGTTGTCAGTCGTCGGTGCCGACGCCTCGCCAGGGGCCGCGGGCCGGCGGCTGCCGCTGAGCGAACGGAGCCCTCATGGCGCACGACCACGGTGACGGAACGGACCAGGAGCAGGCGCTCTCCCGGCGGCGCGTCCTGTCCGCCGGAACCGGTCTGCTGGCCGGGTTCGGGATGGCGGCCGTGCTGCCCGGGGTCGCCTCGGCGGCCACCGCCCCGGCCGCCGACGGCCAGGCCGCGGCCGGCCACGGCGCGACCGACCTCGCCCTGTTCCGCCCGGTCCAGGTGTCCTCGACCGACTACGCCGCCACCCCGGCCGAGTTCGCGGTGGACGGCCTCGCCCAGGTCGGCGTGGCGGGCTCGGGCTGGCGGGCCGCGCCGGGCGACGGGCCGTGGATCGTCGTCGACCTCCAGGGGCAGTGCCAGGTCAGCTCGGTGGTGCTGACCTTCGAGGCCCGGCCCGGCGACCCGGCCTTCGACGGGAGCGGCACCCGGACCAACACCAAGGGCAGCGAGATCCAGTCGAGTTACGCGGTCGCGCTCGACCTCGACGTCTCCGCCGACGGGAAGTCCTGGCGCACCGTCTACCACACCGATTCCGGCACCGGGGGAGTGTTGACGGTGCCGCTGGATCCCGTCGTCAGCGCGCGCTGGGTGCGGCTCTCGGCGTCCCGCCTCTCCACGACGAATCCCTTGGGGCTCAACGGTTTCCAGGTCTACGGCACCAGCCGCGAGTCCCGTCCGCCGGTGCACGGCTGGACCAGCTGGCCGGTGCGTGACCGGGACGACCCGCCCGCGCTGAACGTGGCGGCCGACGGTTCCGTGCCGCTCGAATCCGGCTGGGTGCTCACCATGCAGGACTGGGCGCCCAGCACCGACGGCGCGGTGCTGTCGGGTCCCGGCGTCGACACCCGCGGCTGGCTGCCCGCGACGGTGCCGGGCACGGTGCTGGCCTCGCTGGTCGAGCAGGGCCAGCTGCCGGACCCGGTGGTGGGCATGAACAACATGCACGTGCCGGAGGCGCTGTCCCGGCACGACTGGTGGTACCGGCGCCGGTTCGCCGTGCCGCACGGCCTCGACACCGGCGCGGGACGGCACGTATGGCTGGAGTTCGACGGGGTCAACCACGAGGCGGACATCTGGCTCAACGGCGCCCACGCCGGGAACCTGGCCCATCCCTTCGGCCGGGCGGCGCTGGACGTCACCGCGGCGCTGCACCGCTCCGGCGACCAGGCGCTGGCGGTGAAGATCTCGCCGATGCCGTTGCCGGGCAGCCCTGGTGACAAGGGGCCGGCCGGGCAGTCCTTTGTGGACGCGGGCAACACGATGTTCGCCAGCTCGCCGACCTACCTCGCGGTGTCCGGCTGGGACTGGATGCCCGCCGTCCGCGACCGGGTGTCGGGCATCTGGAACCACGTCCGCCTGCGCTCGACCGGCGACGCGGTGCTCGGCGACGCCCGGGTGGACACGGTGCTGCCGAACCTGCCGGACACCGGCAGCGCCGAGGTCACGATCTCGGTGCCGGTACGCAACGCCGGCGCCGTCGCCCAGTGGGTGCAGGTCACCGCGGAGTTCGACGGCGTCCGCGTGAGCACCACCGTCACCGTGGCGCCCGGCCAGGAGACCGCCGCCGTGTTCGCCCCGGCCGCGTTCCCGCAGCTGCGGCTGAAGAACCCGAAACTGTGGTGGCCCAACGGATACGGCGACCCGGCCCTGCACGACCTCACCCTGACCGTGGCGATCGGCCAGACGGTCAGCGACCGTAGGAAGGTGCAGTTCGGCCTCCGTCAGATCGGCTATCAGTACGACCAGCCGATCGTGATCACCGACGGCCGGGCCGAGCAGAAGGTCTCCGTCGGCGCGCAGAACGCCCGCTACGTCCGGATGCAGGGCGGTAAACGCGCCACCGGCTGGGGCTTCTCGCTGTGGACCCTGTCCGTTGTGGACAGCAAGACGCCGGGCACCGACCTCGCTCAAGGCAAGACCGCGACCTCGTCCTCGGTGGCCGACGGGAACCCGCCCGCCAACGCCGTGGACGGCGACCCGCAGACCCGCTGGACCTCGGCGTACCAGGACGGCGAGTGGATCCAGGTCGACCTCGGCGCCGCGACCGCGTTCGACCAGGTGGTGCTGACCTGGGAAACCGCCTACGCTGCGACGTTCAAGATCCAGGTCTCCCAGGACGGGAGCACCTGGACCGACGCCGCTTCGGTGGACAACTCGGCCAAACCGCTGACCATCCTGGTGAACGGGGTCAAGATCTTCATCCGCGGCGGCAGCTGGGGCTGGGACGAGCTGCTGCGCCGGATGCCGGCCGAGCGGATGGACGCGGTCGTGGCGATGCACCGCGACATGAACTTCACCCTGATCCGCAACTGGGTCGGCTCGTCCTACCGCGAGGAGCTGTTCGCGGCCTGCGACAAGTACGGCATCCTGCTGTGGAACGAGTTCTGGGACGGCTGGTCCACCGATCCGGCCAACCACGACATCTACCTGGCGCAGGCCGAGGACACCGTGCTGCGCTACCGCCACCACGCCTGCGCCACGGTCTGGTTCGGCTGCAACGAGGGCAATCCGCCGACGGTGATCGACCAGGCGCTGCGCGAAATCGTCACGCACAACACGGACCTGCTGTACCAGAGCAACTCCGCGGGCGGCGTGATCACCGGCGACGGGCCGTACCACTGGCTCGACCCGAAGCAGTACTTCACCGGTGAAGCGACCGGCGGGAAGTCCGGCTTCTGGAGCGAAATCGGCCTGCCGACCGTGTCGGTGGCCGAGAGCATGGCCAACCTGGTCGGGAAGGACGACCCGGGCTGGCCGATCGGCGCGCCGTGGTTCCTGCACGACTGGTCGGCGAACGGGAACCAGTCGCCGCAGAGCTACCTGGCGGCGATCGACGCCCGGCTCGCGCCGTCGACGAGTCTCGAGGAGTTCTCCCGCAAGGCGCAGTTCGTCAACTACGAGAGCATGCGCGCGATCTTCGAGGCGTGGAATTCCAAGCTGTGGAACGACGCCACCGGCGTGCTGCTGTGGATGTCGCATCCCGCGTGGCACAGCACGGTCTGGCAGACCTACGACTACGACCTCGACGTCAACGGCAGCTACTACGGCTCGCGCAAGGGCTGCGAGGCCCGCCACGTGCAGGCCGATCTCTCGACCTGGCAGGTGATCGCGGTCAACCACACGCCCGGCGCGCTGACCGGGGCGACGGTGACCGCGCAGCTGTACGGCCTCGACGGGCAGGCGTTGGGCGCGCCCTCGGTGCAAAAGGTCGACGTGGCGCCGAGTTCGACGGCGCCGGCGTTCACCGTGCCGTTCGCCGCCGACCAGTCCGCGCTGCACCTGCTGCGGCTGAGGATGACCGGTGCCGACGGCACGGTGATCTCGGAGAACACCTACTGGCGCTATCGCACCGACACCGCGATGCAGGGCCTCAACCAGCTCGCCCGGACCCAGCTTTCGGCCGACCTCCGGGCGACCGGCCGGGGCGGCTACACGACGACCGTCCGCAACACCGGCCGGACGGCCGCCGCGATGGTCCGGCTGTCGCTGCGGGAGAGTAACGGCACCGACCGGGTCCTGCCGACCCTCTACGGCGACAACTACTTCTGGCTGCTGCCAGGGGAAAGCCGCACGATCACGGTCGACCCGCACCGCTCGGTCGACCACCCGCGGCTGCGCGTGGAGGCCTACAACGTGCCGGCGAAGCTGGCTTGAGGCGTTACTGAGCCAGTGTGCCTCCGGTGAACATGGTCGTCAGGCGGTGGGGTGAGTCGGCGCCGAACATGCGTTCGTGGAGTTCGGCGCCGTCCGCGGCGGCTGCCTCGGCGCGAGGGAGCATGGCCCGCTCGTACTCGGCGAGGGCGGCCTCGGTGTCGTCCGGGTGCGCGGCCAGGGCCTGGCCGAGTTCGGCGCCGTCGAGCATGGCCAGGTTGGCGCCCTCGCCGTTCGGCGGCGCGAGGTGCGCGGCGTCGCCGAGCAGGGTCACCCCTTTTACCCGTTCCCACCGGTGCCCGATCGGCAGCGTGTAGAGGGGCCGCAGGACGGGCGCGACGTCGCTTTCGGTGATCAGCGCGGTGATTTCCGGGGCCCAGCCGTCGAATTCCCGCGCGACCCGCGACGTGGCCGCGGTCGCGTCGGTGAAGTCGATGGCGGCGAACCAGTCCAGCGGCTTGGTGAGCGCCACGTAGGTGTGCAGGGTGTCACCGCGCTCGCGGTGGGCCATGATCCCCGTGCCCGGTGCGAGCGTCATCAGGCTCCCGCCGCCGACTGCTTTCGCCGCGGCGGGGTGCCGGGTGTCGGCGTCGAACAGGTAGGCCTCGACGTAGGACATACCGCTGTACTCGGGGATGGCGTCCGACAGCAGCGGCCGGACGCGGGACCACGCACCGTCCGCGCCGACCAGAAGGCTCGTGGTGACAGTGCTGTCGTCGGCGAAGGTCACCTCGTGACGGCCCTCGCCGAGCGCGCGCACGCTGCCGACCTTGTGTCCCCAGTGGACAGTCCCGGCCGGGAGCGAGTCGAGCAGCGCCTGCCGCAGCTCGCCCCGTTGCACCTCGGGCCGTCCGCCGCTGTCGTCGTCGGGTTCGTCGTGCAGGACGATCCCGTCCGGGCTGAGGACCCGCGTCGCCTGGCGGCCCTCCAGGATCAGGCTGCGGAATTCGCCGGTCAGGCCAGCTGCCGCGAGGGCCGCCTGGCCGGTGTTTTCGTGGATGTCGAGCATCCCGCCCTGCGCGCGTGCCTTCGGTGAGGGCTCCGCTTCGTAGACCGTGACCGGGATGTCGTGGACGTGCAGGACGCGGGCGAGGACGAGGCCGCCGAGGCCGGCGCCGATGATCGTGACCGGGGTTTTCATGGTGGGCTCCTCAGGGGTCGGAGGCGGCCCGGTCAAGTCCGGGCAGCCTTCTCTGGAACGCTGTTCCATCATCGTGGAGCAACGTTCCAGACCTGTCAAGCCGGCCCGCTCAGGTTGAGGCCGCCGTCACCCCGCGAACGCCGTGGCGCCCGGCACCGCGTCCAGTAGCTGCCGGGTGTAGGGGTCGGAGGGCGCGGTGAGGACCTCGTCCACCGGCCCCTGCTCGACCACGCGGCCGTCCTTCATCACCAGCACGTGGTGGGCGAGTGAGCGGACCACGGCGAGGTCGTGCGAGATGAACAGGTAGCTCAGCCCCAGCTCGCGCTGCAGCTCCGAGAGCAGGCCGAGGATCTGGTCCTGCACCAGGACGTCCAGCGCGGACACCGCCTCGTCGCAGACGACCAGCCGCGGGCCCAGCGCGAGCGCGCGGGCGATCGCGACCCGCTGGCGCTGGCCGCCGGACAGCTCGTTCGGGTACCGCTGGGCGAGCGCGGCAGGCAGCGCGACCTGGTCCAGCAGCTCCGCCACTTTCACCCGCCGCGAGCCGCGGTCGCCGACGCCGAAGGTGCGCAACGGCTCGGTGACGATCCGCTCGACCGTCCACATCGGATCCAGCGAGGCGTACGGGTCCTGGAACACCGGCTGCATGGTCTGCCGCGCCGCCCGCAGCCGCGCGCCGTGCAGCCCGGCCAGCTCGGCGCCGTCGAGCCGGATCCGGCCGTCGGTCGCGGGTACCAGGCCCAGCACCATCCGCGCGGTGGTGGTCTTGCCCGACCCGGACTCGCCGACGATCGCGGTGGTGCGCCCGCGCTCGACGGTGAACGACACGTCGTCCACCGCGCGCAGCACGCCGCCCCGGCCGCGCTGTCCCCGGAGCCGGTACTCCTTGGACACGTGCTCGACTTCGAGCACCACGTCCGAAGAGGACACCGGCCGTCGTGAGGGAGTCTTGAGTGACGGCGCGGCGGCCACCAGCCGCTGGGTGTACTCCTCCCGCGGCGCGGTCAGAACCTGTTTCGCGGCACCGGTTTCGACGATCTCGCCCTCGGACATCACCACGACCCGGTCGGCCCGCTCCGCCGCCAGCCCCAGGTCGTGGGTGACCAGCAGCAGCGCCGTGCCCAGCTCGCGGGTCAGCCCGTCCAGGTGATCGAGGATCTGCCGCTGCACGGTGACGTCGAGCGCGGAGGTCGGCTCGTCGGCGATCAGCAGGTCCGGCCGGCAGGCCAGGCCGATCGCGATCAGCACCCGCTGGCGCATGCCGCCGGAGAACTCGTGCGGGTACTGCCGCGCCCGCCGGGCCGGCTCGGTCAGCCCGGCCTGCCCCAGCAGCTCCACCGCCCGCGCCCAGGCCTCCCGGCGTCCGCAGATCCGGTGCGCCAGCAGGGTTTCCGCGACCTGGCGGCCGACCCGCGACACCGGGTTGAGGTTCGACATCGGGTCCTGCGGCACCAGCCCGACCTCGCGCCCGCGCAGTCGCCGCAGCCGGTTCTCGCCGGCGTGGGTGATGTCCTCGCCGCGCCAGCGGATCGTGCCGCCGGTGACGCGGCCGGACCCGGGCAGCAGGCCCATGACCGCGTGCGCGGTGGTGGACTTCCCGGAGCCGGACTGGCCGACGACGGCGACGCGCTCGCCCGGCGCCACGCTCAGGCTCACCCCCCGCACCGCGGGAGTGTCCCCGAAGGACACCTCGAGGTCGTTGATCTCCAGCAGCGGCTCGGTCATGACGGTCCCCTTCACCGGCTGGTCTTCGGGTCGAGCGCGTCGCGCAGGGCGTCGCCGAACAGGTTGAAGCCCAGGCAGATCACGGCGAGCGCGATGCCGGGGAAGATGCCGGGCCACGGCGTGCGGAACAGGTACTGCTGGGCGTCCGAAAGCATGATGCCCAGGCTGGGGTCGGGTGGCTGGATGCCGAGGCCGAGGAACGACAGGATCGCCTCGCCGAGCACCGCCGCCGGCATGATCACGGTGGCCTGCACGATGATCACCGGCAGCGCGTTGGGCAGCACGTGCTGGCCGAGGATCCGCCACGGCCCGGCGTGCATCGTGTGCGCGGCCAGCACGAAGTCGGTTTCCTTGAGCCGCAACGTGTCCGCCCGCACCACCCGGACCATGGTCGGGATCTGCGCGATGCCCAGCGCGACCGCCGCGTTGGCCAGCCCGCCGCCGTTGATCGCGGCCAGCCCGACGGCCAGGATCAGGAACGGGAACGCCAGCATCAGGTCCGCCAGCCGGGAGACGATCGCGTCCAGCCACCGCCAGTACCCCGAAAGCAGTCCCAGCGGCACGCCGAGGGCCACCGCGAACAGCACCGACAGCGCGCCGACCTCCAGCGAGGCGCGGGTCCCGTAGAGCACCCGGGACAGGATGTCGCGGCCGAGGTCGTCGGTGCCGAGCCCGAAGCCGACCGTGCCGGGCTGCTGGAACGGCGTCGAGAAGTGCACCTCGGCCGGCGCGTACGGCGCCAGCAGCGGCGCGAACACCCCGGCGACCAGCACGATCAGCAGCAGCACCCCGCCGGCCACGCCCATCGGGTTCCGCACCAGCCGTCCCAGCGTGCGCCCGCGGACCCGGGCCAGCGGGACGGGGGTGCCGGCGTCGATGGTCATCGGGTCCTCCCGGAGACGCGCATACGTGGGTCGATGACGGTGTACAGGAAGTCGACCAGCAGGTTGATCACGATGTAGGCGCTGGTGATCACCAGGACCACGGCCTGGATCACCGGGTAGTCGCGGGTGAACACCGAGTCGAGGGTCAGCTTGCCGATGCCGGGCAGGCTGAAGATCCGCTCGGTCACCACCGCGCCCGCGATCAGCCCGCCGAGCTGGAGCCCGACGATGGTGGTGACCACGATGAGGCTGTTGCGCAGGGCGTAGCGGAAGACCACCGCGCCCCGGCCGAGGCCCTTCGCCCGCGCGGTGCGGACGAAGTCGGCGGTCAGTGTCTCCACCATCGACGAGCGGGTCTGGCGCTGCACCACCGCGGCGTGCGCGAGGCCGAGGATCACCGCGGGCAGCGCGAGATAGTAGAGCCCGCGCAACGGCTGTTCGAACGGCGAAACGTACCCGGAGGCGGGGAACCAGCCCAGCTGTACGGACAGGTACAGCACGGCGAGGATGCCGAGCCAGAAGGTCGGGATCGACAGGGCGAGCAGCGAGAAGCCGTTCGCGGCCCACTCCGGCCAGCGGCCGCGCGACACCGCCGCGACCACACCACCGGCCATGCCCGCGAGCACCGCGATGATCATCGCGAACACCGCCAGCTGCACGGTCACCGGCAGCGTCGCGCCGATCATCTCGCGCACCGGCGTCCCGGTCCGGACGGACTTGCCGAAGTCACCGGTCAGCGCGTGGCCGACGAACTTGAAGTACTGCACGGGAAGCGGGTCGTCCAGGCCGAGCTGGGCGCGCACCGCCGCGATCGCCGCGGGGTCGGCCTGCTCGCCGGCCATCGCCGTCGCCGGGTCGCCGGGCAGCGCCCGCACCCCGATGAACACCACGACCGACGCGAGCACCAGCGTCAGCGCGGACTGCCAGAGGCGGTGGAGCAGGTGGCGCAGCACGGCTCAGCCCTCCTGGTTCTGCAGGTACGCGGCCTTGCCGAGCCGCACCACGCCGTCGGAGTACACCTCGACGCCCGCGATCCGTGTGGACCGCACGGTCAGGTTGCGCAGGCGGTAGGTGTAGACGATCGGGTTCTGCTGCTGGATCAGCTGCACCGCCTGCCCGTACAGCGCGGCGCGGGTCTTGACGTCGATGCTGCGCGAGGCGGCGCCGAGCAGGTTGTCCAATGTGGACGAATTGAACCCGCCGTAGTTGCCGCCGGCGCCGGTGGAGAGGAACCGGGCGGTGTTGGCGTCCGGGTCGACGCGGCCGGACCAGCCGAGCATCAGCGCCTCGAACGTGCCGCGCTTCTGCACGTCCAGCAGCGTCGAGTACTCGACCGGCACGATCTTCAGGTCGAACCCGCTCTCGGCGACGCTCGCCTGCAGCGCCTGCGCGTACCGGAGCTGGTCCTGGGTGTTTGAGACCTGCATCGAGACGGGGTAGGGGATGGGTACCCCAGCCTCGTGCAGGAGTTGACGGGCCTTCGCGGGATCGAAGGCGGGACAGGCGTTGCTCGCGGCCGAGGCGTACGGCGTCTGCGGCGCGATGGGCGAGCAGGCGGGGTCGAACCAGTTGTTGAAGACCGTGTCCACCAGCGTCTGCCGATCGATCGCGAGGGAGAACGCCTGGCGCACCCGCGGGTCCTTGGCCAGCGGCGTGTCGATCGGCTTGGTGGGCTTGCCGACGCCGTCGACGTTGCCGGTGTTGAGCGTGACGCCCTGGTAGCCCAGCGACGGCGCCTGCAGCACCTTCAGCCCCGGGTCCTTGGCGAGCGCGTCGATGTCCTGCGGCGAGATGGTGTCGGCGACCTGGATGTCGCCGGAGCGCAGGTTCGCGGCGCGGATGTTGGCGTCGGACATGATCCGGTAGGTGATCTTGTCCAGGTGGACGTCCTTCGCGTCGTAATAACGCGGGTCGCGGGTCACGGTGATCGACGTCTGCGGCACGCGCTGGACGAACTTGAACGGCCCGACGCAGACCGGGTGATCGCCGAAGCCGTTGCCCTCTTTCGCCAGCGCCGTCGGCGACATGATCATGCCGGCGCGGTCGGCGAGCGCGGCGGTGATCGGCGCGAACGGGCGTTTGTAGTGCAGCACCACGTGGCTCGGGTCGGGCGCCTCGATGCTCTTGACCGGCCCCATTTCGCTGGTGCGCTGGGAGGTCTTGAGCGAGAAGTGCCGCTGCAGGCTGGTCGCGACCGCCTTCGCGTCGAACGGCGTGCCGTCGGCGAACACGATGCCGGTGCGGACGCCGATGGTGACGGTGAGGCCGTCGGGGGAGACCTTGGGCAGGGTGGTCGCCAGCTGCGGGACCACGCTGCCGGCCGAGTTCAGGTCGTAGAGCTTCTCGCAGATCGTGCTCATCACGTAGCGCGTGTAGAGCGAGCTGGACGTGGTCGGGTCGAGGCGGTCGGGCTCCGCGGACAGGCCCATCACCAGCTCGCCCCCGTCCGCCACCCGCTGGTCGCCGACCGGGGTGCCGAAGTCGTTGTGGTGCTCGCTGCGACCGCTCACGTGCTGCACCGGCACGCAGGCCGTCAGCGTCGCCGCCGCCAGTACGGCGAGGGCCGCATAAAGGGAGGACCGGGGGGACATGGCGAACAAGCTACGTCGGTTTTTCCCGGACGTCGTTTCCCCGGTGTTAATCCGTGTTAATATCGTTATTCGTCAAAATTGCATGGAAAACAGCGGACCGGCGATTCCGGTCCGCTGTTTTCCGACGGTTCCTTCATTATCTCCCAGCGGCGTATCCCTGCATTCCGCGGGGGTTCGCCGCGCCCGAGAGCAGACCGGTCTCCGGGTCGCGCGCGACGGCGCACAATCGGCCTTCAGACCAGGGTTCTCCCACTGTGACCACGTGTCCGCGGTGCTCCAGCGAGGCGATCACGTCGGTCCCGATCCGCGATTCCACCGTCACCCCGCCGGGGTCCATCGCGCGCGGATAGAACGAACTCGGGAAGCTGTCGGTGTGCCAGTTCGGCGCGTCGATCGCGCCTTGCAGGTCGAGTCCGCCGCGCACATTTTCGCGCAGCGCGACGGCGAGCAGGAAATGCGTGCTCCATTGGTCCTGCTGATCGCCACCGGGAGTGCCGAACGCCATTACCGGGACGCCGTCGCGAAGGGCCAGCGAAGGCGTCAGCGTGGTGCGCGGGCGCTTGCC
The DNA here is from genome assembly GCA_036502365.1 of Amycolatopsis sp. Taxonomy (GTDB): domain Bacteria; phylum Actinomycetota; class Actinomycetes; order Mycobacteriales; family Pseudonocardiaceae; genus Amycolatopsis. The sequence goes on from DASXYS010000148.1 coordinate 26,543, forward strand.
GGGGGCGAGCGAGTTGGGCAGGCCCGAGTCGAGCCAGGCCATCTGCAGCCGGGTGCCGAGCGGGAAGCCGAGGCCCGGGATCACCGGGTTGGACTGGAGCCAGCCGCCGCTGGGCGTCGCCGCGATCATGTTGCCCCACCGGTCGACCACGTCGACGTGGCAGGTGTCGCCGCGGGTCGCGCCGTCCTTGGCGACGGTCGGCTCGCCCGCGCCGACCGGCGTGACGACGGCGCCGCCGGCCCCGACGTACTCGACATGCCGGGCCAGCCGCGGCTCCCGGCCGTCCGGGCGTCCCGGGCGCAGCTCGTGCGAGGCCCGGTCACCGATCAGCCGGCGGCGGGTTTCGTTGTACTGTGGGGAAAGCAGGGTCTCCAGCGAGACGTCCGAGCTGTCGCCGTACCACGCTTCGCGGTCGGCCATCACGAGCTTCGTGCCCTCGATCAGCGTGTGGTAATAGTCCGGCGTGGCGTAGTCCAGCTCTTCGGGCAGGAGGGCGAGCTGCTGCAGGAGCACCGGGCCCTGGCTCCACAGGCCGGCTTTGGCGATGGTCCAGCCGTTCCAGGTGTGCGTGACCGGGTCCTCGTACACCGCCTCGTAGGTGGCCAGGTCCTGGCCGGTGAGGGTGCCGGCGTGCCGCTCGCCGGAGGTGTCCATGGTGGGCTTCGCGGAGAACTCGGCGATCGCCTCGCCGATGAAGCCCTCGCGCCAGACCTTGCGGGCCGCGTCGATCTGCGTCTCGCGGCCGGGGCCCGCCGCCTCGGCCTCGGCGAGCACCCGGCGCCAGGTGTCCGCGAGCGCGGGGTTCTTCAGCAGCGCGCCCGCCGCCGGCGCCTTGCCGTCGCGCAGGTAGACCTCGGCCGAGCTGGTCCACTCGGTCTCGAACAGCTCGCGCACGGTCTCGACCGTGGCGCCGACGCGATCGACCGCCGGATGGCCGTTCGCGGCGTACCCGATCGCATAGTCCAGCACGGTGCGCAGCGGCTTGGTGCCGTGGTCGCGCAGCAGGAGCAGCCAGGCGTCGAACGCGCCCGGGATCGCGGCGGCCAGCGGGCCGGTGCCGGGGACCAGGTCCAGCCCGAGCGAGGTGTAGTGCTCGATGGTCGCCCCGGCGGGCGCGGGGCCCTGTCCACAGAGGACCTTCGGCGCGCCGCCCGCGGGGGCGACGATCATCGGCACGTCGCCACCGGGGCCGTTCAGGTGCGGCTCGACCACGTGCAGCACGAAGGCGGCGGCGGTGGCCGCGTCGTAGGCGTTGCCGCCGTCCTCGAGGACTGCCATCGCGGTGGCGGAGGCGAGCCAGTGGGTGGACGAGACCATGCCGAAGGTGCCCTGCAGGGTGGGACGCGTCTGGAACATGCCTGCATCCTCGCGCGCGAGGTGGGTGTACGTCCAAGACATGTGGGACACCATTCCGATAGCGTCATGCTATGGAACGCCGTCAGCTGGAGTACTTCGTCGCGATCGTCGAGCACGGTGGCTTCACCCACGCCGCGAAGGCGCTGCGGGTGGCGCAGCCCTCGTTGTCGCGCGCGATCGCCAAGCTCGAGCACGAACTGGACGTCGAGCTGTTCCACCGGGTCGGCCGCAACGCGGTGCTCTCCAGCGCGGGCCAGCTGATGGCCGACCGCGCCCGCCTGGTCCTGCGCGACCTCGACGCGATGCGCGCGGCGGCCCGCGCCGTGGGCGACGGCCTGGTCGGCCGGGTCGACGTCGCCGCCACCTCGTCCTCGGCGCTGGAACCGGTGATCAGCATCGTCGCCGAACTGCGGGAACGACACCCCGGCGTGCTGGTCAGCACCTCCTCGGCCCTGTCCGCGGCCGAGGTGGTGGCCATGGTCCTGCAGGGTCGCTGCGAGGCCGGGGTGTGCGGCAGCGCCGAGCGCCCGTCCGGCCAGGGACTGGTCGCCCACCACCTGCGTGACGAGGAGTTTCTGCTGGTCGCGCCACCGGGGATGCGCCTCGGTGAAGTCGGTGGGGGTAACGGTGCGCTGGACGGCGCGGCCAGGGGTGGTGCGGATGGCAGCCGGGCCGGTGGAGCCGGCGAGCCGGGAGACTCGGATGGCACCGTCGCGTGGGAAGACCTCAAGGGCATGCGGTTCGTGGTGACCAAGCCGGCCACCGCGGTGCGTGCGTTGTTCGACCGGCTGGCCGCGAGTGTCGGCGAGGTGTCCATGGCGGCCGAGGTGGGGGACCGCAGCGTGGTCCTGCCGATGGTGCTGCGCGGCATCGGCGCCGGTCTGATGCCCGACGGCTGGGCGGACCTGGCTCGCCGGGCCGGCGCCGAGGTCTACCGCTTCTCCCCGCCGGAGCGGCTGCCGCAGTGGCTCGTCCACCGTTCCGGCCCGATCACCGCGGCGACCCAGGCATTCCTGGACATCACGCTGGCCCGGCCGGCCTGACCACCCGGCGCCGCCCGTCGCGAAAAGTCCGGTCCGGCACACGTCCTGACACTGTGGACGGTACCGCCGTTCAGCGGAGCGCCGGCCGGAATCACAGCTTCCCTTGGCCTACGACGGAAGTCGCGTTCTTCCTTTACCGACCATCGTCGGGTACCGGGTAATCACTCACAGCCGTGAAAGTGGGCGCGTCCTTCACCGTCCCCGTCGCCGCGCGGCCTGGCCCGCGGCTGGAGGTAGATCCCAGTGCGTAAAGCCCGTGTCGCCGCGGTTCTGTCCGGAGTGGCCATGTTCTCGCTGGCCGCGGCCGGGACCTCGGTCGCCGCCCAGCCGTACATCATCGACGGCGGCAACGCCGACTCGCTGCACGGCGCCGCCCGGATGTTCGCCGGCGGCCAGGAACTCTGCTCGGCGACGATCATCGCGCCGGAGTGGATCCTCACCGCGCGCCACTGCACCCAGGGCGCCGGCGGCCAGCAGATCAGCTTCCACGTCGGCAGCCTCGACCAGACCCAGGGCACCTCGGTGAACGCGACCGAGGTGCACGAGTCGACCGACGCGGACATCTCCCTGGTGAAGATCGACCAGCAGGTGCAGGCCGACTACGCGCCGCTGGGCAGCGCGGGCGACGTCAAGGTCGGCGACGAGGCCCAGGTCTACGGCTGGGGCGCGACCTGCACGGACAAGCCGGAGATCGAGTGCCAGTCGCAGCAGCTGAAGGTGGCCAAGGTGAACGTCACCTCCATCGACTGCCCCGACGGCGCGGCGGGCACCTCGGTCTGCGCGAACCGCGGCGACGGCATCACCGCCGGCGGTGACTCCGGCGGCCCCATGTACGCCAACGGAAAGCAGGTCGGCGTCGCCTCGACGAGCGACCGCCAGTCCTACACCGCCTACATCAACGTCACCCTCTACCGCGACTGGATCTCCTCGGTCGCGGGCGTCTGAGTCGGCTTCACCAGTGCCGGTGCCGGGTTTCCGGCGCCGGCACTGGCGTGTCTCCTTTTGTCGGACCCCTCCGCTACGGTCGTGCGGACCGGACGAGTCGATCTTGAGGAGAACCGGGAAACGTGACCGAACCCGCCGTCCCGCTGCGAGTGCTGTTCTGCATCGGGGTCAACCAGAACTTCTTCGACCTGCCCACCGACGGCATCGGCGTCGTGTGGCAGGCCTTCTCCGCCATGCTGCGCGACCTCGCCGCGCTGGACGGGGTCACGGTGCTCGGCACGATCGACGACGACCAGCACATGGTCGGCCCGTCCGCGGCCTGGCCGTGGACCTGTTACGTGCTGGCCGACGTCGCCGGCCAGCCGACCGTCGTGCGGGCGTGCAACCTGTTCCGCACCACCCCGGTCGGCGAGCACGCGCTCTGGCGGTACATGCGGATCGAGGCGCGGATGGGCCGCGAGCTGACCATCCCGGCCGCCGTCACCTTGCCGGACGGCGCGGCGGGGGACCGGTGACGGCGTCGCGGGTCGCGGTCGTGACGGGCGCCGCGCGGGGGCTCGGCCGCGTGATCGCCGGGCGGCTGCACGAGCAGGGCTACCGCGTCGTGCTGACCGACCGGGCGGACGAGGCGGTGCGCGACGCAGCGAGCGAACTCGACCTCGACGGCACGACCGCGCTGGCGCTCCCGCTCGACGTGCGCGACAAGGCGGCGTTCGAAAGTGCCCGGGACGAGACGCACCGCCGCTGGGGCCGGATCGACGTGCTGGTCAACAATGCGGGAATGTCCACAGTGGAGCCGCTGATGGAGATCAGCCCGGAGAGCTTCTCGGCCGTCGTGTCGGCCAACCTCGACGGCGCGTTCCTCGGCAGCCAGGTCTTCGGCGCCTATTTCGCCGAACGGGGCGCCGGGCGCATCGTCAACGTCGCCTCGCTGGCCGGGCAGAACGGCGGGACCGCCACCGGTGCGCACTACGCCGCGGCCAAAGGCGGAGTCGCCACGCTGACCAAGGTGTTCGCGCGTGAGCTGGCCGGGCGCGGGGTCACGGTGAACGCCGTGTCGCCCGGCCCGCTCGACCTGCCGGTGGTGCACGAGTCCGTGCCCGCGGACCGGCTCGCGGAGATCAAGCGCTCGATTCCCGTCGGCACGCTGGGCTCGCCGCTGTTCGTGGCCGACATGGTGGCGCTGCTCGCGGCGGAGCACGCCGGCTTCGTGACCGGCGCCTGCTGGGACGTCAACGGCGGTCTGTACCCCCGCTGACGGCTTCACCTCCGGCCGGTGGCGGCGTACTCTGGCCTGCGGGTGAACAGCATTGACGGACAAGCATCGGCCTGACGAGCGGCCGGTAGTGGTGCCGAACTTCCGGGGCCGGCAGGCCCTCGACGCGTGGCTTTCCGGCCACGACGCGGGATTGTTGTTGCAGGGCCCCGATCCCGACAGTCCCCACGCCGTGCTGAACGGGGTCGTGGTGGCGCAGCTGCCCGCCGCGGGCGCCCGGCTTTCCCGATGGGATGCGGTGACGGTCTGGGTCACCGACGCCGGCGACCCGGCCGGCGTCCGCGAACCCCGCCGTCCACTGCCGGACCTGTGGGAGAACACCGCGGCCCGCGAACCGGACGAAGCCTGAACCGGCTCGTGAGTGTTTACGACGGTTAGAACCGTCATAAACACTCACGAGACTTTCCTCAGTCGGTGCCGGATTCCATGGCTGCGTGGTCGAGCAGCTCGTCGTCGCCGGAGACGCGGCCGCGGGAGGCGATTGCCTCCGCGCCGCCTTGCGGCATGGCGCCGATGAGGCCCGTCGAGGCGGCCTGCGCGGCGCCGATGAGGGCCGGGTGCGAGGTGCTGCCGACCATGCCGAGGCTCGCGTACTGCTCCAGCTTGGCGCGGGAGTCGGCGATGTCGAGGTTGCGCATGGTCAGCTGGCCGATCCGGTCCACCGGGCCGAACGCCGAGTCCTCGGTGCGCTCCATCGACAGCTTGTCCGGGTGGTAGCTGAAGGCCGGACCCGACGTGTCGAGGATCGAGTAGTCCTCGCCGCGCCGCAGCCGCAGCGTCACCTCGCCGGTGATCGCGGTGCCGACCCAGCGCTGCAGCGACTCGCGCAGCATCATCGCCTGCGGGTCCAGCCAGCGCCCCTCGTACATCAGCCGGCCGAGGCGACGGCCTTCGTTGTGGTAGCTGGCGACGGTGTCCTCGTTGTGCACCGCGTTGACCAGCCGCTCGTACGCCGCGTGCAGGAGCGCCATGCCCGGCGCCTCGTAGATGCCGCGGCTCTTCGCCTCGATGATGCGGTTCTCGATCTGGTCGGACATGCCCAGCCCGTGCCGTCCGCCGATCGCGTTGGCCTCCAGCACGAGATCGACGGCGGTGTCGAACTTCCGGCCGTTGATCGTGACCGGGCGGCCCAGCTCGAAGCCGATGGTGACGTCCTCGGGGGCGATCTCGACGGCGGCGTCCCAGAACCGCACGCCCATGATCGGCTCGACGATCTCGACACTGGTGTCGAGGTGCTCAAGCGACTTCGCCTCGTGCGTCGCGCCCCAGATGTTCGCGTCGGTGGAGTAGGCCTTCTCGGTGCTGTCGCGGTAAGGCAGCTCGTGCGCGACGAGCCACTCGGACATCTCCTTGCGGCCGCCCAGCTCGGTGACGAAGTCGGCGTCCAGCCACGGCTTGTAGATCCGCAGGGAGGGGTTGGCGAGCAGGCCGTAGCGGTAGAACCGCTCGATGTCGTTGCCCTTGAAGGTGGACCCGTCGCCCCAGATCTGGACGTTGTCCTCCAGCATCGCGCGCACCAGCAGCGTGCCGGTGACCGCGCGGCCGAGCGGGGTGGTGTTGAAGTACGGGCGCCCGCCGGAACGGATGTGGAACGCGCCGCAGGTCAGCGCCGCGAGCCCCTCTTCCACGAGGGCTTCACGGCAGTCGACCAGCCGCGCGATCTCCGCGCCGTAGGCGTGGGCGCGCCCGGGCACCGACGCGATGTCGGGCTCGTCGTACTGGCCGATGTCCGCGGTGTAGGTGCAGGGCACCGCGCCTTTGTCGCGCATCCACGCGACCGCCACAGACGTGTCGAGGCCGCCGGAGAAGGCGATCCCGACGCGCTCGCCGACAGGGAGGGAAGTGAGCATCTTGGACACGCGAATGATTATGCACGCTTATGCATCGTCGTGCAATTCGGGGGGCGGCTGAAGGCTGGAAGATCGTCGCGGCCGGCCGTGTTTCTGCCGGTCTACCAGGCGGAATACTCGACGGCGCCGGTGACTTCCGCGGCCGGGCCGGGTGCCGGGAGCAGCCATTCGGTGAGCACGCGGGTCGCGGCGGCGGCGAGGGCGGGGCCGGCGCCGGCCGCGGCGTCGCGCAGCGGCTGGGGGTGCAGGCCGAGCGTGGTGAGGGACTGGGCGTGGCCGATCAGCCACCGCTCCAGGGCGCGCGGATCGGCTTCGAGGTGGAACTGCAGGCCGAGCACGTGCGGGCCGACGGCGAACGCCTGGTTCGGGCACGCCGGCGTCGAGGCGAGCCGGACCGCGCCCGCCGGGATGTCGAACCGTTCCTGGTGCCAGTGCAGCACAGGGACGTCCGCGAGGTGCCGCAACGGCGAGCGGAGCCCTTCGTCGGTGAGGGTCAACGGCGTGTAGCCGATTTCGCTGTGCCCGGCGGCTTTGACCCCGGCGCCCAGTGCGCGGGCGAGCAGCTGCGCGCCCAGGCAGATGCCCAGCGTGCGCCCGCCGCGGCGGACCCGCTCCCGGATGGCGTCGACCTCGGCGGTGAGGAACGGGTAGCGCCCGGCGTCGGCGGCCCCGATCGGGCCGCCGAGCACGACGAGCAGATCCGCCTCCGCGGCGGTCTCGGCGCTGATCTCGTGGACCCCGGCGTCGAGGTACAGCACGTCGTACCCGAGGCGGTTCAGCACCGGCTCGATCAGGCCGAGGTCCTCGAAGGCGACGTGGCGGACGGCCAGTGCGGTCTGGGTCATCGGTGGTCCTTCCGAACGACGCGGCGGGGTCGAGGCTCGCGCAGGTGGCCGAAGCCAAGTAGAGCACGGTGGCGGCGGCCTCCCCGGGGGTGCCGACCGGCCCGGACGGGCGCTGTTTCCGCAGGGCCAAGCCATTTTCGGCCGGTTTCGCCGCCGGTTGACCGGCGATCGCGGACCCTGGCGCGACCGAGGTCACAACGATCACCTGCGCGTGCGGCGGGCCGGCTCGCCTCATCGCGCGGTGACGGGATGGGGCGGGACATCGGGGCGGCTCCTCGGATCCGGCGGCTTCTTGATCGTGCCGGAGGCGATGTCCGAATGTCAACATTGATCCGGGTGCGGTGAGTGACGCCGCAGGCGCGGTGGGTGGTCCGGTGGTGAGAGTGTCCGAAGTGGACGGAGGCCGACTCGGGTGGGAGATTTCTCTTCCCACTTAACGGTATAGCGCACCCCGGGGCTTGCCGCAAGGTCCGTCCGGCGGCGCATAATCGCTGCTCCGCGAGCCGCGTGGCCGGTTCGCGGGCCGATGAACGAGGGGGATTCCTGATGCGGGCACTGCTGTCGACGATCGGTTCGCGGGGCGACTTCCAGCCGTTGCTGGCGCTCGGGGTGCAGCTGCGCGAACTCGGGCACGAGGCGCGGCTGTGCGCGCCGCCGGACTTCCGGGCGCTGGCCGACGAGCACGGCCTGCCGTTCGTGCCGCTGGGGCCCGAGTTGCGGCCCAGCACAAGCCAGACGGCGAACCAGGTACCGAAGAAGCTGACGATCGACGAGCTGCGGGCGCTGGTGCCGGCCACCGTCGCCGGTCAGTTCGAGACGGTGGGGGAGGCGGCCGAGGGCTGCGACGTGATCGTGGGCTGCAACCAGCTTCAGGTCGCCGCGCGGTCGGTGGCCGAGCTGCGGGGCATCCGGTACTTCTTCGCCGACTACAGCCCGGTCAGCCTGCCGTCGCCGCATCGTGCGCCGCCGCCGTTGCCCGGGCGCCCGCCGGCCGACCCGCACGCTGACGACCGCACCCTGTGGTCCCGGGAGATCGAACGCCGCAACGCGACCTGGCGCACCGCGCTCAACGAACAGCGCGCGGCAGCCGGGCTCGGCCCGGTCGACGACGTGCTCGGCCACATCCTGACCGACCGGCCGCTGCTGGCCGCCGACCCGGCGCTGGCACCGTGGTTACGACCGTCCGATGTGGACGTCGTGCAGACCGGCGCCTGGATCCTGCCCGACCGGCGGCCGCTGCCCGCCGAGGTGGAGGACTTCCTGGCGGACGGCGAACCGCCGGTCTACTTCGGCTTCGGCAGCATGCGCTCGCCGCGGGAACTGGGCCGGGCGGCGGTCGAGGCGGCCCGGGCGCTCGGCCGCCGCGCGATCGTGCTGCGCGGCTGGGCCGGGCTGTCCCTGCCGGACGACGGGCCGGACTGCCTGGCCGTCACGGAGCTGAACCTGCAAACGTTGTTCCCGCGCTTCGCCGCCGTCGTGCACCACGGCGGGGCGGGCACCACGACCACGGCCGGCCGCGGCGGCGCGCCGCAGGTCGTGGTGCCGCACCACTACGACCAGGACTACTTCGCGCACCGGGTCCAGGATCTCGGCATCGGCGTCGCGCACGCGGGCGCCGAGCCGGGCGCCGATTCACTGGCCACGGCGTTGAAACAGGTCCTTCAGTCCGATGTGGAGGGTCGTGCGCGATCGTTCGCTGCCGAGGTGCGCACGGACGGCGCCCGGGTCGCCGCGGAGTTCATCGCCTGAGCGGGCACTGCCTGAAGCGTCACCTTCTGTAGCGTTACCGTGCGGCCATCACCTCGTCCATCCCGCCGTCCGCGCGCCACTTCCGCAGCAGTTCCTGGAGCGCCAGCGGACCGTCCCCGAAGCCGTAGGACCCGCCGCGCGCGCCCGGCCGGCCTTCGTTGTTGTAGTAGCCCGGCGTGCAGGCGAGCAGGAACTCGGTACGGTCCTTCGCCTTTCCCCGGATCAGCTCGAGCCACGCGTCCTCCGCCTCGGCGGTCGGCTCGACCCGGTCCACGCCGCGCTTGCGGGCCTCGGCGACGATTTCGCGGATGTGCGTGGCCTGCTGGTCGAGGCCGTGCACGAAGTTGATCGTGCTGGCGGTCTGCAGCTGCCCGACGTGGAACAGGTTCGGGAAGCCGTGGCTGGAGAAGCCGTGCAGCGTCCGGATGCCGTTTCGCCAGTGTTCCAGCAGTGCGACGCCGTCGCGGCCGACGACCGGGAGGCGGCCGGTCAGCATGTCCGTCGCGCCGACCTCGAAGCCGGTCGCGAAGATGATGCAGTCGACCTCGTGCTCCTGGTCGCCGGCCACCACGGTCTTGCCGGTGATCCGCTCGACGCCGCCGGTGTCCGCGGTGTCGACCAGGGTCACGTTGGGACGGTTGAACGTCTGCAGGTAGTGGTCGCTGAACGTCGGCCGCTTGCACATGTAGCGGTACCAGGGCTTGAGCGCCTCCGCCGTCGCCGGGTCCTCGACCACGGCTTCGACGCGGTCGCGCAGCTCGTTCATCTTCTGGAAGTCGACGAGTTCGCCGACGCGTTCGCGTTCCTCCTCGGAGAGGTGGGCGTAGGCGTCGGTGGGGATGATCTTCTCCAGCAGCCGGGCGCTGCCGGTCCAGCCGTCGGCGATCAGGTCCTCCTCGACCTGCCCGCCGGTGATGATCGTGAGGAAGTTGTCCCGGCGGGCCTGCGCCCAGCCCGGCGCGAGCGAGCGCGCCCACTCCGGGTCGGTGCGGCGGTTGCCGCGAGCATCCACAGTGGACGGAGTGCGCTGGAAGACGTACAGGTGCTTCGCGTCGCGCCCCAGGTGCGGCACGACCTGGATCCCGGTGGCGCCAGTGCCGATGAGCGCGACGCGCTTGTCGGCGAGCCCGGTGAGGCCGCCGTCGGCATCGCCGCCGGTGTAGCCGTAGTCCCACCGGCTGGTGTGGAAGGTGTGCCCCTCGAACGTCTCGATGCCCGGGATGCGGGGGAGCTTGGGCCGGTCGAGCACGCCGCTGGTGACGACCACGTACTGGGCCCGGATGACGTCCCCGCGGTCGGTGCGGACGGTCCACCGCGCCTCGTCCTCGTCCCAGCGGAGGCCCTCGACGGCGGTGCGGAAGCAGGCGTCGCGGTAGAGGTCGAAGTGCCGGCCGATCGCCTGGCAGTGACGCAGGATCTCCGCGCCGGGCGCGTACTTCCACTCGGGGACGTAGCCGAGCTCTTCCAGTAACGGCAGGTAGATGTAGGACTCGACGTCGCAGTGGATGCCGGGGTAGCGGTTCCAGTACCAGGTGCCGCCGAAGTCGCCGGCCTTTTCGATCACCCGGACACGATCCAGGCCGGCCTGGCGCAGGCGGGCCGCGGCGAGCAGCCCGCCGAAGCCGCCCCCGACGACCACCGCGTCGACCTGGTCCCGCAGTGGCTCCCGGGCGAAATCGGAGGTGGCGTACGGGTCCTCGGCGTAGTAGCCGAAGTCGCCTTCGGCCCGCTGGTACTGGGCGCTGCCGTCGGGGCGCAGCCGCCGGTCGCGCTCGGCGCGGTACTTGGCGCGCAGCGCGTCCGGGTCGAAGCCGGGGCCGGGCGGCGCCGAGGGGGTGCTGGACATGGGGGAACCCTCCGGGGTTGGTGATCTTCACTCAATTCCAGGTACCCACTGACACGGCGTTAGTCAAGCAAGTGATTTAAAGCCGCGGTAGGCTTCCGCTTATGGACGATGCTCAAGCGAACGACGCTCGAAACGACACCGGGGCGCGGGTTGAAACAGCGCCCGGCGGGTGGCAGGAACGGGTCACGGCGGGCCGGTTCGACGGCCGGACGGTGATCGTCACCGGGGCCGGCTCCGGCATCGGCCGGGCGACCGCCTCGCGGATCCTGCGCGAGGGCGGCCGGGTGGTCGCGGCCGACGTTTCCGGCGCCCGCCTGGACGCGTTCGCCGCCGAAGCCGGGTCCGCCCAACTCGTCACCGTGGTCGCGGACATCACCGACGCGGCCGGTGTCGAGCGGATCGTCGCCGCGGCCGGGCCCCGGATCGACGGGCTGGCCAACGTCGCGGGCATCGTCGACGACGACTCGCCGGCCCACGAGGTCAGCGACGAGGTCTGGCAGCGGGTGTTCGCGGTCAACGTGGATGGCACGTTCCGCCTGATCCGCGCGGTCGTGCCGTCGATGCTGGACGCCCGCGCCGGCTCGATCGTCAACGTCGCCTCCGAAGCGGCGCTGCGCGGCTCCACCGCCGGGATCGCTTACACCGCGTCGAAACACGCTGTCGTGGGCATCACCCGCAGCTGCGCGTTCATGTACGGGCCGCAGGGCCTCCGGATCAACGCCGTCGCCCCGGGCGCGGTCGCCACCGGGATCGCGCGGATCGGGACGCCGTCGGAGTTCGGGCAGCGGCGGATCCGCGGCTTCTTCCCGTTGATCCCGTCCGTCGCGCAGGCGGAGCAGCTCGCGGCCTCGATCACGTTCCTGCTCAGCGACGACGGGGTCAACGTCAACGGCGCCCTGCTGCCCTCCGACGGCGGATGGGCGGTGCAGTAGCGATGGAACTGGAGAAGGTGGCGACGGAACTGCGGTCCCGGGCGCGATGGATGCCGCGCGTCTCGATGCGGCGCCCGTGGGCGCGCCGGCTGGCCCGGGCGCTGACCAGGCGGATGCGCGCGGTCGCGGTGCCCGGCGTGCGGCTGGAGACGGCGGACGGGATCCGGGTCTACCGCCCTGACGCCGTCCGTTCGGACGCGGCGCTGCTGTGGATCCACGGCGGGGGACTGGTGGCTGGAAGCGCCGTGGCGGACGACCGGTTCTGCGGCGAGACCGCCCGTGAGCTGGGGATCACCGTCGTGTCGGCTGAATACCGGCTGGCGCCCGAAAACCCGTGCCCGGCGGCGATCGACGACTGCCACGCCGCGTGGACGTGGCTGCAGGAGCGGGCCGCTTCCCTCGGCGTCGATCCGGCCCGGGTGGCGATCGGCGGGCAGAGCGCCGGTGGCGGGCTCGCCGCGGCGCTGGTGCAACGGCTGCACGACGAGGGCGGTCCGCAACCGCTCGCGCAGTGGCTGTTCTGCCCGATGCTCGACGACCGCACCGCCGCGCGGCGGGACCTCGACCGCGTCGGCCACCTGGTGTGGGACAACCGGCTCAACCACTTCGGCTGGCGTTCCTACCTCGCGGCCGAGCCCGGGGTATCGGAGGTGCCGCGCTACGCCGTGCCCTCCCGGCGCGGTGACCTCAGTGGACTGCCGCCCGCCTGGATCGGCGTCGGCGACATCGACCTGTTCCACGACGAAGACCACGCGTACGCCGAACAGCTGCTCGAGGACGGTGTCGAGACGCGGTTCCACGTCGTGCCCGGTGCGCCGCACGGGTTCGAGGCCTGGGCACCCGGCACGGACCTCGCCCGGGCGTATCTGGCCGCGGCCCGCACCTGGCTGCGGGCGCGCACGTAGGATCTTCTCCGGCGAAAAGGTGGTGGTTTATGACCGAGAGAACCGTCCGGGTGGACCGGGCCGGCGCGACGCGGGAGGCGATCCTCGGCACGGCGGAACAGCTGTTCGCCGAGCACGGGGTGCACGCGGTGTCCAACCGGCACATCAGCGAGGTCGCGGGCCAGGGCAACAACGCCGCGGTGAACTACCACTTCGGCACCAAAGTGGACCTGGTCCGCGCGATCATGCGCAAGCACAGCGCGCGGCTCGAGGTGCTGCGCACCGAGATGGTCGACGCGATGCCCGCGGGCCCCGGCCTGCGCGAGTGGGTGGCCTGCCTGGTCCGGCCGACCACCTCGTACCTCGACGAACTCGGCGCGCCGAGCTGGTTCGCCCGGTTCGGCGCGCAGATCATGACCGACCCCGCGCTGCGCGAGATCATGGTGACGGAGTCGCTTTCCTCGCCGGTGCTGGCCCACGCGGTCGACGGGCTGAACCGCTGCCTGCCCCAGCTGCCGCGGGAGGTCCGCGCCGAGCGCGGGGACATGGTCCGCCAGCTGATGATCCACGTGACCGCCGAACGGGAGCGCGCCCTGGCCGAGGGCACCCCCACCCCGCGCGCCACCTGGGCGGACGCCGCGACGGGCCTGATCGACGGGATCATCGGACTGGTGCTGGCGCCGGTCACCCGCTGAGCCGGGCCGATGCGTCCACAGTGGACGCACCGGCCCGGGAACCACCCTCAGGCGAGGGTGATCGCGTACAGCTCGGCCCGGGGGTCGTTCGGCAGGGACAGCGACTGGAGCGTCTTCCCCGGGTCCAGGGCGGCCTGGACTCCGAAGAGCCGGACCGGCGGGCCGTCCACGCCGCTGCCCGCCTTGATCCGGTGCGGCAGGTCGAGCACGACGGTGCTGCCCGCCGGCGTCGAGCCCGCCCAGTCGCCGAGCGTCACGCCGAGGGCGGCGCTGCTGCCGTCGGTGTAGTGCGCGGTCAGCGTCGTCGTCACCGGGCCGCTGTGCGAGGCGCCGACGATCCGCAGCGTCCCGTGGCTGCCCGCCGGGACCAGCAGCGACTGGCCGCGGGCCTGGACGAAGTTCGCCGCGGTGCCGCTCGCGTCCGGGGCGGCGTAGGTGACGCCGTCCCACACGACCGGTCCGGCGGGCGGCAGCAGGTCCGCGTCGTAGCTCCAGCCGGAGCCGTCGAAGTTCCCCTCGGTGGACGCGGCGACGGTGGCCGTGCCGTCGTGGTTGCGGTCCCGGCCCAGGTCGACCGCGCACGCCGTGCCGGACGCCGTTGTACCGGATGCCGCGCAGACCGCCGGCTCCCGTACTTCGACGCTGACCGGCCGCGTGACGGTGTTCGCACCCAGTCCGGAAGCCTTGACCTGCAACGGATAACTACCCACCGGGGTCCCCGCCGGTACCGTCACGGCCAGTGAAACCGGTTGCTGCACCGGCAATCGGCCCGACCACTGGAGCAACGGGTTCCGCGGTGTCGTGGTCACCGTCCAGTCCTGCGGCGCGGTGGTGGTCACCGTGACCGGTTGCGCCAGCGGGCTCTGCGTGAGCACGTCCAGGCTCAGGTTCACTTGCTGCGCCTGCTCCGACGCGGGGATCACCACCGAGCTTTGGCCCAGCGAAGCGTCGACGTGGCTGCGCAGATCGCCGACCGCGTTGTTCACCGAAGGCGGCTCGGCGTTCGCGGAGGTGCCCCACTTCGACGGGGTGGAGCCGAGTTTGTGCGTCAGGGTGCCGCCGTGGGAGATCGCGGACCAGTCCAGCCACGTCTGCCGGACGTCACGGCCGTTCAGCGAAACGCTCTGCACGTACCGGTTCGTGTCGCTCGCGCCCGGCGCGGAAACCGTGAGCGTGCCGCCCTGCGAGCCGCCGTACTGTCCGATTCGGACGGTCGCCGACTCGAACTGCGGGCTGGACACCGCGAGGAAGTTCGAGCCGCTCATCGTCGGGTACAGCCCGAGCGAGGAGAACACGTACCAGGCCGACATGGTGCCGAGGTCGTCGTTGCCGGTCATGCCGTCCGGGCCGGTGGTGAACAGCGTCATCGCCGCCCGGACCACGGTCGCGGTCTTCGCCGGCGCGCCGACCCAGTTGTACATGTACGGCGCCAGCAGGTCGGGCTCGTTGTTCGGGTTGTAGGTGGGCTTGCCGTAGTAGTCGTACGGGCTGGTGATCCAGTCGGCGCGCGCGGTGCCGGCCGGATCGGTGAGCAGCTTGTCGTAGGCGAAGAAGGAGTCCAGCCGCTTCTGCGTCGTGGCGCGCCCGCCCATCAGCGAGACCAGCCCGGCCGGGTCCTGCGGCACGAGCCACTGGTACTGGTAGGCGCCGCCCTCGTGGAACTGCTGATCGGCGTCGACCGGGTTGTACGGCGTCAGCCAGGTGCCTTCGGTGGTGCGCGGCCGGAACGCCTGCGTCGAGGAGTCCCAGAGGTTCTTGTACCACTGGCCGCGGTCGGCGAACATCCGCGCGTCGGCGGAGTGGCCGAGGCCCTTCGCCATCAGAGCGAGCGCCGCGTCGGCCGCGGAGTACTCCATCGTCGCCGAGGCCGGGTGGTTGCAGTCGTTGTCGCCGCCCTTGGCCGCGCAGTCCGTGCCGAGGGTGAGGCCGCTGGGGATGTAGCCGCGGTCGTTGTAGTAGTTCACGCCGGAGCGCCCGTTGTACGGCGAATCGGCGGGCGGTGTGCTCGTGGCGTTCTTTTTGAGCAGCGCGTACGCCTCTTCTTCGTGCCCGGCGAGCAGGCCCTTGGACCAGGCCTCGACGAGGAACGGCGTCACCGGGTCGCCGGTCATGATGTTGGTCTCGCTCCCGGCCAGCGCCCAGCGCGGCAGCCAGCCGCCGTCGCGCCCGATCGCCACCACGGACAGCGCGACGTCTTTCGCCACTTGGGGTTCGAGCATCTCCAGCAGCTGGTTCTGTGGCCGATAGGTGTCCCACAACGAGAAGTTCTGGTACGGCGTGTAGCCGCTCGCGGTGTGCACCTTGCCATCGAAGCCGGTGTACGCGCCGTCGGTGTCGCCGGCCAGGTTCGGGTGCAGCTGCGAGTGGTAGAGGGCGGTGTAGAAGGCCGTCTGCCGGTCCGCGGTGCCGCCGCCGATCTTGATCGCGCCGAGCCGGTCGGCCCAGGCCTGGTGCAGCGCCGTGCGGGTGCCGTCGAAGTCGTACGAGTCACCGGTTTCCGCGGCGAGGTTCTTCCGCGCGCCTTCGGTGCCGGTGTAGGACAGGCCGACCTTGACCACGACGTCGCGGTCGGTGGTGGCGTCGAAGCTCGCCCACGCGCCGTTGCCACCGGTGCCCGCCGCGTCCCGGCTGCCCGGCGTCCGCGTCGAGCCGCGCCAGGTGCCGAAGGAGCTGAACGGCCGGTCGAACGTCGCGGTGAAGTACACCGTGTGCTCGTCGTGCCCGGCGCAGAACCCGCCCGCGCGGACCCGGCCCTCCAGCGTCCGGTCGCCGACCACGTGGATCTCGGAGTCCTTGACGGACTGGTTGGCCTGGCCGGTGTTGAACAGGACGTTCGCCGCGCCGGTCGAGGGGAAGGTGTAGCGCTGCCAGCCGGTGCGGGCGGTGGCGGTCAGCTCGGCGTTGACGTCGTACTTTTTGAGGCCCACCCGGTAATAACCGGGCTCGGCGTGCTCGTCGTCGTGCGTGTAGTCGGACTTGTAGACGTTCTTGTCGACGCTGTCCACGGCGCCGGTGGTCGGCATGACCGGCAGCTCGCCCATCACCCCGCAGCCGACGCCGGACAGGTGCGTCTGGCTGAAGCCGTAGATGGCGTTCTGCTGGTAGTCGTAGCCGCCCTGGCCGCCGGTGTCGGGGCTGACCTGCACCATCCCGAACGGCGCACTGGCGCCGGGGAAGGTGTTGCCGAAGTTCTGCGTGCCGACGAACGGGTTGACCTGTGCGACCGGATCGGCGACCGGGGCGGCTTGGGCCCCGGCCGCGGCGGGCGCCAGCGCGGCGAACACCAGGCCCGCGACCGCGAGCGCGGCCGCCCGTCTGCTCTGCAACCCCATGGGGGCCACCTCCCAGAAGCGATGACATCGTTGTCAGAACACAACTCGGGGCCGGCCCGGGTTGGGGAACGGAGAGCAGCTTTACATCTCGATGGGCATTTGCAAACCCCGTGACCGGTCAATCCGTTGTCAGGACTGGTCAGGACTGGTCAGGACTTGTCAGAACGGCGGGCACGCGGCGGCTACGCGTCGATCGGCTCGGTGCGCACGCTGATGCGGCCGCCGTCGACTTCCCAGCGCTGCAAGGCTTTCTCGCCCGCCGTGAGCAGCTCCGGCCCTGGGCGGCCATCGAGCAGTGTTTCGGGACTGGTGTGGTCGTCGCGATGGGCCGCGGTCATCAGAATCCCGTGCGCGGCAACGGGATCGGTCTCCGGCGGCACGACGAGCAGGGTCAGCCGGTGCCGTTCCCACGCGCCGATCACGGTCACCGTGGCGGCGGGCTGCGACCGGAAGCCCTCCAGTCGGACGTCGGCGTCCCCGAAGCGGAGCCGGCGCGGCTGCGCGGGCCACGCGGCGAGGTTGAAGGTCACCCGTTCGACCTGTTCCAGCCGTACGGTCAGCACCGTCAGCAGGGACGGCAGCTCGGCGGACAGGTCGCGGGAACGGGGCCACCACGCGCCGTCCACGTAGCCGGTCCGGGGCGCCTTCGGCTTCAACCGCAGGCGAACCGGGTGGCGGGGCGACTCGGGTACCGGTGCTTCGGTGCAGGGATCCGACTTCATGCCGGTGCTCCCGTCCCCGGCCGTCGACGCCGGCCGGACTCGGTTGAGGGGTTCAGTGTCCTTCGGGACCGGGGCTTCCGTTCCCGGACGAGGTCAGCGGGACGATCGCATCGGGCGCCGCGGTGTTCGCCGCGGCCGTCTCGCGGGCCAGGAACGAGCCCAGCTCGCCGATGGTGCTCATCAGCGGGGCGGGGAACACGACGGTGGTGTTCTTGTCCACACCGATCTCCACCAGGCTCTGCAGATTGCGCAGCTGCAAGGCGAGCGGGTGCGCCATCATGGTGTCCGACGCTTCGCCCAGCGCGGCCGCGGCGAGGGATTCGCCTTCCGCGCTGATGATCTTGGCGCGCTTCTCGCGCTCGGCCTCGGCCTGCCGGGCCATCGCGCGTTTCATGGTGTCGGGCAGCTGGATGTCCTTCAGCTCGACCAGCGTGACCTCCACGCCCCAGTCGAGCGTGGTGACGTCGAGGATCTCGCGGATGCCGGTGTTGATGCTGTCGGTCTCGGACAGGGTCTCGTCCAGCGTGTGCCGGCCCACGACCTTGCGCAGGGTGGTCTGGGCGATCTGGTCGATCGCGGCGTAGACGTTTTCGATCGCTACCACGGACTTCACCGCGTCGGTGACCCGGAAGTACGCGACGGCCGAGACGTCGACGCTGACGTTGTCGCGGGTGATGATGCCCTGCGACTGGATCGGCATGGTGATGATGCGCAGCGGGACCCGGCGCAGCACGTCGACCACGGGGATGATCAGCCGCAGCCCGGGCTCGCGCACGCCCTGCACCCGGCCGAGCCGGAACAGCACCCCGCGCTCGTACTGCTTGATCACCCGCACCGTGGCGGCCAGCAGGATCAGCAGCACCACGACGATGACGACGATGATGACGATGTTCATGGCGCTCCTTGCGAAACGGAGTCAGTCGGTGATGGTCATCCGGTTGTCGACGGCGGTCACACCGGGAGCGAACCAGGCGGTCTGCTCGGCCGAGCGCCGTTCGGCGGCGGTGGGCACGTCGCCGGTCAGGGTGACCTGCGTGCCGTCGACGCCGACCTCGACGTGCTGGGACAGGTCGGGCATGTGCCGGGTCAGCGCGGCGGTGATCTTGGCCTGCATCTCGGCGGGCGCGGCGGTGGCCGAGGGCCGCAGCGAGATCAGGTTCCGCACGCCGCTGATCCCGGGCAGGCCGGCCACGGCGTTGCGGGCGGCTTCCCGCTGGAACTGCCACGGCACGGCGCCGCGCAGGGTGAGCACGTGGTCGCGGACCTCGACCTGCACGGAGTTCTTCGGCACCACGACGGAACGGCGGTCGAAGATGATCATGGCCTCGCGGGTGAGGTCCGCGTCGCCGGGGACGTCGTGGCCGTGGCGCACGGCGATCTTGTCCGCGATCACGGTCACGCCGTGGACCCGGGTCGCGGCGCGCAGTGCCTCTTCCTTCTCCGGGTAGGTCCGCACGTGCCCCGACAGCGTCGCTTGGCCGTCGGTGACGGCCACTCCGATTTCCTCGGCGTTCACACTCGGGGTCCAGGCGAGCTCCTCGTTCACGTCGGTCCGGAGCTGGTGGTCGGGCCGGTGCGGGGTGGGGGTCATCCCTTCACGGTGACCTCGTCCGTTCCCGCCGCGTAGGGCCGTGGGGCCTTTCTTGCAGGGTCGTTCGGCTCGCCGGGCGTAACCTGGCCGGGTGGCCGACCCGCGCGTGATCACGGTGTTCCTGGTCGACGACCACGAGCTGGTGCGCCGTGGCGTCGCCGAGCTGATCGACGACGAGGACGACCTGACGGTGGCCGGCCAGGCTTCTTCGGCCGCTGAGGCGCTGGCCCGGGTGCCCGCGCTGCGCCCGGACGTCGCGGTGCTGGACGTCCGGCTGCCCGACGGCGACGGCGTCGAGCTGTGCCGCGAGCTGCGCGCGAAGCTGCCTGGGCTGCGGTGCCTGATGCTCACCTCGTTCACCGACGAGCAGTCGATGGTCGACGCGGTGCTCGCGGGGGCCGACGGGTACGTGATCAAGGACGTCAAGGGACTCCAGCTGGTCGAGGCCATCCGCCGGGTCGGCGCGGGCGGGAGCCTGCTCGACGAGCGCGCGGTCGCGGCGCTGGTGGCGAAGCTGCGTCAGGGCGCGGGGGAGCCGGGCCCGCTGGCCGGGCTGACCGCGCAGGAGCGGGTGCTGCTGGACCTGATCGGCGAGAGCCTGACGAACCGGGAGATCGCCGAGCGGATGTTCCTGGCCGAGAAGACCGTGAAGAACTACGTCTCCCGGCTGCTGGCCAAGCTGGGGATGGAACGGCGGACCCAGGCCGCGGTGCTGGTCACCGGGATCCACGACGAGCAGCGCCGCCCGGGCGGCTGATCACCGCAGGCCCGCGGAGAACGGGTGCTCGTCGCTGGTCACGACGTCTTCCAGGCGGACCGGGGTGAAGGGCTCGACCGGCGCGCCGTGCCCGAGCCGCAGCATGACCTGGGGCCACAGGCCGCCGCCGAGCAGTTGCCGCAGCTCCCGCCGCGGCCCGGGCTGGGCCATCACGGCGGACCACAGCACCGAAGACAGGCCCGAAGCCGTCGCAGTCAGCAGGACGCGTTGCATGGCCTGGCCCGCCTGAAGCAGCGCGAGATTGGTGTCGTGCAAGGAACCGACGACCACGAGCAAGCGGTCCGGCTGCACGTCGAAGTCCGTCCGGTTGCCGTTTTCCGGTGCCGCGCGGTCCATGATTTCGCGCAGCAGCGGGATTTGCTCGGCCTCGACGGTGGCGAGCCACGACCGCTCGATCTCCGCGGCCCGGCGCAGTTCGCGCTGGACCTCGGGCGGGACTGCCGCCGACGTGAATGGGGGCCGGTTGCCGCGGCGAACCGGGATGGCCTCGGCCAGCCGCCGGTCCACCGGCGAGACCGGCTCGTGCCCGCGGGGGCACACGATGGCGAGCAGGTCCGGCCGCCCCGCCATCGGCAGCAGCCGCACGTCGGGGTGGCTGCCGTGGGCCTTGATCGCCACCCTGAGGTTCAGCAGCGCCACCCCGCAGCTCAGCAGCTGTTCGCGCCGCTCGGGGCCGTCGTCGATGTCCGCGTACAGCTCGATCGCCCCCGGCGTGCACTGGAACCGCCAGGGCCGGGCGCCCCGCAACGGCGGCGGGGTGGTCGCCATGACGAGGATCTGCCGGACCTGCTCGGTGCTCAGGTGCCCCACGGGCATGACGCCGGTTTTCATCAGCTGCTCCCTGGATCGTGTGTGCTTCCGGCTCGACCATTCGCCACGGTGGCGCCGGGGGCCCAGTGCCGAACGTCCCGCGTCGCGCGGCGAAGGTCGCCGGTTTCCGGTCGGGCCCGCTCCGGTGTGCGAGGGTGGACGCATGGCCGACGCCGATTTCCGGCCGGCCGGGCCGCCCCGGGACCGGGGCGAGGCCGCGTCGGTGCGCGCCCGGATGGACGCGCTGTTTTCCGCCGTGCTGGCGTTCTCCGCGCGCCCGGACCTGGAGCACACCGCCGACCGGATCGTGGCCACGGCCGCGGACCTGGTCGACGCCCGGTACGGCGCGCTGGCCGTGCTCGACGAGGACGGCACGACCACCGAGTTCGCCGTCGCGGGCCTGGACGACGCGGCCCGCGACCGCGTCGGGCCGCCGCCGGCCGGGCACGGGGTGCTCGCCGCGATCGGCGACGGCCCGCTGCGCGTGGCCGACCTCGGCCCGCTCGAACTGCCCGCGGGCCACCCGCCGGTGCGGACCTTCCTCGGCGCCCCGTTGCGGGCCCGCGGCGTCCTGCTCGGCCGGTTGTACTTGGCGGGCAAGCGATCCGGGCCCGGATTCACCGAGGACGACGAACGCGCGATCGTCGCGCTCGCGGGCGCGGCCTCGATCGCGGTGGACAACGCGCGGCTGCACGCGGAGGCCCGCGACCGGCAGCGGTGGCTGGAGGCGACCGGCGAGATCTCCTCGGCGTTGCTGAGCGGCACCGACGTGGTCGAGGTGCTGCGGCTGGTCGCGAGCCGCGCGGTCGAGCTCACCGGTGCCGACGACGCGCTGATCGCGCTGCCGGTCGAGCCGTCCGGCGCCCTTGTCGTGACCGTGTCCGCCGGCCCGCACGCCGACGCATTGACCGGCCGCCGGATCCCGCTCGACGGGTCCACCTCCGGTGCCGTGCTGCGCGACCACGTGCCCCGCAACGTGCCCCGCCTGGAATTCGACCTGGCCGGTGCCGTGGACCTCGGCCCGGCGCTGGTGGTGCGGCTGCGGTCGGGGGAGTCGACCGCCGGCGTGCTGCTGGCCGTCCGCGCGCCCGGCGCGGCGAGGTTCGACGAGCACCAGCTGCAGATCGTGTCCGCGTTCGCCGATCAGGCGGCGCTGGCCCTGCGGGACGCGGAGAGCCAGTCCGCGCGCCGTGAGCTGGCGCTCGTGGTGGACCGCGACCGGATCGCCCGCGACCTGCACGACCACGTGGTGCAGCGGCTGTTCGCGGTGGGCCTGTCGATGCAGGGCACCCACCGGCGCACGGACTCGCCGGTCGTCGCCGAGCGGCTGACCCAGCACATCGGGCAGCTCCAGGAGGTCATCGAGGAGATCCGCAGCGCGATCTTCGACCTGCACGCCGCGCCGGGCCGGAAGCAGGGCCTGCGCGCGAGCCTGCAGCACGCCGTCAGCGACGCGACCGGCGACGCGGACATCCGGACCACGGTACGGATTTCCGGCGCGCTCGACCGCGTGCCCGCCGGACTGGCCGAGCACGCCGAGGCGGTGGTCCGGGAGGCGGTCAGCAACGTGCTGCGGCACGCGAACGCGGCCGAGCTGGCCATCACCGTGTCACTGGACGACCACCTCGTCATCGACGTATCCGACACCGGGTCCGGCCTGCCGCCTGCCGTCGTGCGCAGCGGGCTGCGCTACCTCGAACAGCGGGCGGCCGAGGCGGGCGGGGACTTCCGCGTGGAGCGCCGTGAGTCCGGCGGGACCCGTCTCGTGTGGACGGTCCCGGTTCCCTGAACCCGTTCGGCGGCAACGGATCGACGGCACCAGTGGGCACCCGCCGGCCGGGACGTCGGCGGCGTGGCCTCCCGGCCCTGGTGACCGCACCGGCGCCGTGACACACTGGAGGTCCATCGTTCCCATGGCGCCCCCACGGCGCCGGCTCCGGACCGCGGCGGGGACGCCTACGCCGCTACCACCGGATTGCCGGCCGGCCGAAGGGAATGGCGCCGATGCCGACCACCGCCACCGCACGGTCGCGTCGCCTGCCGGGTGACGAGGCCGGCGCGACCTGGCCCCGGGAGACGCCGACCCGGCGCACGGCGGAAGTTCCCGGCGCCCGGTGACCGAGGTCGAGGTGCTGCGGGCGAGTGTGCTGGCCGCGCTCGGGGAGGGCGGGGCCGGCGGCGGGGTCGACACCGTCGGACGGGTGTGCCGCGCCTGCGTCCGGCTGCTGCCGGTGGACGGGGCCGCGGTGTCGGTGATGGCCGACGCCGGACGGCGGGAGCTGGTCTACGCCAGCGACGAGGTGAGCACCGCGTTGGCCGAGTTGCAGTTCTCCCTCGGTGAGGGCCCGTGCTTCGAGGCCCACCGGACCGGCGGCCCGGTGCTGGTGCCCGACCTCGCGGCCGGGCTGGTGTCCGGCTGGCCGATGTTTGCCGCCGAGGCGGCGGGGCACCCGGTGGGGGCGTTGTTCACCTTCCCGCTGCAGATCGGCGCGGTCCGGGTGGCGACCCTGGACACCTACCGGGCCACCCCCGGCTCCCTCACTCCGGCGGAGCTCGCCACCGCCCTGCGGGTGGCCGACATCGCGGCGCTCGCGTTGTCGGGGTTGCAGGCCGTGGGCACGAGCTGGCTGGACGGCGACGGGCCGTGGCTCGCGGCGTCGGGCATGCGGCACCGGGAGGTGCACCAGGCCACCGGCATGCTGATCGCGCAGCTGGACGTTTCGGCCGCCGGCGCGCTGGCGCGGATGCGGGCCTACGCGTTCGGCCACGGCCGTCCGCTCGCCGAGGTCGCCGCCGACATCGTCGCCGGGCGGCTGTCGTTGGACGGCGACCCGGACCGAGGACCACTATGAAGACAGCGAGCAAGAATCCAGGTGATGGCAGGCATGGCCGATCGTGAACGACAGGTGACCAGGGCGTTCGTCGCGCTGGCCGACACACTGGTCGACGACTACGACATCGCCGATCTGCTGCACACGCTGGTGGGGCAGTGCGTCGCGCTGCTCGACGTCGCCGCGGCCGGGCTGACCCTGGCCGACGAGCGCGGCAGCCTGCAGGTGCTGGCTTCCTCCACCGAGCAGGCCCGGCTGATCGAACTGTTCCAGCTCAGCATCGACGAGGGCCCGTGCGTCGACTGCTTCACCGGCCAGACACCGGTGCTGGTCGCCGACATCGCCGCCCAGTCCGCGCGATGGCCCCGGTTCGCGGCCGAGGCGGCCCGCGACGGGTTCGCCTCGGTGCACGCGCTGCCGCTGCGGCTGCGGAAGCAGACCATCGGCGCGCTGAACCTGTTCGGCCACCACACCGGCGAGCTCGGGGCCGACGACCTCGGACTGGCGCAGGGACTGGCCGACACGGCGACCATCGGCATCCTGCAGGAGCGGGCCATCCGGCGCGGGGAGATCCTGTCCGAGCAGCTGCAGACCGCGTTGAACAGCCGGGTGATCATCGAGCAGGCCAAGGGGGTGCTCTCGGTGGTCGGCGGGCTGGCCATGGACGGCGCCTTCACCGTCCTGCGCGACTACTCCCGCGGCACCAACTCCCGGCTGAGCGAGGTCGCCCGTGCCCTCGCCGACCGGAAACTCGATCCGAGGGTCGTGCTGACCCGTTCGGCGGCGCGCGAGCGCTGACCGGGATCGGGGCTCCGAAGGGAAAACCATGGAAGTCCACATCAGCACCGACAACAACGTGCACGGCGGGGACGAGCTGAACCGGCACGTCGAAGCCGAGCTGCGGTCGGCGCTGTCGAGGTTCAGCGACCACCTGACCCGGCTCGAAGTCCACCTGGGCGACGAAATCGGTTCCGGAGCCGAAGGAATGGACCGGCGGTGCGTGATCGAAGCCCGCCCCGCCGGCCGCCCGCCGGTCGCGGTCACCCACCACGCCGGCTCGGTGGACGAGGCGGTCGGCGGCGCGGTGCGCAAGCTCGAAAGCCTGCTCGAGAGCAAGTACGGCCGGACGGACCACCGCAAGGGCGGCGACTCCATCCGCCACAGCCCGGCCGGGGATCCGCGGTGAAATCGTTCGCCCGCCCGCGGCAGGCGTAGGCTGCGCTCAAGACCCCAGACCTCGGTGCCACCGATCGAGCCGCCCTGCGGCTGCCGATGACCGAGGAGGGCCGGGCATTGGGGAGAACTCAGCGGAATCCGCGTTGGCCGAGCCCTGCCGGACCATGACCCGCCCTCTGATCACCGAACGGCTCCACGTGCGCGGGCCGGCCGCCGCGGCTGGTCGGGCTTTCCGACGCGACACTGGCGGGACTTTCGTGGTTGTGCGGCCGAGTACCAGCTGTGCTCCGGCCAGGATTCGCCGCGGCATCGCTGGGACCTTCGTCGTTGTGCGGCGGGGCACCACTCGCGCCGAGATCCGCCGCAACAACCGGCACCCGATCGCCGGGACGCCGCAGGTGCTCCGGCTGAGACCGGACGGCCTCGGCCACGAGGCCCGGACGGGACACCCACCCCCGGCGCCGCATGTGATCTCCCCCTGACTCCCCGGACCGACCACCGCACCGCTCGCGGTGCCCGGCCGTCGTCGGCTGCCGGCACCCCGCTCTACTCGGAGGTCCACAATGGACTACGTGATACCCGCCGCTCGGCCGGAGCCGGGCCGGACCAGGGGCAGCGACTACGCCGAGCTGTCCGAACTGGTCAAGGAAGCCGGGCTGCTGCGCCGCCGCCCGTACTACTACGCGCTGCGGGGCGGGGTGACCCTGCTGGTGTTCGGCGGCGCCTGGGTGCTGTTCGCGTTGCTCGGCGGCACCTGGTGGCAGCTGGGCACGGCGGCCCTGCTGGCCGTGACGTACACGCAGCTGTCGTTCCTCGGCCACGACGCCGGGCACAAGCAGATCTTCCGCGGCCGCCGCGCCAACGACGCGGTCGGCTCGGGACTGGCCGGACTGGTCGGCCTCAGCTACGGCTGGTGGGTCGGCAAGCACAACCGCCACCACGCGAGCCCGAACGTCGAAGGCGCCGACCCGGACATCGACATGCCCGTGCTCGCGTTCAGTGCCCCGCAGGGCCAGGGCCGGACCGGATTCCTCCGCTGGATGGCGAAATACCAGGCGTTCCTGTTCTTCCCGCTGCTCCTGCTCGAAGGCCTCGACCTGCACTGGTCGGGCATCAAGGCGGTGTGGCACGGCGGGCTGCGGGCCCGGCGGCTCGAGGCCGGGCTGCTCGCCGTCCACATCGGCGGCTACCTGGCCGCGGTGTTCCTGGTCCTGCCGCTCGGCCAGGCGTTCGTGTTCATCGCGGTGCACCAGGCC
>DASXYS010000149.1:0-9243 GCA_036502365.1 Amycolatopsis sp.
TCCCCGCGCAGGCGCGTCGGATCGGGCAGGGCGCCGAGGTCGTCTTCCTCGTCGTCGCGGTGGTCACGCGGGAACAGCTCACTGCGGGGGCTCATGGCTCCGGGATACCCGCTTTTCCCCTGCCGCACCAGGGGCTTCACGCGGCCGGACGCGAGTGTGTCTTCTGGGACGCCTTCGGCCGAGCGGACTTCGAGGAGGACTTCGGCCGGGACTTGCCAGGGTCGTCCAGGGTCAGTTGGTCCAGCAGGGTGAGCAGGAGCCCGTCGCGCGTCGACCACGGGCAGATGCTCACCGGCCCGCCCGCCACGGTCACCAGCGCCTCCGCGACGACCGCGCCGCCCAGCGCCTGCTCCGCCCGCCGGCGGGTGATGCCGGGCAGCTTCGCGCGCCGCGACGACGGCATCGCGGCCAGTCGCGGGATCCACGCGCGCAGGTCGTCCAGGTACAGCTCGCGGGTCTTGCCCGGCCGGTCGCCCGCCAGGCGTGCCAGCTGCCGCAGCACCTTCGAGCAGCCGATCACCCGGTGGCCGGCGAACTCGGCCGTCACGTCACCCAGCGCTTCGGTGACCTGCTCCAGCACGTACTCGCGCAGCGCCCGGACCCTCTTGGACCGCACCGGCGGCTCGGCCGGCAGCCAGTCGCGCGTGACCGAGCGCGCGCCCAGCGGCAGCGAACGCGCGAACCCGGCCTGCTCGCCTTGGCCCGCGGCCAGCTCGACGGTGCCGCCGCCGATGTCCAGCACCAGCAACGGGCCGCTCGCCGCGCCGTACCAGCGGCGCGCGCCGACGTACGCCAGCTCGGCTTCGCGCCGGCCGGAAAGGAACTGCAGCTCGACACCGGTTTCGCGGGCGACCCGGCGGACCGCCTCGCGCACGTTCCCGGCGTCGCGGATGGAGGACGTGGCCAGCGGGAAGACATCGGTGACACCGTGGCGGGCGGCAGTCGTGGTGGCGGCCTCCACCGCGGCGGAAATCGCGTCGATCCCGCAGCGGCTCAGCCGGCCCTCCTCGTCGAGCTCACGGTCGAGGCGCAGCCGGGTCTGGTGGGTCAGCGCCGGCTCCAGCGGCGTGCCACCCGCCTCGACCACGACAAGACTCGCGCCGAACGACCCCACGTCCAGCACGCCGACAGCGGGCCCCGCGATGCTGCGCACAGTCCGGTCTACCTCGCTTCCGTTTCCGCCCCCGGTTTCCCCCGAAACACCTTTCCTACACCTGCCGCGGTCCGGATTTCCCGCCGATTACGGCATTTCAGCGCGGGCGCCGCGGCTTTTTTCGCTCGCGGCGCACCGGGCAATCACGGAAGAATAACCCGATCGGACGTTTGGCCAGCTCGGCGCCCGCGTTCGAATGTGACGGAGACAACACGGGAAAAGGGCGGAGACCCGCAGGTCCCCGCCCCTTTCCCGACGGTCTTCGGGCACCGGCAGTCACCGGCCGGGCGCTCAGCCGATGAGTTCCTTGAGTTTCGCGACGGCGGCGACCCGCGCTTCCCGGCCGGGCAGCAGCGGGCTGACGTTCAGCGTGCTCACCCCGGCTTCGGCGAACGCGGCCAGCCGCTCCTTGACGTAGCCGACCGGGCCGACCAGCGAAATCGCGCGCAGCAGCTCCACCGGCACCGCCGCGGCGGCCTCGTCCTTCTTGCCGTCGAGGTAGAGGTCCTGGATCAGCTTGGCCTCGGCCTCGTAGCCGTAGCGGACGGTCAGGTCGTTGTAGAAGTTCCGGCCGCGCGCGCCCATGCCGCCGATGTACAGCGCGAGGAGCGGGCGCACCTGGTCCAGCAGGTGGTCGACGTCGTCGCCGATGGCCAGCGCCGGGGCCGCGTACACGTCCAGCTCGCCCAGCGCCGGGTCGCGCTTGGCCTTGCCTTCGGCGAGCGAGGCGCCCCAGACGTCGGCGGCCCGCTCGGGGTGGAAGAAGATCGGCTCCCAGCCCTCGGCCAGCTCGGCCGTGAGCGCCACGTTCTTGGGGCCGAGCGAGGCGAGCAGGATCGGGATGCGCTCGCGCACCGGGTGGTTGATCAGCTTGAGCGGCTTGCCGAGGCCGGTGCCCTGGTCCGCGGGCAGCGGGATCTGATAGTGCTTGCCGTCGTGGACCACGCGCTCGCGGCGCCACACCTGGCGGCAGATCTCGATGATCTCCCGGGTGCGGCCCAGCGGCGCGTCGTACTTCACGCCGTGGAACCCCTCGATGACCTGCGGACCGGACGCGCCGAGGCCGAGCGTGAACCGGCCGCCGGAGACGAAGTCCAGCCCGGCCGCGGTCATCGCGGTGAGGCTCGGGGTGCGGGTGTAGATCTGGAAGATCCCGGAGGCCAGCTCGACCCGCTCGGTCTTCGCGGCCAGGTAACCGAGCTGGCTGACCGCGTCGAAGCTGTAGGCCTCGGGCACGAACGCGATGTCCAGCCCGACTTTCTCCAGCTCCACGATGTCCGCGACGCTCTCGGCGAAGCCACCCGAGTAGTTGATTCCCGTCCCGATCCGCATCCTCGCCTCATTCCGCACAGGGGTTCACCGGCTAAGCGCCCGCTCATGTCTACCACGGGAGCCGGTCACCTCACCCGCTCGTCTCGCGTAGTGGCCCGGCGTTCTGCCGGTCGCGCGGCGGAACGCGGTGGCGAACGCGCTGGCCGACCCGTACCCGACGGCCCGGGCGACCTCGTCGATCGTCCGACCGCGGGCCAGCGCGTCCTTGGCCAGCGCCATCCGCCACGCCAGCAGGTAGGCGATCGGCGTGCTGCCCACCCGCGCCAGGAACCGCTCCGCGAACACCGACCGCGACTGGTGCGCCACGGCGGCCAGCGAGGCGACGGTCCACGGCCGGGCCACGTCGGCGTGCATCGCCCGCAACGCCGTCGCGACCGGTGGATCGGCCAGACCGGCGAGGAGGCCTTTGGCCGGGATCGGGGAAGCGGCGGGGATTCCGGCGGCCGGGCTGACGGGGTCAGCGGCGGTTCCGGCGGCGGCCGGGTTTTCGGGACCGGCCGGGTTTTCGGGCTCGACCGGCTGCCCCCGCAACGCTTCGACCAGCATGACTTCCACCAGCCGCGGCAGGACGAACCCCGCGCCGGGACGATCGGCCGCGATTTCGTCGCCGAGCAGTTCGAGCAGCCGCGAGATCCGGCGCGCGCCGCTTTCGGTGCCGCGCAGGTGGACGAGCGCGGGCACGAGCCCCAGCAGCAGCGCCGAATTGGCCGGGTCGAGCAGGAAGTGCCCGCCGACCAACCGGACCGGGGACAGGTGGCCCGGTCCGGTGCCGACGGTGATCGCGTTGTCTTCGGAATCCGCCAGCAGGGCTTCGCCGTCCTGGGGTGGGACGCCGGGCCCGCTGGCGAAGCAGAAGGCGGGCGGGCCGCACAACAGGACGAAGTCACCCGCGGCCAGGGCACGCGGCGGACCGGCACCCAGAAGGACACAGGAACCGTCGGTCACCATGCCGAAGTTGACGTCGCTGTTGGCCGGGAAGCGGACGGCCCAGTCGCCAGCACCGTCCAGCCGCTTCCACAGGACGGCCCGCGGCCGGATCAGGCCGACGATGTCGGTCAGGGGATCAGTCATTCGGACGCTCGCTCATCAATCACGGACTTCCAATGATAGACAGTCCGGCGATATCCTCGCAGGCTGGAGCCATGACCGAATCACCGCGCATCACCGTCCTCATCACGGGCAGCTCGTCCGGCTTCGGCCGGGCGGCGGCCCGGCTGTTCCGCGCCCGCGGCTGGAACGTCGTCGCCACGGCACGGCAGGCGGACGCCTGGGCCGACGAACCCGCTGCCGCCGACCTGCTCACCTGTGCCCTCGATGTCACCGATCCCGTCTCCGTCGATGCGGCTGTCGCGGCCGCAGTGCAGCGCTTCGGCCGCCTCGACTGCGTCGTCAACAACGCGGGCGCCGGACTGCTCTCGGTCTTCGAGAACACACCGATGGCGACCGTACGCGAACTCTTCGACACCAACGTTTTCGGCGTGATGGAGGTGACCCGGGCGGCGCTGCCGCACCTGGCCGCGAGCGGCGGACGCGTGGTCACCGTGTCGTCCGGCGCGGCCGTCGTGCCCGAGCCGCTGATGTCGGTGTACTCCGCGACGAAGTTCGCCGTCGAGGGCTTCACCGAGTCGCTGCGCCACGAACTCGCCCGCCGCGGCGTCGGCGTGAAGCTCATCGAGCCCGGTTTGGTCCGGGGGACGAACTTCGTGCAGCGCGCCGCCGAAGCCTCGGCCGCCGTGCCCGTGCCGCCCGCCTACCAGGACTATGTCGCCCAAGTGATGGCAGGTTTCCAGCAGGAGTCGCCGTACCGGCCGGCGACCGAGTCCGAAGTGGCCGAAGCCATCGTCACCGCGGCCACCGAGGACACCACCCAGCTGCGCCACGTCATCGGCGAGGACAACGAGGTCGCCGTCCACATGCGACGGGAGACGTCCGAAAAGGACTACAACGAGTGGTCCCTCGCCCGCGCCGGCACCGCCGGCTGACGGCTCAGCCCGGCACCACCCGCCCGCGCACGTCGCCGAAGCCGATCCGCCGCCCGCCGGGGCCGGGCGCGGTCGCGCTGATCACGACCTCGTCGCCGTCCTCCACGAACGTCCGCGTCTCACCGCCGGCCAGTTCGAACGGCTCCCGCCCGCCCCAGCTCAGCTCCAGGAACGAGCCGCGCTGCTCCTTCGCCGGGCCGGTGACCGTGCCCGAGGCGTAGAGATCGCCGGTGCGCAGGCTCGCGCCGTTCACGGTCAGGTGCGCCAGCTGCTGCGCCGCCGTCCAGTACTGCGTGGCGAACGGCGGGCTGGACACGAGGTGCCCGTTCAGCCGGATCTCCAGCGCCAGGTCCAGCCCCCACGGCTCGGCGCCGCGCAGGTACTCGAACGGCTCGGGGTCCTGCGGCGGCTGCGGCACGCGGGCGTGCTCCAGCGCGTCGAGCGGCACGATCCACGGCGACACCGAGGTGGCGAAGGACTTGCCGAGGAACGGCCCCAGCGGCTGGGACTCCCAGCCCTGGATGTCGCGCGCGGACCAGTCGTTCACCAGGCACACGCCGAAGACGTGCTCGGCGAAGTCCCCGACCGGCACCGGCTTGCCCATGGTGGACGGCACGCCGACGACAAAGCCGACCTCCGCCTCGATGTCGAGCAGCCTCGACGGTCCGAACGAAGGCTCGGCGGCCCGGCGCGGCTTGCGCTGCCCGCTGGGCCGGACCACGGGCGTGCCGGACACCACCACGGTGCCGGCCCGGCCGTGGTAGCCGATCGGCAGGCGCTTCCAGTTCGCCGGCAGCTCGGCCTCGGCGCCGAAGAGGATCGCGGCGGCGTTGATCGCGTGCTGCTCGCTCGAGTAGAAGTCGACGTAGTCGGCGACCTCGAACGGCAGATGGTTCGTGACCTCCGCACGCGGCACCAGGTGCGCCCCGATCCGGTCGGCGTGCCGCGGCTCGGCCAGCCACTCCCGGACCTGCTCGCGCACTGCCCGCCAGGTGGTGGAACCCGCGGCCAGCAACGGGTTCAGCACCCCGCGGTCGAGCAGTCCCGCGAACGGCGCCCCGGTCTCCCCGGCCGCCGCGGACAGGTCGAGCACGTGCTCCCCCACCGCGACGCCGACCCGCCGGCCGGGCCCGCCCCCGCGCGAGAACACGCCGTAGGGCAGGTTGTCCAGGCCGAACGGGGTGTCGTCGGCGAGGTCGAGCCAGGTCACCGCGGATCTCCTCCTACCGGCGGGCGCGGGCCGAAACCCACTCCGTCACCAGATCGTCCAAAGTAGACAGCGGGAGGATCCCGTTGCCCAGCACCACGTCGTGGAATTCGCGGATGTCGAAGTCCGCGCCCAGCGCCCGCTCGGCCTCGGCCCGCACGCGCTGGATCTCCAGCCGCCCCACCATGTAGCCGAGCGCCTGGCCGGGGTTCGCCACGTAGCGGTCCACTTCGGCCTCGATCTCGAGCTTCGCCATCGGCGTGTGCTCGACCAGGTAGTCGATGGCCTGCTGCCGGCTCCAGCCCAGCGCGTGCAGGCCGGTGTCGACCACCAGCCGGCCGGCCCGCATCGAGTCCTGCGTGAGCATGCCCAGGCGGGTGAGGTCGTCGAGGTAGAGGCCCATCTCGTCGGCGAGCCGCTCGGCGTAGAGGCCCCAGCCCTCCTGGTACGCGGTGAACGGCACCACGCGCTGCAGCATCGGCAGCCCGGTCAGGTCCTGCACGAAGGAGAGCTGGAAGTGGTGCCCCGGCACGGCTTCGTGGAACGCGATGGCCTCACTGGTGAACCGCGGCCGCGAACTCGCCTCGTAGGTGTTGGCGTAGTACGTGCCCGGGCGCGAGCCGTCGAACGAGGGCGGCAGGTAGTAGGCGATGGTGCCGCTCGCCGCCTCGGCCTCGGGCACCGGCACGACCACGCACTTGGCCGCCGGGACCCGGGAAAACCATTCCGGCGCAACGGCTTCCGCCCGGGCGACCGCGGAACGGGCACCGTCGAGCAGCTCCTCGCCGTCGCGCCAGCGCAGCTCGGGGTCCGACCGCAGCCGTTCGAAGATCTCCGCCAGGTCCACCGTGCCGAACACCTTGGCGCCCAGCTCGCGGTACTCCGCTGCGAGCTCCTCGGCCACCCGCAGGCCGGTGTCGTGCAGGTCCTGCGCGGTACGCTCGGTGGTGGTCTCGGCGCGGATCAGGCCCTGGTACTTCTCCTGGCCGCCGGGCAGGTGCCCGAGGCCCGGCTCGGTCTCCGGCTTGGCGAGGGGCAGCACGTCGTCGGCGAGGAATGCCCGGTAGCGCGCGAAAGCGGGGCGCACCACCTCGGCGAGCAGGCGGTCGCGCTCCTCGGCGAAGCCCTCGATCTCCGCCGCGGGCGTGATCCGCAGCGGATCGGTGTCGGCCTCGAGGTACCGGTCGACGTAACCGATCCCGATCCGCACCAGGAAGTCCGGCGGCACCAGGCCTTCGGCCATCGTGGCGCGCTGGGCCTCGATCAGGGCATCGAGGTAGTCGCCGACCGCGCCGAGGCGGCTGAGGTGGCCGCGGGCCTTCTCCTCGTCCTCCGGCTTCAGCTCGGCCAGGATCATCAGCAGGTACAGCGCGGGCGAGCTGAAGCCGTCGCTCACGGCGAAGCCGGACAGGCGCGAGTCGAGCGAGTCGATCACACCACGGGCGCGCGTGATCACCACATCGCGCGTCACGACCTCGGCGGACGATAGGCCGGCGCGGTCGATCGCCTCGGCGCGCGCGGCGATCGCGTCGTAGGCCGCGCGGTACCGCCGCGTGCCGGCGAGGCTGGGGTCGCCGAGCTTGTCGTGGTCACCGGGCAGGCCGTAGATCGTGCGCTCGAGCGGCTCGCGCTCGAAGTCCAGCTCCAGCAGCTCCTCGGCCAGCCCGTTGACGGTGTCGCCGTGCCCGGCCACCCACTCGGAGACCACGCCGTCCAGCACCGAAAGCGGCATGGCGCCGCCGGAGAGCACGACATCGTGGAACGCGCGCACGTCGAAACGGCTCCCGAGGCGGGCCTCCGCGGCGGCGCGGACACGCTGGATCTCCAGCCGCCCCACCATGTACGCGAGCGCTTGCCCCGGATAGCCGATGTACCGGTCGACCTCGGCCTCGATCTCGACGGGCGCCATCGGAGTGTTCTCGATCAGGTAGTCGATCGCCTGCTGCCGGCTCCAGCCCAGCGCGTGCAGGCCGGTGTCGACCACCAGCCGCCCGGCCCGCATCGACTCCAGCGTGAGCATGCCGAGCAGGGCGACGTCGTCGGAGTACAGGCCCATTTCGTCGGCGAGGCGCTCGGTGTAGAGGCCCCAGCCCTCGGTGTAGGCAGTGAAGTCGCCGATCCGGCGCAGCAGCGGCAGGTCGGTCAGCCCCAGCGCCGTGCTCAGCTGGAAGTGGTGGCCCGGGATCGCCTCGTGGAACGCCGTGGCCTCGGCGGTGTGCCGGAAGCGCTCGGTGGCCTCGTAGGTATTGGCGAAATAGGTGCCCGGCCGGGAGCCGTCGGCGGCGGGCAGCATGTAGTACGCGGGCGGCGCGCCGGGCGCGGAGTCCTCCGGCACCGCCTCGACCGTCCACGGCTGCTCCGGGATCCGGCCGAACCACTTCGGGGATTCGGCGGCCGCGCGGGTGATCGCCGAGCGGGCGGTGTCGAGCAGCTCGCCGGCACTGGACCAGCGCAGCTTCGGGTCGTTGCGCAGCCGGTCGAAGATCTCGGGCAGTTCCCGCGTGCCGAACACGCGCGCGCCGAGTTCGCGGTACTGCCCGGCCTGGCCCGCGATCACCGCGAGCCCGGTGTCGTGTAGGTCCTGCGGGCCGCGCGCGGTGGTGGTGTGCAGGCGGGCGAGGCGCGCGTAGATCTCGTCGCCGCCGGGCAGCCAGGAGACGCCGGCCTGGTCGTCCGGACGGCCGTGCTGCACGACTTCGGCCTCGAGGAAGTCGCGGTACTCACGGAAAGCCGGGTGCACGACGTCGCGCAGCAGCTCCTCTCGCCGGGCCGCGAACTCGTCGTCCGGCGCGGGCTGGCGCAGCAGCGGGTCGCCCGCGGGCTCGGCGAGGTAGCGGTCCAGGTGGGCGATGGCGCCCCGCACCAGCCGCGCGACCGGCACGCGTCCGGCCGCGATCCCCGCCCGGTGCCGTTCGGCGATCGCACGCAGATACGCCGGGATCCCGGCGAGCCGCCCGAGATGCGTCTCCGCCGACGCCCCGGCCGCGACGGAGACCATCGGCAACGACGACAGCAGCCCCGCCGCGGGCGCGACGAACAGGTCGCTGACGGTGAACTCGGTGAAGTGGCTGTCGATCACGTCCAGCCGGCCCTCGATGGAGTGCACCAGGACCTCACGCGTCACGCGGTCCTCGCCGGACAAGCCCGCGGCCTCGACCGCGCGCGCCCGCTCCAGCAGCGCGGACAGCCGCCCGCGATGAGCGGCCTCGGCCTCGGCGCTCGGATCGTCGAGGCCCGGCGCGTCCGGGCGGACGCCCAGCAACGCCGCGGTGAGCGGCTCGACGGCGAACAACTCGTCGACGAACTCGCCGGCGAGATCAGTGACCACGGTCATCGGATTCGGACCCCCAGGTTCGGTGGCGCAGGTGCCTTTCCGACCCTAATGGAGATCTGCTCCGGTCGGGGTCGCATGGCACGAGAGTCCCGTTCACGCTGGGAGAACGGCGCTTTTCGGCCTCGGCAGTCACTCCGTGTGCGGCCGGGCGGCGGCGGGATCCGGTCGCGGCCGGGCCGGAGCGGTTCGGGCGGGGAGGTGCTGCCGTGAGTGACGGGTGGACAGGTTTCGGGCG
>DASXYS010000150.1:0-8132 GCA_036502365.1 Amycolatopsis sp.
GTTCGCCCCGGGCAAGCGGGGTGGTACCGCGTGGCGTGTGAGCGTCTCGTCCCCGTGTGGACGATCGGTGTGGCACCGGTCGTCCGTACGCGAGCGACGAACGCAAGGAGCGCACCCGGATGTACCCCCAGGCCCAGCTGGACGGAGAGGACGGAACGAGCACCGTCCCGTCCCAGCCGTCGTTCCCCGCGCTGGAGCAGCGCGTCCTCGAATACTGGGAGAGCGACCGGACGTTCCAGGCGTCGATCGACCAGCGCCCGGCCGGGACGAACGGCGACAACGAGTTCGTCTTCTACGACGGCCCGCCCTTCGCGAACGGCCTGCCGCACTACGGGCACCTGCTCACCGGCTACGTCAAGGACATCGTCCCGCGTTACCGGACGATGAAGGGTAATCACGTCGAGCGCCGGTTCGGCTGGGACACCCACGGCCTGCCCGCCGAACTCGAGGCGATGCGCCAGCTCGGCATCACCGAGACCAGCGAGATCGAAGAGATGGGCATCGCGAAGTTCAACGAGGCTTCGCGCGAGTCCGTGCTGCGCTACACCGACGAGTGGCAGGACTACGTCACCCGGCAGGCCCGCTGGGTGGACTTCGAAAACGACTACAAGACGCTCGACGTGACCTACATGGAGTCGGTGCTCTGGGCGTTCAAGCAGTTGTGGGACAAGGGACTCGTCTACGAGGGCTACCGCGTGCTGCCCTACTGCTGGCGGGACGCGACGCCGCTGTCCAACCACGAGCTGGGCATGGACGCGGACGTCTACCGCAACCGCCAGGACCCGGCGGTCACCGTCGGATTCCGCCTGGAGGGCAACGGGAACGAGCTCGACGGCACGTACCTGCTGATCTGGACGACCACCCCGTGGACGCTGCCGTCCAACCTGGCCACCGCGGTGCACCCCGAGGTCGCCTACGTCGTGGTGGAGAGCGAGAACTTCCCCGGCAAGCGGTTCCTGCTCGCCGAAGCGCGGGTCGCCGCGTACTCGCGCGAGCTGGGCGAAGAGCCGGCCGTGGTGGCGCGCTACACCGGGGCGCAGCTGCTCGGAAACCGTTACGTCCCACCGTTCCCGTACTTCGTCGGCACGGAGAACGCGCACCGGGTGCTGTCCGCGGACTACGTCACCACCGAGGACGGCACCGGCGCCGTGCACATCGCGCCCGCGTACGGCGCGGAGGACAAGGTGGTCACCGACGCCGCCGGGATCACCCCGGTGACGCCGGTCGACGCGCACGGCAGGTTCGACGCCACGGTGCCCGACTACGAGGGCGAGCAGGTCTTCGACGCCAACGCCGACATCGTCCGGGACCTCAAGAACGGCACCGGTTCCGCGGCCCGCCAAGGCGCGGTGCTGCTGCGGCACGAGACCTACGACCACTCGTACCCGCACTGCTGGCGCTGCCGGAACCCGCTGATCTACCGCGCCGTTTCGTCGTGGTTCGTGGCGGTGACGCAGTTCAAGGACCGGATGGTCGAGCTGAACCAGCAGATCACCTGGTACCCGGGCAACGTCAAGGACGGCCAGTTCGGCAAGTGGCTGGAGAACGCCATCGACTGGTCGATCTCCCGCAACCGCTACTGGGGCTCGCCGATCCCGGTGTGGCAGTCCGACGACCCGGCGTACCCGCGCACCGACGTCTACGGCTCGCTCGACGAGCTGGAGCGCGACTTCGGCGTGCGGCTGGACAACCTGCACCGGCCCTACATCGACGAGCTCACCCGGCCGAACCCGGACGACCCGACCGGGAACTCGACCATGCGCCGGGTGCCCGAGGTGCTCGACGTCTGGTTCGACTCGGGCTCGATGCCGTATGCCCAGGTGCATTATCCGTTCGAGAACGCCGAGTGGTTCGAGCACCACTACCCGAGCGACTTCATCGTGGAGTACATCGGCCAGACGCGCGGCTGGTTCTACCTGCTGCACGTGCTCGCCACCGCGCTGTTCGACCGGCCGGCGTTCCGCACCTGCATCTCGCACGGCATCGTGCTGGGCTCCGACGGGCAGAAGATGTCCAAGTCGCTGCGGAACTACCCGGACGTCAACGAGGTGTTCGAGCGCGACGGCTCCGACGCCATGCGCTGGTACCTGATGGCGAGCCCGATCCTGCGCGGCGGCAACCTGGTCGTCACCGACCGGGGCATCCGCGACGCCGTGCGCCAGGCCGTGCTGCCGCTGTGGAACTCGTACTACTTCCTGGCGCTGTACGCGAACGCCGAGGGCGTGGAAGGCAAGTGGCGCACGGATTCCACGCACCTGCTCGACCGGTACGTGCTGGCGAAGACCCACGAGCTGGTCACCGACGTCGAGTACGCGCTGGACAACTACGACATCGCCGGCGCCTGCCAGACCGTCCGCGATTTCCTCGAGGTGCTCACGAACTGGTACGTGCGGCGCTCGCGGGACCGCTTCTGGGCGGGGGAGCAGGACGCGATCGACACCCTGCACACCGTGCTCGAGGTGACCTGCCGGGTGGTCGCGCCGCTGCTGCCGCTGACCACGGAGACGGTGTGGCGCGGGCTGACCGGCGGCCGCTCGGTGCACCTGACGGACTGGCCGAACGCGCTCGACCTGCCCTCGGACGCGGCGCTGGTGACCGCGATGGACCGGGTGCGCCAGGTGGCGTCGTCGGCGCTTTCCCTGCGCAAGGCGAACAAGCTGCGCGTGCGGCTGCCGCTGGCGCGGCTGGTGGTGGCGGCGGGCGACGTCGAGGCGCTGCGGGAGTTCACCGACATCCTGCGCGACGAGGTGAACGTCAAGTCCGTGGAGCTGACCGCCGACGTGGCCGCGCACGGCGAGTTCGAGGTCGCGGTCAACGCGCGGGCGGCCGGGCCGCGGCTGGGCAAGACCGTGCAGCAGGTGATCAAGGCGGTCAAGGCTGGCGACTGGACCACCGGCCCCGGTGGCGCGGTCGTGGCGGCGGGCGTCGAACTGATCGAGGGCGAGTACGACCGCCGTCTGGTCGCCAAGGACGGCGGCGCGGCGGCGGAGCTGCCCGGCGGGTCCGGGCTGGTCGTGCTCGACACCGAGGTCACTGGCGACCTCGCCGACGAGGGCGTGGCCCGTGACCTGGTGCGCGTGGTGCAGCAGGCCCGGCGTGACGCGGACCTCGACGTCGCGGACCGCATCACGCTGGTGATCGACGCGCCGGAGGCCACGGTCGCGGCCGTGGCCAAGCACGAGGAGTTCGTCGCCGCCGAGACGCTGGCCACGGCGGTGTCCTACGGCGAGGCGTCCGGCGGTTTCGAGGGCGCGGTCGGCGACGGCGTAAGGGTTCGCGTGGCAGTCACCAAGGCCTGACCTGAATTCCGGCCTTCCCGGCGCCGGTCACGAATCGGCGTCGGGAAGGCTGCTTTCCCCTCGGTAACGCCTTCGCCTCGCGCGCGATGGGCAAGCTGGGCCGGGTGCGCGAACGCCGCACGGGCCAGGGGGAGAGTGCACGGTGAGTCCTGCGGGTAAAAGAGGTGTGCTGATCGGCGGCGCGGTCGCGGTGGTCGCGATCGTCGTGGCGGCAGTGGTGCTGCTCAGCGGCGGGAGCCCGGCTCCGGCGGCGTCCTCGCCAGGGGAGACGCAGGCGTCGAACGTGGTGCTGGCGCCCGACCCGACCTCGGCGGCCGACCAGTATCTGAGGGCTTTGGCCTCGAGCGACACCGACGGCGCGAGCCGGCTGACCGACGACCCGTCCGGCTCGGCCGCCGTCCTGCGCGACGCCTGGACCACGCTGAAGCCGACCGGGATGCAGGCCAAACTCGGGACGGTCGGCGCGCCCGCCGGGGACAAGGCGTCCGCCGCGTACACCATGACCTGGACGCTCGGCGCCGGCCACGTGTGGTCCTACGACGGCACGTTCGACGTCGTGCGGTCCGGCACGGAATGGCGGGTGCACTGGACGCCCGCGGTACTCCAGCCGAAGCTGCAAGCCGGGCAGCGCCTGGTCGTCGCGACCTCGGCGGGGGACGAGCCCGCGGTGGTCGACCGCGACGGCAAGCCGATCCTGGTGACCGGCCCCGGCGGCACCCGCATGGCCGACGGCGCGGCGTTCCCGCTGCTCCAGTCCGCGCTGACCGGGCAGGTCCACGCCACCTCCTCGGACTCGTTCGCGGTCGAGCGGGTGGATCCGGCGGGCAAAAACCTGGAGACGCTGTTCGGCAAGACCACCAGCGGGACGCAGGCGCTGAAGTCCACGCTGAGCGTCGGGGTGGAGGCGGCGGCGCAGTCGGCCGTGGACGGCTTCGGCGGCAAGGCCCTGATCGTGGCGATCCAGCCGTCGACCGGCGGGGTGCTGGCGGTGGCGCAGAACGCCGCGGCCGGGACCGGGCCCTCGGCGCTGAGCGGGCTGTACGCGCCCGGCTCGACGTTCAAGATCGCGACGGCGACGGCCGCGCTGGAGGCCGGGATCGCGACCCCGGACGCATCGCTGCCGTGCCCGCTGACCTCGCGGATCGGCACCCGGACCATTTCCAACGAAGGCTTCGACCTGGGCACGGTCCCGATGCACCGGGCGTTCGCGAAGTCGTGCAACACCACGTTCGGGACGCTTGCTTCGCAGCTGCCCGCCGACGGGCTGGCGAAGGCGGCGAGCCAGTACGGCCTGAACGCGGACTTCGACATCCCCGGCGTCGCCACCGAAACCGGCAAGGTGGTCGCGGCCGCGGGTGCCGACGAGCAGGTCGAGGACGGCATCGGCCAGGGCACCGTGCAGGTCAGCCCGTTCGGCGAGGCGCTGATGGCCGCGACGGTGGCGGCGGGCAAGGCCGTGACGCCGAGCCTGTGGTCGGACCCGGACCTGGCGACCAAGGTGTCGGCGCGCTACACCGCGCCGCCCGCGGGTGTGCTGGCTTCGGTGCGCACGATGATGCGGGAGGTGGTCACCGGCGGCACCGCGACCGGCCTGTCCCGCTCCGGCACCGTTTTCGGCAAGACGGGCACCGCCCAGTTCGGCTCCGGCGCCGAGGCCCACGGCTGGTTCACCGGCTATCGCGGCGACGTCGCCTTCGTGGTTTTCCTGGAGGGCGCCAACGATTCCGGCCCCGCCGTCACGCTGGGCGCGAAGTTCCTGGCCGGGGTGAAATAGCTGACTGACGACGTGGCCGGACCGCCCACCGACCACACTGTCTTGATTGGACAGAGATCGCCGCGCTGAGTGGTGATCTCACGACGCTCGGTGCCGCGCGGGCGGCCTAGCATGCCAGTTGTCCGAATTATCCGGTGGTACGCGAAAGAGTGAACGCTCCCGCTTACTATCCTGGACGCCGGAGGAGACCGGGAGGGAGCGGACGATGGATCAGCTTCCCGTGCTCCTGGGAGTCGGCGGCGTGGTGCTGCTCGCGTCCGTCGTCGCGGTGCGCGTCTCGATCCGGCTCGGGTTCCCGTCGCTGCTGCTGTACCTCGCGATCGGCGTGGTGCTGGGCGAATCCGGGTTCGGCATCCGGTTCGACAACCCCGGCCTGACCCAGTCGCTCGGCCTCGCCGCGCTGATCATGATCCTCACCGAGGGCGGCCTGACCACGCGCTGGTCCGCGGTGAAACCCTCGCTGGGGCGGGGAATCGTACTGTCCACAGTGGCCGTTGTGCTGAGCGTCGCGATCACCGGCGCCGCGCTGCACTGGCTGCTGGGCCTCGATTGGCGGCTCGCGCTGCTGTGGGGCGCGGTGCTCGCGTCGACCGACGCCGCGGCGGTGTTCTCCGTGCTGCGCTCGGCCGGGGTGGGGAAGCGGATCGTCGGCACGCTGGAGCTGGAGTCCGGCATCAACGACGCGCCCGCGTACATCGCCGTCGTCGTGCTCGCGTCCGGGGCCACTGTGGACTGGTCGTTGCCGCTGTTGGTGATTTACGAGCTGGCCGCGGGTTTGGCGATCGGGCTGCTGTTCGGCTGGCTGGGCGCGATGGCGCTGCGCCGGGCCGCGTTGCCGGCCACCGGCCTGTACCCGCTGGCGACGGTTGCGGTGTGTGTGGTGGCTTATTCGTCCGGGCAGCTGGCGCACGCTTCGGGCCTGCTCGCCACGTACGTCGCGGGGCTGGTGCTGGGCAACTCCAAGCTGCCGCACCGTTCCGACACGCTCTCGTTCGCCGAAGGGCTCGGCTGGCTCGCGCAGATCGGGCTGTTCGTGCTGCTCGGCCTGTTCGCCTCGCCGAGCCGCCTGCTGGAGACCCTGGTGCCCGGCCTCGTCGCGGGCGCGGTGGTGCTCCTGCTCGCGCGGCCGCTGTCGGTGGTGCTCTCGATGCTGCCGTTCCGGCTGCCCTGGCGGGAACAGGCGTTCCTGTCCTGGGCCGGCCTGCGCGGGGCGGTGCCGATCGTGCTCGCGATGATCCCGCTGTCCGAGGGCGTGCCGGGCGCCGAACAGCTGGTCGACGCGGTGTTCGTGCTGGTCATCGTGCTGACGCTGCTGCAGGGCGCCACCCTCGCCCCGTTCGCCCGGCTGCTGGGCCTGGCCAAGCCGGCCGAGGCCCACGAGATCGAGGTCGACGCCGCGCCACTGGACGAGCTGGGTGCCGAGCTGCTGCAGGTGCGCATCCAGAAGGGCTCGAAGCTGCACGGCGTGTACATCTCGGAGCTGGGCCTGCCCGTCGGCGCCACGGTGAGCCTGATCGTCCGCTCCGGCGCGGGTTTCACCCCGCAGAACACGAGCCGCCTGCAGGTGGAGGACCAGCTTTTGGTGGTGACCACCGCGAGTGTCCGGGAGGCGGCGGAGCGGCGGATCCGCGCGGTGGACCGTGCCGGGCGCCTGGCCCGCTGGCGCGGGGAAGACGGCCGCTGACGTTCCGCCGGACGTGTGACCGCGGTCTCAGATCGCGGGACGGGGCTGGCTTGCACCCACTGCGTTCGGTTACCTTCGAAAACAGGTCATGAGTGCCAGCGCGAAGCCCCGGCTTGCTGGCCGGCAACCCTCCTACCGCGGTGGGGTGCCCCGGGTGAGGACCAGGCCGGTCGCGTACTGCGGCAGGCAAGCGCGGGCCCCTCGCCGGGGGTCCCCCGGACTGCCGAGGAGGCACCCTCATGACTCTCGCCCTCGATCGCTCCTGCACCACCGAAGCCACCGCGGCTGTCGAAGCTGCTGAAACCGTTGCGCCCCAGGGGATTCCGGCCGTCGCCGGCGCGAGCCTGCGGGTGCCGCTGGTGACCGGCGGCGAGATCGGCTACGCGAACCTCGACCACGCCGCCAGCGCGCCGTGCCTGGACGCCGTGCGCA
Organism: Amycolatopsis sp.; assembly: GCA_036502365.1. Classification (GTDB taxonomy): domain Bacteria; phylum Actinomycetota; class Actinomycetes; order Mycobacteriales; family Pseudonocardiaceae; genus Amycolatopsis. The sequence goes on from DASXYS010000150.1 coordinate 7,190, forward strand.
CGGCCGTCGACGAGTTCCTGCCCTGGTACGCGAGCGTCCACCGTGGCGCGGGCTTCGCGTCGCAGGTGTCGACGCGGCTTTACGAGCGCACCCGCGACATCCTTCGCCGCTTCGTCGACGCGCGCGGCACCGACACCGTCGTCTTCACGCGCAACACCACGGATTCCTTCAACCTGCTGGCCCGCGCCTTGCCGCAGAACACTTCCGTGGTCGTGTTCGACACCGAGCACCACGCCGCGCTGCTGCCGTGGCGCGGCCGGAACGTCCGCCGCGTCAGCCTTCCGCGCACGCGGCTCGCGGCAGTGTCCGTTGTGGACGAAGCGCTCGCGGACTGCCCGCAGGGCCCGCGGCTGGTGGTGGTGACCGGAGCGTCCAATGTGACCGGTGAGCTGCTCCCGGTGGCCGAGATCGCCGCGGTGGCAAGGAAACACGGCGCCCGCATCGCGCTCGACGCCGCCCAGCTCGCGCCGCACCGCCGCATCTCGCTGCGGGAGCTGGACGTGGACTACGTCGCGCTGTCCGGGCACAAGCTGTACGCGCCCTTCGGCGCCGGAGCGCTGATCGGCCGCGCGGACTGGCTGCGCGCCGCCCCGCCGTACCTCGCCGGCGGCGGCGCGACCAAGCTCGTCACCGAGGAGGCCGTGGTCTGGAACTCCGGGCCGGAGCGGCACGAGGCGGGCTCGCCGAACACTGTTGGCGTGTATGCGCTCGGGGTCGCGTGCGAGCAGCTGGCCGCGCGGTGGGACGCCGTCGGCGAGCACGAGGCCGAGCTGCTGGAGCGGCTGCGCAAGGGCCTGGCCGGCATCCCCGGCTGCGCCGAGCTGCGGCTGTTCGACGCGCCGGTCGACCGGGTCGGCACGGTGAGCTTTGTCGTCGACGGCTTCGAGCCCGGCTGGCTCGCCGCGGTGCTGTCGGCCGAGTACGGCATCGGCGTCCGCGACGG
>DASXYS010000151.1:0-22267 GCA_036502365.1 Amycolatopsis sp.
CAGCCGGTGATCACCGAGGACAACCTGACGGTGAACATCGACACCGTGGTGTACTTCCAGGTCACCGACTCGCGCGCCGCGGTGTACGAGATCTCGAACTACATCATCGGCGTCGAGCAGCTCACCACCACCACGCTCCGCAACGTGGTCGGCGGCATGAGCCTGGAGGAGACGCTGACCTCCCGCGACGCGATCAACACCCAGCTGCGCGGCGTGCTCGACGAGGCCACCGGCCGCTGGGGCATCCGCGTCGCCCGCGTCGAGCTGAAGGCGATCGAGCCGCCCGCGTCGATCCAGGACTCGATGGAGAAGCAGATGCGCGCGGACCGGGAGAAGCGCGCGATGATCCTCACCGCGGAAGGCCAGCGGGAGTCCTCCATCAAGACCGCGGAAGGCCAGAAGCAGAGCCAGATCCTCTCCGCGGAAGGCCAGAAGCAGGCGGCGATCCTCGCGGCCGAGGCCGAGCGGCAGTCCCGCATCCTGCGCGCGCAGGGTGAACGGGCCGCCCGCTACCTTCAGGCGCAGGGCCAGGCGAAGGCGATCGAGAAGGTGTTCGCCGCCATCAAGGCCGGCCGCCCGACGCCCGAGGTGCTCGCGTACCAGTATCTGCAGACTCTGCCGCAGCTGGCGCAGGGCGACGCGAACAAGGTCTGGATGATCCCGAGCGATTACGGCAAGGCCCTCGAAGGCTTCGCCCGCGCGCTCGGCGCCCCCGGCGACGACGGCGTCTTCCGCTACGAGCCGCCGAAGGACGACAGCCCCCAGCGGCCCGAACTCGAGGACGAAGAGGTCGCCGGCTGGTTCGACACCTCCAGCGACCCGAAGGTCGCCGAGGCCGTCGCCGCCGCGGAAGCCGTGGCCCGCAAGGAGGTTCCGGGCCCGCTCGGCACCGAGCGGCCCCGCCGTGCCATCGGCGCCGGGTCCCTGGCCGAGGACGGCGAAGAGGAAGAGGACGCGCGCCCGGCCCCGCAGCCCTCGACCCCGCCGCCGGGAGTCCAGCAGCGCCCGCAGCCGGCCCCGCCGACGCTCCCGCAGCCGCAGCAGCCGCCCACTCCGCCGGGCGGCCCGTACCAGGGCCCGCCCGCGCAGTTCGGCGGCCCGCCGCAGCAGGGTCCGGGCAGCGGCCCGTTCCCGCAGCAGGGCCCGTTCGGCGGACCGCAGGGCGGACCTGCGCCGCAGCGCTGATCACCAAAAGAAGCGGGGCCTCACCAGCACGGCGAGGCCCCGCTTCTTGTTGTCAGCTCAGCGGGCGTAGACGTTCGGATCAGTGATGTCGGCCTTCGACCGGTCCGGCAGCGCGATCACACACAGCACCGTGACCACCGCCGACGCCACGATGTAGATCGAGATCGAGTACGGCGTGCCCGTCTTGTGCAGCAGCCAGGTCGCCAGCAACGGCGCCGGCCCGCCCGCGAACACCGAAGCCAGCTGATAACCGAGCCCCGCGCCGCCGTAACGCAGATGCGTCGGGAAGCTCTCGCCGATCAACGCGGCCTGCGGCCCGTACTGCAGCGCGTGCGCGATCAGCGAAACGATGATCACCACGAAGATCAGCGCGTGCCCGCCGTGGCTCAGCACGGTGAAGTACGGGAAGGCGATCGCGGCGGTCAGTACGGAACCGGTGAGGTACACCTGTTTCCGCCCGATCCGATCGGACAGCTGCGAGAACAGCGGGATCAGCACCAGCTCGGCCGCGGCGCCGACGAGCACCGCGGTGAGCACGAAGGTGTTGGTGAACTCCGGCCGCTGCACCACATACACGAGCACGTAGCTGGTGAACAGGTAGAACGGCAGCTGCTCGCTGAACCGCAGCCCGGCCGAGAGCAGGATCTCGCGCCAGTGGTGGCGCACCGCGTCCTTCACCGGCGCACGCGAGGTTTTCTTGTCCGCCACCACGGCGGCGAACATCGGCGTCTCCAGGATCCGCAGCCGGATCACCAGGCCGATGCCCACCAGCACCAGGCTGAGCAGGAACGGGATCCGCCAGCCCCACGCGTCGAAGTCGGCGCGGGAGAGCGTGGCCGACAGCAGCGTCATGCCGCCCGTGCCGAGCACCAGCCCGACCGGAACGCCGACCTGGGCGAAGCTCGCCAGCAGCCCGCGCCGGCGTTGATCGCCCCATTCCATCGCGAGCAGCACCGAGCCGCTCCACTCACCGCCGATCGCGATGCCCTGCACCAGCCGCAGCAGCACCAGGATCAGCGGCGCGGCGAACCCGATCGCCGCCGTGCCCGGCAACAGCCCGACCACGGCCGAGGACAGGCCCATCAGCAGCAGCGTGACGATCAGCGTGGTCTTGCGGCCGAGCCGATCGCCCCAGTGCCCGAAGATCGCCGCGCCCACCGGCCGCGCCGCGAACCCGACCGCGTAGGTCGCGAAGGACTGCATCACCCCGGCGTAACCCGTGGACGAGGGGAAGAACAGATGCGGGAAGACGAGTGCCGCAGCGGTGTTGTAGAGGAAGAAGTCGTACCACTCGATGGTCGTGCCGATCGACCCGGCGAGGGCCGCCCGCCGGACTTGGACCCGGCGGCCGCGGGCGGAAGCGTCGACTGACTGGGTGACTTCGTTGTCGCCTAGAACCATGTTTCGCACACCTCTCGTGACTGGCGTCACACCATAGTGTGAGGTATGTCTGGGTGCTTGACGATTCCTCACCGGCGAAACGGGCTGACTGTTTCGTGCAGTGACGAAATCCGGGTGCTAGGTGACCGTCCGCTCCCATCGCACCTCGCCGTCCTCGACGATCTCGGTCGGCGCCAGCCCGACGTGCCGGGCGACGGCGGCCGAGGCGGCGTGCTCCGGGTGGATGTGCGCGAAGACGCCGGTGACGCCGTGCGCGTCCAGCCAGCCGAGCACCAGCGCCGCGGCTTCGCGGGCCAGCCCCTGGCCCTGCCACCGCACGTCGATCACCCAGGCCACCTCCGCGGACGCCAGATCCCGGCCGACGGTCGCCTGCACGAACCCGGCCGCCGTCCCGTCTCCGGTATGGCGCACCACCCAGTTCAGCCACCACTGGCTGCCGTCCTCGGACCGGCCGGCCGCCTGCCGGGCATACCGGGCGCGCAGCTCGGCGGGCGTCGGCGGCTGCCCGCCGGTGAAGGCGTACAGCCGGGGGTCGGCCAGCACGGAGTGCATCTCCTCGGCGTGCCCGGCGCGCAAGGGTTCCAGGCTCAGCCGGGCACCGGTCAGCGGCTCGGCCAGCAGCTCCTCCATGGCCGGAAGCCTAGTGCCGGCAGAGAAGCCGCCTCCGTGTTGTTTCCGTGCCGGAACACGTGCTCAGCGTGCTGCCCGGCGGGGCCCGACTACCATCGGGCACCGTGACGGACCCGAAACCGCTGCGCGCCGACGCCCGGCGCAACCGCGCCAAGGTGCTCGAGGCCGCCGAGACGGTTTTCGCGGCCAAAGGCACCAGCGCGCCGACCGAGGAGGTCGCGCGCGCGGCCGGTGTCGGTGTCGGCACGGTGTTCCGGCACTTCCCGACCAAGGAGGCCCTGCTCGAGGCGGTCCTCCACGTGCGGCTGCACCGGTTCGTCGACGAGGCGGAGGCCGTCGTCGCGCAGAACTCGGCCGACGCGGGTGCCGCGTTCTTCTCGTTCCTGACCAGCTGGGTCGAGATGTCCAGCGCCAAGACCGCCTACTTCGAGGCACTCAGCGCCGCGGGCGTGAACGTGGAGTTCGCCCGGCACGAAATCGGCATCCGCCTGCTCGGGGCGCTCGGCGTGCTGATGGGCCGCGCACAGGAGGCCGGCGCGGTGCGGTCCGACCTCGTTGTCGCCGAGCTGATCCCGGTGATCATCGGCATCGCCAAGGCGGCCGAACACGTCGGCGCAGACGGCGCCCTGCGCGACCGCATCATCGCGGTCCTCTTCGACGGCCTCCGCCCGGCCGTCGCCTACCACCGGGCCTGAGCGGCCACGGCTGGTGGTCGGCCTGTCGCGAATACCCGTCGCCGGTTCGGCCCCGGCGCTGCGGTCAGTTGTGTGGTGAGAAGGCCGAGCCAACAGGTTCCAGCGTCGGCCGCTTCGGGCTCAGCGCGTCGCCGGAGGACTCGCCGCGCAGCCGCCGCTGCACCCACGGCATCGCGTGCTCGCGGCTCCACCGCAGGTTCTCCGCCCGCCGCTCCCGAGGGCTGAGCTGCGGCCGCGGGCCCAGCCGGGCCGGAGTCAGGTCGTGCTCGATCCCCAGCAGGCTCAGCAGTTCGATCGCGATCTCGGTGTGCCCGAGCGCGTTGAGGTGCAGCCGGTCCGCGGCCCACAGCCGCCGGTCGCGCAGCTGCCGCATGGCCCACATGTCCACCAGCAGCGCGCCGTGCCGGGCGGCGATGCCGCGGACGTGCTCGTTGTAGATCGCGACGCGGCCGCGGATGGTCCGGAACAGCGCGTCCTCGACCCCGTCGACGCCGGTGAAGAGCACCACCCGCGCGCCACTGGCCCGCAACTGTTCGACGGTGCCCTCATAGGCGTCGGTCAGCGCGTCGACGTCGACCTTGGGACGCATCAGGTCGTTGCCGCCCGCGTACAGCATGACCAGGTCCGGCGCCATGGCAAGCGCCGGCTCCACCTGTTCCGCCAGCACCTGCGGCAGCAGCTTGCCGCGGATGGCGAGGTTGGCGTAGCGGAACTCCGGGTCCCGCGCGCCCAGCACCTCGGCGACGCGGTCGGCCCAGCCCCGCACACCGTTCGGCGCCGTGGGGTCGTCGTCGCCGACGCCCTCGGTGAAGGAGTCACCCAAACAAACTAAGCGGTTGGTCACGGCGCTGATCTTAACCGCAGGCCCCGCCGGGGATCTCGCCAAGCCGGGCCGTCCCGGGGGAGACTGGCGCCATGACCATCCGGGAACGTCCTCGCGGAGGGGCCCGCTGACCATGCACTCCGCAGGCTTGGTGCTGCACCCCCGACGGGACTCGGCGGCGGCGGTCGCCGCGGTCCTCGGCTGGGCGACCAACCGGGGCATCGAAATCCTCGGCATCGCGGACGAGATCGACCGGCTGGACTGCGCCGCCGTGCCGGTCACGCCCGAGGAGCTGGGCAGCCGGTCCGACCTGGTGGTCAGCCTCGGCGGCGACGGGACCATGCTGCGCGCGATGCGGCTGGCCGACCGCCAGCGTGCCCCGGTGCTCGGCGTCAACCTGGGCAAGCTCGGCTTCCTGGCCGAGGTCGACGTGCCCGATCTGCCCGACGCGTTGTCGGCCATCGACGGGCAGGACTTCACCGTGGAGCCCCGCCTGGCCGTCGACGCGACCTTGCGGGGCAAGACCGTGACCGCGTTCAACGACGTGGCCGTGGTGCGGGTGCCGGGTGACGGCAGCGCCGTGGTCGCGGTGCGGGTGAACGACCAGCCGTTTGTCAGCTATGCGGCCGACGCGGTGATCGTCGCGACCCCGACCGGCTCCACCGCCTACAGCTTCTCGGCCGGCGGCCCGATCACCAGCCCGGCCGTCGAGGCCTTGCTCGTCACACCCGCCGCGCCGCACTCGGCGTACAGCCGCGGGGTGGTCCTGTCCGTGCACGACACGGTGGCGCTGGAGGTGCTGCCCTCCAGCGGCCGGCTGGCGGTCGAGGTGGACGGGCAGGTCGCCGGGTACGTCGAGCCTGGTGACAGCATCGACCTGTGCGCGCGGCCCAGCGCCGCGCGGGTCGTCCGGCTCGGCCTGACCACGTTTTTCCAGCGCGCGCGCCGAAAGCTGCGCCTCACCGACTCCGCGGAGATCCCGTCCGTCTGGCCCGGCGATCGTGGCCTTTCGGGCGACGATCTGCCGATCGGGTGAACTTCTGGCCTCTGTCACTCGTCTAGGTGAGTGTGAAGAAGAGTTCCGGCCGGAAACCGTCCCGTCCCGGTGCGCTGGCTCTTGCCATCGTCGTCGGCGCAGGGGTCGCCGGCACCTACGTCAGCGTCCAGAAGGTGGAGGCGGCCGACGAGCACCCGGTGGTCGAGGGGGCCACCGGGCAGAGCGCCCATCTCGCATCGGCGTCCCCCTCCGCGCCGGCGCTGCCGCCCAGCGTGGTGCCGTTCAACGCGAAGCTGCACTCCGACGACATCCCCTTGCCGAGCGGCGGGGTGCGCAGCGGCGGCTGCAGCGGCTCGCTGATCGCGGCGGACTGGATCATCACCGCCGGGCACTGCTTTCACGACGTCAACATGGTCCGGACCGGCGGGAAGCCGGACTTCACGATGGACGTCACCATCGGGAAGATCAGCAACTCCGACCCGCGCGGGCACGTGGTGCAGGTCGTGGACGTGCGCCAGTCGGCGGTCAACGACCTCGCACTGGCCCGGCTGAGCACCCCGATCACCGACATCAAGCCGCTGGCCTTGCCGGACCGCACGCCGAAGGTCGACGACCCGCTGTCGTTCGCCGGCTGGGGCGCCCTCTCGGCCACCGACACCATCCAGTCCGACCACCTCAAACGCGGCCGGTTCGCGGTGAAGAAGGTGCACCAGTACGAGCTGGAGATCGACTCGGTCGATCCGCGGACCGTCGAGAACAGCCCGTGCCCCGACGACTCGGGCTCCCCGTACTTCATCCCCGACGGCGACCAGAACGGGCAGATCGTGGCGGTCGAGAACAACGGGCCGGACTGCCCGCAACCCGGCCTGGAAACCACCGCCCGCGTCGACGCCGTGGTCACCTGGATCCACAAGCAGATCGACGGCTCCTGAAGAAAGCGCCGGGTGGCGACGAGCAGGCCACTCAGGTGCCGACCAGGGCTGGCGTATCCGGCAGCGGGCGGGGCCGACCTGGTCGACTTCGGCCGGGGCTTCGCCTGGCTCGATACCGGCACCCCTGATTCGCTGGCGGATCGCCTGCGTCGAGGAGATCGCGTTGCGGATGGGGCTCATCGACGCGAAGTCCTGGCACAGCCGGAACGTCATGCAGGTCGCGGAGACGGCACGGTGAACCGCCGCTCACGGCTGGTGGCCACGCAGGAAGGTGCGGACACCGGCCGTGGCCATCGCCGCGATCTCGGCGTCGGTGATGGGGAGCGCCCCGTGGCGGGTCTGGCTGTCGACCTCGGCGGACGCGAGCAGGGCCAAGTGGAACGCGGCGCGGTCGGCGTCGTCGACGCGTAGCAGCCCACGGTCGGCGAGCACCCGCAGCCGCCGGCCGAGTTCGCGGTGCACCCGGCGCGGCCCGGCCTCATGCCAGGCCTCGATGACGGCAGGTGGCAGATGTCCGATCTCCGCCCTGATCTGCTGGACGAGGGCCAGGTGATCGGCATACGCCGGGTTCGGCGTCGCCCACGCGCGGGCGAACCCGGTGAGGGCGGCTTCGAGGTCGGTGACGTCGCTGAGGTAGTGGTCGATGAGGGCGAGCTGGGATTCGGCGACCTGGGTGGCGCTGGTGTGGATGACGGTTTCGAACAGCCGGGCCTTGTCGCCGAAGTGGTTGTAGAGAGTGCGCGTGGAGACCTCGGCGGCCGCGGCGATCGTGTCGATGCTTGCCCGGCTGTAGCCCTCCCGGGCGAAGGTTGCCCGCGCGCCGTCGAGGATCGCCTGACGCTTGTCGGGGGACCGCTGGGGGCGCCGGTCGGCCGTGTTTGACCTGTTCATGAGTCGATCGTAGCCGATGTACAACGGTCGTTGCACTCAGTACAGTACAACGTGTACTGTACTGAGAATCGCGCCAGGAAATGCCCCAACGGAGGACTCATGACCAGGATCGCCGTCATCACCGGAAGTACCCGCCCTCGTCGCCGCGCGACGATGGTGGCCGAGTGGGTGGTGGAGGTCGCCGCGCGGCACGTTCCGGCGGACGCCGCCACCTTCGAACTGGTCGACATCGCCGATTTCGCGCTCCCGATGCTGGACGAGGAGGTCCCGGCGGCCATCGGCAGTTATGCCAACGAGCACACCCGCCAGTGGGCGGAGACCATCGCCGGTTTCGACGGGTTCGTCTTCGTCACCCCGGAGTACAACCACTCGATGACAGCGGCACTGAAGAACGCCATCGACTTCCTGTTCGCCGAATGGGGCGACAAGGCAGCCGGGTTCGTCAGCTACGGGCTCCACGGCGGGGTCCGCGCGGTGGAGCACCTCCGGGTGACGCTGGCGGAGGTCAAGATCGCCGACGTCCGCACCACTGTGGCACTGTCGTTGTTCACCGACTTCCAGCTCACCGACATGACCCAGCCGGGTGTCTTCGCCCCGGGCGACCACCAGGAGCCGACGCTTACCCGCATGCTCGACGAGGTCGTCGCGTGGTCGCGGGCCCTCGCGCCGCTGCGGGTTCCACAGGAGTCCGGCGAGGTGCCGGCGTGACGAAGGCGACCGAAGCACCGGAGCCCGAGGCGGAAGACCGGCTGGGCTGGCCGGTCTGGCGGCTGGCACTGGTCATCGTGTTCGGCGCGTTCGCCTCCGGGCTGGACGCCTCGCTGACCAACATCGGCCTCGAGACCATCAGCTCCGACCTGCACACCGGCCTCGACCAGGCGCAGTGGATCGCCACCGGCTACCTCGTCGCGCTGGCGGTGTCGCTGCCGCTGTGCGGATGGATGGGCAAGCGGTTGGGGCCAGGCAGGCTCTGGCTGTACGCGCTCGTCGCCTTCACCGTGGCGTCCGGCCTGTGTGCCGCCGCCCCGGACATCGGGTGGCTGATCGGGCTGCGGGTGGTGCAGGGCCTGGCCGCGGGGCTGCTGGTGCCCGCTGGGCAGACCATCATCGGGCAGGCGGTGGGCGCCCGGCGTCTCGGCCGCGTGATGGCCACTCTCGGCATCGCGGCCGCGCTCGCGCCGACCCTCGGCCCCGTCGTGGGCGGGTTGGTGCTGCACAGCGCGTCCTGGGAATGGCTGTTCCTGATCAACCTCCCCATCGGCGCGATCGGGCTGGCACTGGGGCTCCGCTACGTGCCACGCGGTGAGCGCACCAGCACGTCCACTTTGGACTGGAAGGGCTTCCTCCTGATCGGTGCCGGCCTGCCGATGGTGGTCTACGCATTGACCGCCTGGAGTTCGGCAGGCACGCCGGCGGCGATCTCCGTGCTGGTTCCGCTGCTCATCGGGGTGGCCGGGCTGGCAGGGTTCGTAGTTCGGACCCGGCGGCGGGCGAACCCCTTGCTGGATCTGGGGCTGTACCGCCGTCCGGTCTACGCGGCCGCCAGCTGCGCCGCCGTGTTCAGCGGAGCGTTGATGTTCGGTGCCGCGCTGGTGTTCCCGCTGTACTTCGAGCTTCTCCACCACGACGGGGTGATCGGCACCGGGCTGCGGATGCTGGCGCTGGGCGTCGGAACCGCGGTCATCCTGCCCGTGGCCGGGCGGCTCACCGACCGGCACGGCGGTGGCCTCGTCGCCACCTGGGGCAGCCTGTTCGCGCTCATGACCACCTTGGCCTTCGTCTTCGTGGGCGCGGACGCCGACGCGAACCCGATCCTGATCGAGGCGCTGCTGGTCCTGCTCGGGATGGCGGTCGCGCTGACTGCCGTACCCCCCGGGATCGCGGCGTACCAGACGGTGCAGCCGGACCAGCTTCCCGACGCCACCACCCAGGTCAACATCGTGCAGCGTATCGGCGGCGCGATCGGCGGCTCGCTCTACACGGTAGCCCTCACCCGCGCGCTGCCGTCCGGTGCGGAACACGCCTTCCTGGACCTGTTCTGGTGGCTGGTCGGCTCCGCAGTACTCGCGCTGCTTTGCTCCCAATGGCTGCGGATCGCCCTTCGCCGCGTCAAACGCATCGAGCAGGCAGGTTGCCTCACCGGATAGATCCGAATCGGGGCAGTCCTTCGGCCGATCCAGGTGGTGGTGCTGGTGGAGTCGCGGCTGGCGCGCGCTCTCGGCCACCGACACTGTGGTCACCTGGATCCACAAGCAGATCGACGGCTAGAGCGGTCCGCCGGTGTTGACGCTGTCGGTGCCCAGCACATTGAGCAGGGCCAGCGCCTCCGCGTCACGAGATCCCACCGGCGCGGTGTAGAGCACGAGATGCTGATCGCGGTCGGTGAGGGCCAGGGAGTCGCAGTCGACGGTGATCTTGCCAACGGCCGGGTGGCGGAAGGTCTTGGTGAGCATCGGCGCGGCCTGCACGTCGTGCCGTTCCCAGAGGCGGGCGAACTCGGGGCTGCCGGCCCGGAGGTCCTCGACCAGTCCGGTCACCGCGGGATCCGACGGGTACCGGGCGAGCGTGGCCCGCAGCTCCATGACGACGTGCTGCCGGAACTCCGAAGCGTCGGAGATCCCGTACGGGCTCGCGTCCGGCCGCGCCGGGCCGAGGAACGCCCGCCGGGCGAGGTTGCGGTCTTCGGGGGCGAGCGCGGCGAAGTCCTCCATCAGGGCCGCCGCGAGATCGTTCCACGCCAGCACCTCGAACACCGCGGACGTCACGAATCCGGCCGTCTGCGGGACCCGCTCGAGGAGGGCGAGGATGCTCGGGCGGACATCGCGGCGGTGCCGGCCGTTCCGGGCGGGCGCGGTGCCCGCGAGCACGTGCAGGTGGTCGGACTCCGCGGCGGTGAGCCGCAGCGCGCCCGCGATCCCGGCGAGGACCTCGGCCGACGGACGTGGCGCCCGGCCCTGCTCGAGCCGCACGTAGTACTCGGTGGAGATGTGCGCGAGCACCGCGATCTCCTCACGCCGGAGCCCCGGGGTCCGCCGCCGGGGGCCGGACGGCAGCCCGACGTCTTCCGGCCGGAGCCGTTCACGCCTGCTGCGGAGGAACGCCCCGAGTTCCTGTTTGCCCATACCCCGAGTGTGCCCCCTTCGACGGCGGCGGACCCTAGTACCGTCTGTGCCTGTCTCCGGATCCCGGACCGCGGTGATGCTTGGGGCATGACCACCAACACCACTCCGATCGGCCTGCTCACCGGCAAGGTCGTTTTCATCACCGGCGCCAGCCGCGGCATCGGCGAGGCCGCCGCCCGGCTCTTCTCCCGGGAGGGCGCGGCCGTCGTACTCGCCTCCCGAGGCACCGAAGCCCTCGACCGCATCGTCACCGAGATCCGTGCGGACGGCGGCGTCGCCGACGCGGTCGCCCTCGACCTCGCCGATCGGGACGCCGTCCGCGCCGCCATCGGCCGCGTCGAAGAGCTGCACGGCCGGCTCGACGGCGCCTTCAACAACGGTGCGGCGGTACAGCAGCGGCCCGGCCCGCTCGACACCACGAGCGACGAGGACATCGACGAGCAGTTCGCGGTGAACTTCCGCTCGCACTGGACCGCCATGACCGCCGAGGCCGCGTTGATGCGCCGCAACGGCGGCGGGGCGATCGTGAACACCTCAAGCATCGGCAGCCGCCGCGCGAACCCCCGGCTCCCGGCGTACGGCGCGATGAAGCGCGCGCTCAACAGCATCACCGAAACCGCCGCGGTGAGCTGGGCCGGTGACGGCATCCGGGTCAACGGCATCACCCCCGGCGGCACCGCCACGGAGATGATCGACGCGTGGGAGTCCGCGACCCCCGGCATCATCGAGCAGATCAAGGCGTCGGTCCCGCTCGGGCGGATGGCCGAGCCGCGCGAAGTCGCCGAGGCGGCCGCCTGGCTGCTCAGCGACCGCGCCTCGATGGTGACCGGCGCGATCATCCCGGTCGACGGCGGCGCCGGCGCCTGAGGTTCCTGCAGCTCAAGCGGCGCCGTCGAGGAGTGCCGGGCCGCACCGGTTCCCCCATGACTGAGATGATGCGGGAAGTCATGGGGGAGAAGGGCTTCGCCTGAACCCGGTAGTGCGCGAAACCCTCGTCCGCGAACTCTTCCCCCAGCGCGAGGAGTTCCGCGACGTCGGCGAAGCGCGCCTCATAGCCACGGTCCGCGCGGCACGGGAGATCGTCCCTGGCCCCTACTTGAAGGCTTACGCCGAAAGCAAAACCGGTCGTCGGGCCGTCCGGCGGCCGGTAGACCTGAGGCATGCGGGCCCGTTACGACGACATCGCCGACTGGTACGAGCTGGAGTTCCTTGCCGGGCAAGGCGACGACGACCCGCTGGAGGTCGGGCTCGCGATGACCACGCTGCTCGGCCCTGGCAGCGGGCCGTGCCTGGAGATCGGCTGCGGTACGGGCGTGCACGCCGAAACGGTGCGGGCGCTCGGCCGCACGCCGGTGGGCGTCGACCTGTCGGGAGAGATGCTGCGCTACGCGAAGCCCCGGCTGCCCGTCGCGCGCGCGAACGCGGAGCGGCTTCCCCTGCGCGACGGTTCGGTGCCCGCGGCGGTCGCGGTCCTCGTGCACACCGACATGCCCGGCTATCCGAACGTGGTGCGCGAAGCCGCGCGGGTGCTGGAGCCCGGCGGGGTGTTCGTCCACATCGGAGTGCACCCGTGTTTCTGTGGTCGCTTCGCCGACCGGTCTGACCCGGCCGCGCTGGTCCTGCGCCGCGGCTACCGGGAAAGCGGGTGGACTACCGACTCCTGGACCGACCAGGGACTTCGCGACAAGGTGGGCGCCGCGCACTGGCCGCTGCCGGACCTGCTGTTGATGTTCCTCGACGCCGGCCTCGTCCTCGACCGCTTCACCGAAGGCGGCGGAGACAGTCCGCTCCAGCTCTCGATCCGGGCACACAAACCCTGAGCGGCAACGAGCTGGCCCGAACGCCGGAGCGTCAGCCGGCCGGTTCCGATGCCACGCGTGGCCGGACCGCCGGTTCGAGCAGCGACAAGGTCCGCTGTCCCGCATCGAGGCCGGCGCGGATGCCGACCGGCATCGGGAGGTTCGGGCCGGAGTGGCCGAACTCGACCTGGCCCAGCACCGGGATGTCACGGTCGCCGAGGACGTCGAGGACGATCTCCGGCAGCGTCGGTGAAGCACCCGCCGAGTCCAGTCCGCCGATCGCCGTCGGCACCCCGACGACCATGCCCGCGATCCGGTCGAGGACGCCGCAGTGCCGCAGCACCTGCAGGTCACTCCACACCCACGACGCCTCGCCGCCCAGCTCCTCCCAGAACAGCACCGCGCCGTCGAATCGGTCGAGTGGCAGCGCGAACCGGGTCGCCTGGGCCCGCACGATGCGGTTGAGCACTCCGCCGATCAGCGGCCCTTCGGCCCGACCGGCCCGCCAGCACTCCCACGCCGGCCCGGTCGGCAGCCTGCCGACCGGCTCCGAACCGGTCAGCAACGCGGAATAGAGGCCCTCGAGCACCTGCCGGCGCGCGGTGGGCGCGGCTTGCCAGGCCTCGCCGAGCCCGGGCGTGGCCAGATCGGCGTGGAAGCCGGCCAAACCCGTGCGCGAGTGCAGGACCAGGTGCAGCAACGAGATGTCGCTGTACCCGAGAATCGGCTTGGGATCGGCGGTGATCGCCTCAACGTCGATCAGGTCGAGGTACCCGAGCACCGTCTGCCCGCCGTCGTGGGCGATGATCGCGCGCACTTCGGGGTCCCGCAGCAGGCCGTTGAACTCGTCGGCGATCGCGGCCGCCGGGGCCGAACTCCACCAGTGCCGCCGCCCGGCTTTCAGCAGCGGCGCGCACCGCACCCGGAACCCCATTCGCTCAAGCTGGGCCACCGCCTGGTCGAGTCCCGGGACCTGCTCGTCATGGAGCGGCCCGGACAGCGCGGCGATGGCCACCAGATCCCCGGGCCCAGCGCACGTGGTCGAAGCAGGGGAGGCATCATCCCGGCAGTATTTCGACGCCCTCTGGCAGGCGCTACGCATTTGCAGCCGAGCGTGCCGGAGCGGGGGCCCGTCCCGAACGAACCCCCGCCGATCGGTCAGCCGACCGCGGCGCCGAACCACTTCGGCAGCTGCCTCAGCAGATCCTCCTGATCTTCCCCGGCCCAGGCGACGTGCCCGTCCGGTCGCAGCAGCACCGCGGGCGCGTCGACTTCCTCGCTGACGTCGACAACGTGGTCGACCCGGTCCACCCAGCCCGCGGCCCTCGTGCATCAGCTCGTAGAGGCGGCCGCGCTTCAGCGTCACGTCACGCAGCCGACGGCCGAGCAGCTCGTGCCCCTCGCCGAAGTCGTAGCGGATCTCGATCGCGCTGATCTTCCCGATCAGGAGCCGGTTCACCTCCTCGAAGTCCATCAGCTCCGACACCAGCCGGCACACGGCCCGCGCCCCCGGCTCGGGCGACCCCAGCTCGACCTGCGCCCGGGTGTTGTCCAGGACGTCGGCGGCCACCGGGTGCCGTTCGGTCTCGTAGCTGTCCAGCAGCCCTTCCGGCGCCCAGCCGTTGATCTCGGCGGCCAGTTTCCAGCCCAGGTTGACCAGTGCGCAGCCGCGCCGGATCTCGACGCCCAGCTCGGCGGCGTGCTCGTTCAGCAACCGGTCGGCGGTGGTCTGCGGGATGCCGAGGACAAACGGGTACGTGGTGTCCAGCCGGTCCGGTTGCGGTTGGGGGATGCCGGCGAAGAAGCCACTGACCGGGTGCTGCGTACCGAATGCGAGGAACCGCTCGAGCAAGCCCCGCTGGTCCAGCACTTCGAGGCTGCGCGTGTGCAGGCCCTGCGCGCGGACCACGTCGGGCCTTGCCGCACGCCCCGGGGTGCGCTATAAGTCGGAAGAGGCGAGAGAGCGGACAGCTCCTCGCCTTTGTCGTTTCCGGTCCTGTGTGGACAGACGAGCCCGGTTCTAGGCGCCGGCCTGGCGGGCGCGGTGCTCGGCGACCGCGACCCGCGTCCCGCACCGGGTGGAGCAGTAACGACGGCGGCCGTTGCGCGAGGTGTCGACGTAGGCGACCCCGCAGCCCTCGCGGGCGCACAACCCGAGCCGGTCCGGCTCTTCGCACACCAGGTGCGCCAGGCCGCCCGCGGTGTAGCCGTACACACGCTCGACGCGGCCGGCGCCCTCGCTCGAGTAGTGCAGGTGCGGCGGCCTGCCGTCGTGGCGCGAGATATACGGGCGGCAGGCCGCGGTAGTGAGCAGGTCGTTCACCAGGTCGACGCGCTCGGCGGGCGGGGCGCCGAACACTCGCCACAGCCGGCGGCCCCAGGCCAGGATGCGCACGGCCTCGTCGTCGGTGGCCTCGGTCAGCGCCATCGCGTGGGTACGCGCGATGGCCAGTACCTCGGTGGCGCCGGCGTCGGGTCGCAGGCTCAGGGTGGCCAGATCGGCGGCCACTTGGGCGCCCGACCCACCGTAAGGGTTGAAGTGCACTGACACATTACAGCATGCTCGGGGCATGGAAGAAAACCACTGCCCCCGCTGTGGCTGGCCACTGGGCGAGCTGCCCGCCTCCGCGACCGTCCCCGGCTCGGCCGGCAGCCGCGCCGACTACGTGCGCTGCCTCTGCGGCAGCTGGCTCGCCCGCGTGAACGGCGTTGTGGTCGGCGCGACCCGGCCCGTGAGCAGGTGAGGATCAGCCCGAGTGCCGGGCCAGCCACTCCAGGATCCGGCCCGGGTCCCGCTGAAAGTGCCGGTAGCCGTCCCAGCGGCGAGTGGTGCCGTGGATCCAGGACAGCTCCTTCGGCACGTCCGCGGGGATGGCGTCGAAGACCGCCTGGACGTCGGACGGCCTGGTCATGAGGTCGTCGTGGACCTGGTAGAGGAAGGTCGGCACCCGGACGCGGCCGGCCGGGCCGACCGGGGACATCTCGTCGAGGCCGAAACCGGTGCGGAGCCGGATCAGCCGATCCAGCTCCGCCATCCGCCCGGCCGGGATGCCGAGCCCCGCCAGCCTTGGCCCGAGGAGCGCACGCGGCGACGCCGGCTGGCACGCGACCAGACAGCGCACGTCCGCGAACTCGTGCGGAGCCCGTTGCATCGCGAAAAACGTGGCGTTGGCGCCCAGGCATCGGCTGAACAGCGCGATCCCCGCCCCTCGCAGGTCGTCACGCGATCGCACATACCGCAGGGAACCCACGACATCCCGTGATTCGAACCGGCCACTGCTGGTCACGCCTCCGTTGGCGGCACCGCTGAGGGGAACGTGACGTCCTCGAAGTCCAGCCCGTGGTCGGCGGGGGAGCGCAGCACCGGCGAACGCGGCGAAGTGCTGAAACGATCGGCGAGCGTCTCGAGCACGGTCAGGCCCCTGTACGCGTGACGCCGCCGTCGACGTGCAGGATCTGCGCGGTCATGAAGCCGGCGTCGTCCGAGACCAGGAAGGCCAGCGCGTTGGCGAGGTCGGCCGGGACCGACGGGCGCTTGATGGTCTGCAGGGCCGTCATCCGGGCGAACACTTCATCGGCGGTCGGGCCGTTCGCCCTGGCGCGGCCGAGGAAGCCCTCGGTCGGCACCAGCCCGGGCGCGATCGCGTTGACCGTGATGCCGCTCTCGCCCAGCTCGTTGGCGAGTGCCCGGGTCAGCGCGTGCACGGTGCCCTTGCTGGTCAGGTACACGAGGTCGCGGTTCTGCGTCAGGGTGATGCCCGAGCCGGTGTTGACCACGCGTCCCCACCCGGCGGCCCGCATCCCCGGCGCGAACGCCCGGGCGAAAAGCAGGATCGCTTCGACGTTGACCGCCTGCACTTGGCGCCACAGCTCGATGGTCACGTGGTCGAGGTCGGCGATCGGGAAGATGCCGGCGTTGTTGACGAGGATGTCGCAGCGCCCGTACCGGTCGAGGACCGTGCCGGCCACCGCGTCGATCTGCGACGGCTCGCTGACATCGCCCACCAGGCTCAGGTGATCGCCGCCGCCCTCCAGCTCCTTCACGGCGTCCGACGGGTCGTTGAGGTCGACCGCGACCACGTTCGCCCCGTCCGCGGCGAGCCGCCGGCAGTACGCGTACCCGATGCCCCGCGCCGCGCCGGTGACCACCGCCGTTTTCCCCTCAAGCGCCACGGGTGAACTCCAAGCCGATCTGCCGGGCGATCCCGAAATAGTCCTCCAGGTGCCAGGTCCGCACGATCCGGCCGTCGGCCACCTGGTGGAAGTCGGCCGCCCGGAACTCGACTTCGCGGCCGGTCCCTTCGACGCCGAGCAGCGGACCGGTGTGCTTCGCGCGGGTGACCGCCCGCACCGCGACCCGGTCCCCGCTGACGACGACGTCCTCGATCTCGGTCTCCAGCTCGCCGAAGGCGCTGCGGAGGTGGCCGATGGTCGCCTTCCACGCCTCCGGACCGGTGCCGGTGCGCAGCGGCGGGACGCTTTCCCAGCCGGCGGCGAGGGCGTCGTCGACCAGCTCCGGGTCACCGGTGACGAGGGCCTGGTAGAAGCGGCGCACCGGGATTTCGTTGTCAGCAGGCATAAATCCCACGCTAGGGCTGTGCACCCACAGTGATCAAAGACCTGTTCCGGACCAGGTAATACGATCGAGGCATGACGGATCTCGACCTTCGGCTGGTGCGTTACTTCGCCACCGTCGCGTCACACCTGCACTACGGCCGGGCCGCGGCCGAGCTGCGGATCGCCCAGCCGTCGCTGAGCCGGCAGATCAGCCAGCTCGAGACCCAGGTGGGCGCCCGCCTGCTCGACCGCACGCGGCAAGGCACCCGGCTCACCGAGGCTGGCGAGGCATTCCTGCCCCGCGCACACGCTCTGCTGCGCTCGGCCGAGCAGGCCACGGCCGCCGCCCGCGCCGCCGCACAGCCCACCCGGATCACCGTCGGCTACACCGCGGGCCTGATCGTCACCCCTGCGGTGCAGAACCTGCGCCACCACCACCCCGGCGCCGAAGTGCGCACGCTGCACCTGGAGTGGAACGAGGCGCGCGAGGCCCTGTTCGACCAGCGGGCCGACGCGGTGATCACCCGGCTGCCGATGGACACCGACGGGCTGCACGTCACGGCGCTCTACGACGAGCCGAAGCTGCTGCTCGTCCGGCTCGGGCACCGGCTGGCGGGCAAGGAGTCGGTCACGCTCGACGACATCGAGGGCGAGCCGATCCCGCGTTTCCCGAACCGGGACTTCGACGCGTACTGGCGGATCGACCCGCGCCCGGGCGGCCTCCCCGCACCCGACGGGCCACTGGTCGAGACCATCGAGGACAAGCTCGAATGCATCGCCGCCGGGCAGGCCGTGGCCATCGTGCCGGCCGCCCTGCACGCGGCCGGCCTCCGCGGCGACCTCACCACGATCCCGCTGCACGGCGTCGAGCCGGGCAAGGTCGTCGTGGCCACCCGGGCCGCGGACCGCAATCACCTGGTGGCCGCCTTCCGCACCTCGGCCGAGGATTGCTTGGCGCAGAACGGAAAAGTCACCAGTGAGAGGGACGGGTAAGACCCGGCGGAAGCTTCGTCGCGGCGTCCCCTCGGGCGGCGTTGACCTGTGACTGGGTGAGGAACAGGCTGCCGGTGAGGTCCGCCCCGCGCAGGTCCGCGTCCCGGAGGTCCGCGCCGATCAGGTCGGCCAGCCGCAGGTCGGCATCACGCAGGTCCGCCGCGATGAGGTACGCGCCGCGCAGGTTCGCGCCCCGGAGGCCGGCGCCCTTGAGCTTCGCGCCCATCAGATCTGCCCCGCGCCGGTCCTTCTTCTTCCCTGGGACGGCGGCGCGCACCAGCTCGCTCGTCCGCAGGAGCAGCCCGTTGACGCGCCCGCGCTGCTCGCCGACGTCGACCGTGAGCAGCCTTTCGGGGTCGCTTGCGGCCAGCCGCTCGGTCTCCTCGAGTGCGGTCCCGAGGTCATCGTGCAACTCGAGAGCGGCGTCGAGACTGCGCGCTTCGATCAGGTAGGCAAGGAGTTCGTGTAGCTGCCGCATCACCGGCAGTGCGGCGAACATCTGCCGAGCCGTCCCGGGATCGTCGCGCCAGCTGCGGCCGCCGAAGGTGATCTGCGAGATCCGCTGCCCGGCGCCGAAGCAGTCGTAGACCGAGCAGCCGGGGAACCCCCGTTGCCGCAGCTGGTCGTGGATGCCGCAGCCGAAGCCCGGCTGGAGGTTGTGGCAAGGGTCGCCGGCGGCCTTGTCGATCGCGAAGTCGGCCGAGCGGGTGAAGGTGAGGGCGACGCAGCAGAGCCCGAAGCAGTTCGCGCAGTCCGCCTTCAGCGCGGCGGTTTCGGGCACGGGTCGCTCCTTTTGCTACTGGACGGTTCCCCGGATCGTAGTGAGCGGGCCGTCAGACCGGGCCGGTGGCCAGCCACCCGCGGTGCAGGGCGGGGGACAGCTCGTGGGCCGCGGAGTTGCGGATGCTGTCCTCGTCGTGCAGGTAGATCTCGGTGGTGGACAGCGAAGCGTGGCCGAGGTCCTGCTGGACCTGACGCAGCCCCACGCCCCGTTCCTTCGCGTAGGTGGCGTAGGAATGCCGGGCGGAATGCGGGTGGATGGTTTCCCGCAGCGGAGCCAGGTGCGTGGCGATGAACGCCGCCTGCGCGGTCGCGAGGAGATCGGCCAGCCAGCGCGCCCGAGGCGGCGCGGCGTCCGGCTCCGGCGCGAACGTCGCGCACAGCCGGCGCAGCACGGCGTCCACATGGGACACATGAACTCGACGGCCGGTGCTGGTGACGAACAGCGGTTCGGCTGGTCGGGGGCCGACGTCTCCGCGTACGGCTGGCACCGCGGCCGGGCGACGCTGGGCGAGATAGGCGTCGACCGCATCGGCGACCGGAACGGCAAGAGCGACCTCGCGGTCCTTGCCGCCCTTGCCGTGGACCCGCAGCACACCGATGTCCCTCGACGCGGCACGGCGGTAGTCGAGCAGGTTGACGCCGACGAGTTCTTCCGCGCGGACCCCGGTGCCGATCAGGATCTCGACCATCGCCCGGTCCCGGCGCCCGTCGCGGCGGTGCTCGGCCAGCAGGTAAGCGGCCAGCAGCAGCGCGCGGCACGCCTCGAACGACCACCGCTTGGTGGCGGACGGCGTGCCCGCCGCCCGGTTGACCTGCTGGGCCCGCCGATCCACCAAGGCGACGGGATTGTGCCCGGCCAGCCCTTCCCGCAGCAGGTACTTCTGGTAGAACGCGGACACGGCCGACAGCATCCGGCCGCGGGTGGCGCCGCTGTACCCCGCGCGGGCCAGGTCGTCGAGCCAGCGTTCGACGTGTTCGACCCGGACCTCGGCGAACGAGTCGATGCCATTACGGACACACCAGACGAGCCACTCCAGCCCGCTCGACTGCTCGCGCCGCCGCCGGCCACGGCGTCGCCCGGGATCCGGGGCGACGTAGCCGGGCACCCATTCCAGGGGAATGCCGAGGTCGGTGGCGTAGGCGATCCGGGTGTTGAGCGAGGCGTAGATCCGAAGGAACTCCGCGAACCGCTCCGGCCCGCTCTTGCCGGCACCGTCGGCTCCGGGGACCAGGGCAACAGTCATGGATACGCCGATTTCTCCCGTGCCGTCGTGGTTTCCCTGATCAACCGCAGTCTGGCACAGCCACCTCGGGAGGCCCGGCCTCGGGGAAACATCGGTACAGCCGTCGGCGCTGAGAACGATGATGGTCCGCCTTGGCGAGCTGGGACACGAGTGTCATTCAGCGTCGTAGTGGTGACGCGCGCTCTCGATCTCGCCGTGATGGTCCGTGACCCACTGGGCGAGCGCGTCGACGATGGTGCGCAGGCTCTGGCCCAGTGGCGTCAGGCGGTACTCGACGCGCGGGGGCACCTCGGCGTAGACGGTGCGGGAGACGACCCCGTCGCGTTCCAGATGGCGCAGGGTGAGGGTGAGCATGCGCTGCGAGACGCCGGGAACGCGCCGGTGCAGCGCGCCGAACCGCAAGGGACCGCGGCTGAGGATGCCGATGACCAGGACCGACCACTTGTCGCCGATCCGGTCGAGGGTCTCCCGGAATCCCAGGCCATTGTCCGGCCAGCTCTCGCACGGGTGGGGGGCATCGGCAGGCCGGGCGTCGCCCGGCTGCGGGGCGGCGGCACGGTCAGGGTCAGTGGTGTGCTTTGCGTACATCAAAGTGCCTTTTGTGAGGTCCTCGCCGCATCCCTATGGTGGGGTTACGTACTGATCGTAACTAAGCGAGGAATGACATGCCAGTCCAGCGCCTCAACCACGCCGTGCTCTACGTCCGCAACGTCGAACGCAGCGTCGCCTTCTACACCGACCTCCTGAACTTCCGCACCGTCTTCAGCCTCCACGCCGACGGTGACAAGGTGCCCGAGGGCGCGTTCCTGCAGGCCGCGGAGTCGACCAACGACCACGATCTGGCCTTCCTCCAGATCGAGGCCCCGGCTTCCCCGCCGAGCTCGGATCGACGCCCCGGGCTCGCGCACCTGGCGTGGGAGGTGGACACCCTGGCCGAGCTGAAGCAGATCCGCGGCAAGCTGGTGCAGGCAGGTGCGCTGGCCAACGAGATCGACCACGGCACCACCAAGTCGCTGTACGTCATCGACCCGGACGGCCTGGAGTTCGAAGTGTGCTGGCTGGTGCCCGCCGACCGGACCGACGGGGTGGACCGCGAGGCCTTCACCCCGCTCGACCTGGACGCGGTCATCGCACAATTCGGCGCCGACCTCCCAGGCGGGACCGGCATCTCCGCCCCGGCCCTCCACTGAACCGGCAAGCGCCCTCTTTCCCCGGTGGGCCATTTTGCCCGGCCCGCCGGGGCCCCGCCACGACCCGGCTGACCGTCGATGTCCGGACGGACGTGCTGCTATCCGGGCCCGCGGCGGCTGGACACGGCCTCCACTGCCTCCCGAACTGAAGGCGTGCCACGCCTTCCTCGGCACCGGCGACACCCTCGTCGTCCCGATCCTGGACCGCTACGGCCGCAGCCCCCAGTACCTCCGAGAGCCTGGTCGCCGCCCGCGAGCGCGGCCGGGTCGGCGGGTGCCCGAGCCTCGCCACCGAGGACGTCATCCGCGCCGCCCCCCGGCTCTCCCCGTTCCGCGACGACGAACTCGGGTAGGCACCGCTGCGCAGGCCAGCCCCACCACCGCGATGCACATCACCTACTACGCGGTGTCCGGGCCCGATGGCGACCTGTTGCCGGTGGACCGTTCCCCCTCATCGGCCCGCGCCTGACCCTCCTGCGGGGCCGGTCCTCCGGCTTGACTTGGAGCGCGCTCCAAGTCCTAGTGTCGGCGGCGTTCGTCAGCCCTCGAGGTACCGCCCGGTCCGCCGGGCAGGAGGAGTATCCGCGCATGATCACCCGAACCACGCTCGGCTCACCCGGTCTCACCGTCAGCGCCATGGGCCTGGGGTGCATGGGGATGAGCGAGAGCTACGGCGCCGCCGACTGGGACGGCGGCCTGGCCACCATCGACCGGGCCCTGGAGCTGGGCATCACGTTCCTGGACACCGCCGACGCCTACGGCACCGGGCACAACGAGGTGCTGGTGGGCCGGGCCATCCACGGCCGCCGGGACCAGGTGCAGCTGGCCACCAAGTTCGGCATCGACCGCAGCGCCGGCGACCGGGCACGCCGCATCCGCGGTGCCCGGGACTACGTGCTGCGCGCCTGTGACGCCTCGCTGCTGCGGCTGGGCGTCGAGGTGATCGACCTGTACTACGCCCACCGCCCACCCCAGGACGTGGAGATCGAGGAGACCGTCGGGGCGATGGCCGAGCTGGTCGAGGC
>DASXYS010000152.1:0-13682 GCA_036502365.1 Amycolatopsis sp.
GGGCAGGACGGCGACGTACCCGGCCGCGCCGAGCACCAGTCCCGCCTGCCGGTCCTGAAGGGACTCCTGCACCGAGGCGACGTCGGCCCGGTTGCTGCGGGTGCCGTGCTCGTACACGGCGGTCCGCGGGTCGCGGGTCCGGGGGAGGACGACCAGGCCGCTCGCGGTGGTCGTCCGGCCGCGCCGGTCGGCCGTCCGGTAGGTCACCCGGTACGCGTCGAGCCCGTACCGCGCGGTGGCGAAGCCGAACGGGGTGGCGCCGAGCGTGGCGCGGGCCCCGGCCTGGTCGAGGCTCTGCACGGGGACCGCGTCAAGCAGGGCGCCGTGGCCGGGCGCGGCGGCGGCGACCGCGGGCGCGGACACCAGCGCGGCGGCGCACGCTCCGGCCGTCAGCGCGGGAATGATCTTGCGGCGCAAGGGTTTTGTCATGTCCGACAGCCTTTCGGCCCGGCGCTCGGCAACCCATCCGGCGGGCCGGTGGAGGCGGGGTAGGGCGCCCCCCACCCCGTCAAACTTTCCGGATCGGCAACTTTGCAATTCCGGAAAGTTTCGCTACGGTGGTCACCATGACCTCAGAAGGGCTGCGGGAGCGCAAGAAGCGCGAGACCCGTCTCGCGTTGAGCCACGCGACCATCCGGCTCGCGCTGGAGCGCGGGTGGGACAACGTCTCGGTGGAGGACGTCGCGGTCGCGGCGAACGTCTCCGAGCGCACCTTCCGCAATTACTTCACCAGCAAGGCCGAAGCGGTGGTCGCCGCGCATGTGGAGCGTGGGCAGCGCATCGCCGAAGTCCTGCGGGAGCGCCCGGCGGACGAGCCGCTCTGGGACGCGCTGGTCGCGGCGGTCGTCGCGCAGTTCGAGCCGGCCGAAAGCGGCCCGCGCGACGACGGCTACGCCACCGCGCTCCAGGGGCTGCTCGCGCAGCCCGCGATCCAGCACGAGGTGTTCCGCGCCCACGCCCAGGCGCAGGACGAGCTGACCGCCGCCATCGCCGATCGCACCGGCACCGCCGCCGGGGACCTGTACCCGCAGGTCCTCGCCGCGGTGGTCGCGGCCGGGCTCGGCACCGCGATGGCGCACTGGACGCGGCAGCCGGACCGGTCGCTCGTCGCCTTGCTCCACGAGGTTTTCGACCAGCTACGCGCCGGGTCGCCCGACCCGCGCTGACCCAGAACCCCCCGTATCCGATTGCCCGCGAAGGCGGGTTTATCCGGCGTGCCCGGAAAAGGAGAAGAGCCATGGACGTAGTCATCGTCGGCGGCGGGCCCAACGGCCTGATGGCCGCCTGCGAACTCGCGCTCGGCGGCGTCCGGCCGGTCGTGCTCGAACGCCGCACCGAGCCGAATCCGGAACCCCGGTCGAACGGCCTGGTCGGCCAGGTCGTGCCGATGGCCGACCGGCGTGGGCTGTTCGAGCCGCTCAGCGGGCAGCCCGGCCCGCCGCGGCCCAACAACGGCTACTTCATGTTCGCCGCGATGCCCCTGCACCTCGGCCTGCTCGACGAAAGCCCGATTTACAACCTGCCGGTGCCGGAGCTGAAAACCGTGCAGGTGCTGGAAAAACGCGCGCTCGAACTCGGCGTCGAGATCCGCCGCGGCCACGAGTTCACCGGCCTCACCCAGGACGAAGACGGTGTCACGCTCACCGTCCGCGGTCCGGATTCGCAGGCCTACGAGCTGCGCACGCGGTACGTCGTCGGCGCGGACAGCGCGCACAGCCCGGTCCGCAAGGCCGCGGGCATCGGCTTCCCCGGCGTCACCTACGACCGGAGCACCGGCCGCAGCGCGCACGCCACCGTGCCGTCGGATTGGCTCGACCCGGCCACCGGCGCGCTGAACGTGCCGGGGCACGGGCCGGTCCTGCCGTTCCTGCCGGTCCGGACCGCGCGTGGCGGCTTCTCGTACGCGCCGCTGCCCGGGCGTCCGCCGCTCGTGGCCACGGTCGAGTGGGACGAGCCCGAGAGCGGCGAGCCCATGACGCTCGACGAGATGCGGGCCAGCATCAACCGCGTGCTCGGCGCCGACGTTCCGATCGGCCCGCCGCCCGGCGACGGCCCGCACGTGCTGCGCCGGATCAACGGGGGCAACACCCGCGTCGCGGAGAAGTACCGCGAGGGCTGGGTGTTCCTCGTCGGCGACGCCGCGCACGTTTTCGCGGCCGGCGGCACCGGCCTCAACCTCGGCCTGCAGGACGCGATCAACCTGGGCTGGAAGCTCGCGGCCGCGCTCCGGGGCACCGCTTCAACCGGAGTGCTCGACACCTACGAGACCGAGCGGCGCGCGGTCGCGGAGCGGACCATCACCTACGCCCAGGCCCAGGCGGCGTTGCTGGCCCCGGGGGAGGATGTCACCGGCCTGCGCGGGCTGTTCGGCGAGCTGCTGACCCAGCCGGGCGTCGTGCGGGTGCTCGCGGACCTCGTCGCGGGCGCGGACGTCCGCTACCCGGTCGGCGCGGACGCCCACCCGCTGGCCGGCCGGCCCGCGCCGGACCTCGAACTGCACACGCCGGACGGCACGGTCCGCCTCGGCGAGCTGGCCCGGCGGGCACGGCCGCTGCTGATCGACCTGACCGCGAACGGCTTGGCCGCCGGCGGTTCGCATGTGGACGGTGTGGAGCTGGTGTGCGCCAAAGCGGACACCGACGTCACCGCGCTCCTGCTCCGTCCGGATTCCTATGTGGTGTGGGCTTCCGGCGAGGCGCGGCCGGACATCGACGCCCTCCGTGCCGCCGCCGGGGCGTGGTTCGGCGCGTGAGGGGCGTTCAGTCGCCGTACGGGTCGTCGACCGCGGAGTGGTAGTCCCAGTCCGAGGCCAGCGCCGGGTCGATGAGGGCGAACCGGGTGCCGGTGGGGTCGGACAGCACGGCGACCTTGCCCAAAGTGGACGAATAGGGGGCGAAGCGCAGCCGCGCGCCCGCGCCGCGGGCCTCGTGCAGCGTCCGGTCGAAGCCCATGGCGGGGTCGACGGCGAAGTGCGCGATCCAGCGGGGCGGCACGTCCGCGGGGGTGTCCAGCGCCATCCGCACCCGGCCGATCACCGAGTCCGGCCCGATGGAGTAGACCATGTAGTCCACCGCGCTGCCGTCGCCGAACTGGCGCTGGGTGTAGCCGAACAGATGGCTGTAGAAGCGATCGGCGATCTCCGCCTGGCGGGTGACGAACTCGATCCAGACCAGCGATCCGGGCACGCCGGCGGTGAACCCGTAGTCCACGGCCGGCTGGACGAGGCCGACGGTCGCCCCGCTCGGGTCGTCGATGAGCAGCTTGGCGCCCACGCCGGGCACGACGGCCGGGCGGGTCTCCAGCACGGTGCCGCCCAGCCGGATCACCTGCGCGCAGGCGGAGGCCAGATCGGGGGTGGCCAGGTAGAGCGTCCAGTCCAGGATCGCGCCCGGGTGCGGCCGCAGCCCCGCGACCGGCTCTCCGTCGAGCAGCGCCAGCAGGTAGACCTGCCCGCCGGAATCCTTGACGCGCTGGTATTCCCAGCCGAACAGGCGCTGGTAGAACCGCATGCTCCGGTCCAGGTCGGCGGTGGCCAGCTCGACCCAGAACGGGCTGCCCGCGCCACCGGGATGGACGCTCACCGGGGCACCATCCCCGGGCCGGCGCCGGCGGGGGACGGCACGGTGACGATCATGGGGCGAACCTTACCGGGCCATTACCTTCGGGGTGTTGGCTGTGGGCGGTTCGCTGCTGCCGGTCGTGCTCGGCTGGGCCTGGTACGCGGGGCTCAGGTGGCGTCCGGGTCGATCGGCGCCCGCTCGCCGGCCCGCAGCGGGGTCACCGCCGCGGTCATCGTCGCGGCCGGGGGCTCGGCGGCGGTGGTGGTGTCGTCGAGCAGGTAGCGGGTGACCGCGGTCCTGGGGTTGAACTCCCGCAGCGCCTGCAGATCCTGCAACGGTTTGCGCAGCTCCTGGAACTCCGGCCCCAGCTCGGCGCGCAGCTGCTCCTGGGCGCCGGAGGCGAAACCGCGGACCCGCCGCACCGTCTGCGCCAGCCACCGGGCCGACTCCGGCAGCCGTTCCGGCCCGAGGATGAACAGGCCGGCGACCAACAGGACAAGCAGGTGATCCAGGCTGAAACCGAACACGTTTTGACCTCCAGCCCCGCCGCGAAGTCCGCAGAATCGGTATACCCCATAGTAGGCACAGTCCTGCGCGCGCAGGCGGGCACCGCGTGAGCGGCGAAAGGCGGAATGATGAAGCAGCGTCGTGAGGGCAGACCCCGGCTCACCGCGTCGGCGATCGTGGCGGTGCTGGCGGGATTGGCGCTCGCCGGGTGCTCCGCGACGCCGGGGACCGGTGGTGCGCCCGGTTCTTCGGCCAGCGCGCCGAGTTCCCCGGCTGGTCCGGCCGCCTCGGCCGGGTCCACCGGGCCGGCCGGTTCGTCGGTGACGAACCCGGACCCGTCGCGCTACGCCGCCCAGGTCCGTGCCCGCGCGGGCGAGGCCGGGGTCGATCCGCAGCTGGTGCTGGCGATCCTCTACAACGAGTCGTACAAACCCCACGACCCGGAGCTGGAACGGGCCTGGCAGAAGCTCAAGCCGGACGCCGCGTTCGGCGTCGCGAACATGCACCGGGCGACGTTCGACCAGACCAAGCGCGGCCGCCCCTTCGCCGGCCGGACCTGGGAGCAGCTGCCGGACGACCCGGACCTGGCGATCCAGGCCGAGGCCTGGTACCTGCACGACCTGGCCGCCCAGCTTCCCGCCGCCCACGGCGCGTACCAGACCCCGGAACTGCTCGCGCTGGGGTACAACACCGGGCCGGGCAACATGAAGGCCTTCGCCCGCGGCACCAAGCCCGGTGCCCAGGCGCAGTCCTATTTGGACACTTTCCGCACCAATCAGCCGAAAGCGGCCACTGCGCTCGGCCATTCCTGATCGGCTCAGGCTGCGTGATGCCGTCCGGCCGGCCGGTGCTGGTTCCGGCCTCGTCGCGTGGCCGGGCGGGCCAGGCCGAGGGCACCGCGGTCCGGCACCCGGGTTTCGGCCTCGGTGCCGAGTTCGTCGCCGAGGCCGGGGCCCGGCTCCTGGCGCGCACGGTGCTGCCGGTGGACCGCGAACAGCAGGCCGAGGCCGACGACGAGGAATGCGTGGGTGAGCACCCGCCCGGCCGTCACCTGGCCGCCGATGAGGTCCGAGGTGGTGACCACCGTCAGCACCAGCACGAAGCCCGCGATCATCGGGAGCTGCCCGGCCGCGGCGCGGGTGCGCAGGGCGGCCCACAGCAGGCCGATGCCGACGGCGAGGTTCCAGGCCGCGCTCTCGTTGATCAGGTGCCCGGCCGTGGCCGCACTGCCGTGCACCCCGGTGTCCATGCCCAGCAACTGCGCGAACGCCAGCCCGCACTGCACCAGCCCGACCAGGCCCAGCGCCACGCGAAGGCCCCATTTCTCGCGGGCCACCGGCGGTGCCTGCGCCAGGATCGACGCGGTGAGGTCGGGCACCGCGGGAGCGCTGCGGACCAGCATGGTGCGGCGCAGCGCCTCGCCGCGCGCGTACCAGTCGCGGCACGCCGGGCAGGTGGCCAGGTGCGCGTCGACCTGGTCTCCGGGCAGCGGGCCGGGCTCGGAGTCCAGCCGGGCCGACAGCGCTTCGCGGAAGATTTCGCAACTCACGGCTACATAGTCGCCCGGACGCCCTCCGGAGTTCCCGCGCCCCTCGTGCATTACCGTGAGCGCGTGTCCAGCGGCCGGGGCGACGAGGACGAGCGCATCACGGCGCTCGCACTGACCGCTGCCCACGGCGACCAGGCCGCACTGGAACGCTGGGTGCGGGCCACCCAGGCCGACGTCTGGCGGTTCCTGGCCCACCGCACGAGCCCGGCCGAGGCCGATGACCTCACCCAGGAGACCTACCTGCGGGCGTTCGGTTCGCTGCGCCGGTTCGCGGGGCGGTCCAGCTCACGGACCTGGCTGCTGTCCATCGCGCACCGGGTCGTCGTCGATCAGATCCGGTCTGCCGCGGTGCGGCCGCGGATCTCCGGCGTGGCGGACTGGCAGCGCGCGGCCGAGGACCACACCGCGCGGGGCCGGGCGGCGGGCTTCGAGGACGTGGTCGAACTCGGCGTGCTGCTGGCCGGCCTCGACGAGGACCGCCGTGAGGCGATCGTGCTCACCCAGTTCCTCGGGCTCTCCTACGCCGACGCCGCCGAGGTGTGCGGCTGCCCGGTCGGCACCGTCCGGTCACGGGTCTCACGGGCCCGCGAAGACCTCCTGCGCGCGCAAGGCGAGACCAACAGCGCCATGTGACAACCGTCCCTTGTGGACGGCCGGCTCAGAGTGCCGTGGTGATCCCGCCGTCGACGTGGAGCAGCTGGCCGTTCACGAAGTCCGACGCCGGTTCGACGCGGAGCGTAGCCAGCGTGCGCGAAAACCCTTCAGCAGCACCAGAAACCACAGCCCGGCAGGAGATCACCAGCTGCCGCGGTGAACGACCTCGTCGAACGGGCGCCGGTCCGGCTTCACGATGGGCCGCAGTGGGCGGTCGGCGGGGTAGCCGACGCCGAGCAGGTAGGCCACCCGGTGGGTGCCGGGCACGTGGAGGATCGAGCGGGCCTTGTCCTGGTCGCCCACCGAGGAGTGGCCGGTGCCGATCCCCAGGTCGGCGGCGGCGAGCATCATCGCGTAGGTGGCCTGGCCCAGGTCGTACTGGTCGATCCGGAGCATTCGCTCGTCTTCCGGTTCGGGCACGACGAAGGCGATCGCGGCCGGGGCGTCGGCGATGTGGACGGCTCCGCGCCAGACCGTGGCCAGCTCCTTCAGCTGCGCGCGATCGGTGACGAACACGAAATCGCGGCGTTGCCGGTTGGAGGCCGAGGGCGCCAGCCAGCCCGCTTCGGCGATTCGCGTCAGCGCCTCTTCCGGCACCGGCTCGGCGGTGTAGGCGCGGACGTTGCGGCGGGCGCGGATGGCGTCCCAGGTTTCCATCGTCAAGTTCTCCGATCGAGAGGAATCGTTGACAGTGGGAAGGCTGTGGCCGCGGAGCTTATTCCGGTCTCACGCGGGAGCCGGCCGCTCTGCGTACGCGGCCAGGCCCGGTAGTCGTGGATGGCCTTGGTGAAGGCGTCCTCGTAGGTCAGCTGGGTTTCCTCGACGAGGCCGGTCAGCCGCTCGCCGGTGACCATCTTCCCGGTGCGGAACGCGCGGACGGCGCCGACCGGGTCCCGGCCGTCCGGGTCGAGCCCACTGGACCGCGCGAGGTCCAGACCATCGGCGGCCGACCAGTCAGGCCAGGTGCGGGCGTCGAGGAGCAGGCGCCAGACGGCGGCGGGCGGCGCGGCCGAGGTCGCGTTCACGGAATAGCTCAGCATGATCGGAAATCCTTGACCGCGGAAACACAAGACACCACCCGAAACCACGGCGCTGGAGAAACCGTAGTCGCGGGTGCTCGCCCGCCCGGGCGCCAGGAGTTCCAGGCGGCCGGGGACCCGGCGGCGACGGTCCGGTTTCCCGGCCGCTCGGGTCCGCATGACCACGTCCCCGGCCGCGTAGAGCACGAGGTGCAGGTCGGCCACCGCCGGCAGCGGCAGCTGTTCGGCCTGGGGCGCGTGGTCGAAACTCGGCACGAGCAGCGACCGCCGGGCCACGTCGTGCCGGCTGTAGTAGGTGCGACGGACGTAGGCCGGCATGTCGAAATCCGCATCCGGCACGAGGTCGAAGTCGGCGGACTGGAACGCCCCGCCGGTTTAGTCGGCCCGCGCTGCCGGGGCCGCTCGCGTCGAAGCGCGGCGGATACAACGCACCCCGGGCGCAGCCGCCGGTCACCGACCCTCGCCGATTAATCCCGCAAACCACTGTGGGTATATTTGACGACCGGAAACATTCCTCGTTCGCGGGGATGGAAAAGGCTCGGGCGAAAAGGCATCCTGAGCCGGGAAATAGGGCACATTCCCACTGACCGGGAGCGGTTGCTACCCCGGGTGGTGGTGCCTGCAGGCCCGGCCTGATAGGTCAGCTACCCTGGCCGTGGGTCGGTGGCAAGGCAACCTTGCTCACGTTCCCGTCAGGTGATACGTGACGAATGCGTTAAATCTCCATGTCCCGGTGCAGGCCGGTCCCGGCTTTTCTGGACCAGAACACGAAGATCACGGTGGGTTGTTGACGAAACCGGACGTCACTGTTTAAGTTGCACCCCGTTACGCCCTATCACCCTTTCGTGCGTAGCGGGAGTTCTTATGCCTGTTCTGAAAGACGACTTCAGTTCCGCCGAGCTGGTAGTCGCGGTGTCGCCGCTCGGGCGGCCGTCGGCGCGCTGCGTCGCGGCGGCCGGGCGCGGCGGCGCGCTCGGTGTGCTCGACCTGACCGGCGGCGGGCCTGCCGGGGCGGAGGAACTCACCCTGCTGGGGGAGTGGGGGACCGCGGGGTTCGGAGTCCGGCTCACGCGCCTGCCAACGGATGCTGAGCTGCCCGAAGCCGTCAGTACGGTGCTGCTCACCGAAGACTCCCCCTGCGTTGCGCGGGACTTCCCGGGACGGCGGGTGCTGGCCGAGGTCACGAGCCGCGCGTCGGCCGCGCGGGCGGTCGAGGGCGGGGCCGACGGTCTGATCACCCGTGGTCACGAGTGTGGTGGCCGGGTGGGTGAGCTGAGCACGTTCGTGTTACTGCAGGCCCTGCTCGCGGATGAATCGCTCGACGTGCCCGTCTGGGCCGCCGGCGGGATCGGCCCGCACACCGCCGCCGCCGCGGTCGCGGGCGGCGCCGCCGGAGTCGTGCTGGACACCCAGCTCGCGCTGCTCCCGGAGGCCGAGCTGCCGTCCGCGAGCACCGTCGCGCTCACCGGGCTGGACGGCTCCGAGACCGTGGTGACCGAGGGCGTCCGGCGCCTGGTCGCCCGGAACAGGAACACCAAAGACAATCACGACAACCAGGCCGAATCGCTCGAAGCCGGTCAGGACGTTTTCCTCGCCACCCGGTTCCGCGACCGCTGGGCCACCGTGACCGCCGCCGTCCGCGGTATCCGTGACGCCGTCGGGGAGGCGCTGGGCACCGACACCCGGGTGCTCGGCCCCGACACCGCGGGCAGCCGCGCGTTCGGCACCGCCCTGCCGATCGCGCAGGGGCCGATGACCCGGGTCAGCGACCAGGCCGCGTTCGCCGCCGAGGTCGCCGCGGGCGGCGGGCTGCCGTTCATCGCGCTGGCTCTGTCCGGTCCGGACCAGACCCGCGAAGTCCTGGTGCGGACCCGCGAGGCGGTCGGCGACGCGCCGTGGGGCGTCGGTGTGCTCGGCTTCGCCGCCGACGACGTGAAGGCCGCGCAGCTCGAGGTCATCCGGGAGCTGCGCCCGTCGCACGCGATCATCGCCGGGGGCCGCCCGGCGCAGGCCGCCGACCTCGAAGCGGCCGGCATCGCGACCTTCCTGCACGTGCCGTCGCCCGGGCTGCTGAAGCAGTTCCTCGAAGCCGGCGCGCGCAAGTTCGTCTTCGAAGGCTCGGAATGCGGGGGCCACGTCGGGCCGCGCACGAGCTTTCCGTTGTGGGAGGCCCAGCTCGGGGTCCTCCAGGACTTCCTCACGAGCACACCGGCAGCCGCGCGCGAGCTGCAGATCCTGTTCGCCGGCGGGATCCACGACGAGCGCTCCGCCGCGATGGTCGCCGCGCTCGCCGCGCCCGTGGCCGAGCGGGGCGCCGCGATCGGCGTGCTGATGGGCACCGCGTACCTGTTCACCCGCGAGTCGGTCGACGCCGGCGCCGTGCTCCCGCTGTTCCAGCGGCAGCTGCTCGACGCCGAGCACACCGACCTGCTGGAGACCGCGCCCGGGCACGCCACCCGCTGCGTCCGCAGCCCGTTCACCGAGGAGTACGCGGCGGTCAAGGCCGGCCTCGCCGAGCGCGGGGTGCCCAGCCGGGATGCCTGGGAACAGCTGGAGACCCTCAACGTCGGCCGGCTTCGCCTGGCCAGCAAGGGAATCGAGCGCGTCGGCGCCGATCTGCGCGAGGTCGGTGAAGACCGGCAGCTGGCCGAGGGCATGTTCATGGCCGGCGAGGTCGCGGTGCTGCGCTCGGCCGTCACCACGATCGCGGACCTGCACACCTCGGTCGGCGACGGCGCAAACGCGTTTCTGCGCGCGAGGGCGGCGGCCTTCGGCGTCTCCACGCCCGAGCCGCCCGCGCCGGAACCACTCGACATCGCGATCGTCGGGATGGCCTGCATGTTCCCGCAGGCGCCGGACCTCGCCACGTTCTGGGCGAACGTGCTGGCCGGCGCGAACGCGGTCACCGAGGTGCCGCCGCAGCGCTGGGACACCTCGCTCTACTACGACCCGGACGGCCAGGGTGAGCGCACGCCGTCGCGGTGGGGCGGGTTCCTCCCGGAGATCGGGTTCGACCCGTTGCAGTACGGCATCCCGCCGTCGTCGCTGGCCGCCATCGAGCCCGTGCAGCTGCTGGCGCTCGAAGCCGCGCACCGCGCGCTCGCCGACGCCGGGTACACGGACCGCGCCTTCGACCGTTCGCGGACCTCGGTGGTGTTCGGCGCCGAAGCCGGCAGCGACCTGTCCAACGCCATGACCCTCCGCTCGATCCTGCCCGCGTACGTGGGCGAGCTGCCGCCCGGGCTCGACGAGCAGCTGCCCCGGCTCACCGAGGACTCCTTCCCGGGAGTGCTGGCCAACGTCATCGCCGGGCGCATCGCCAACCGGCTCGACCTCGGCGGCGCCAACTACACCGTCGACGCGGCGTGCGCGTCCTCGCTCACCGCGGTCGACGCCGCCTGCAAGGAACTCGCCGGCGGCACCAGCGACCTCGTCCTCTGCGGCGGCGCCGATCTGCACAACGGCATCAACGATTACCTCCTCTTCGCCTCGGCGCACGCGCTTTCCCCGACCGGCCGCTCGGCGACGTTCGACAGCGCGGCCGACGGGATCGCGCTCGGCGAAGGCGTCGCGTGCCTCGCGTTGAAGCGGCTCGCCGACGCCGATCGTGACGGAGACCGGGTGTACGCGGTGATCAAGGGCGTCGGCGCCGCCAGTGACGGCCGCGCGCTCGGCCTCACCGCGCCGCGCCCGGAAGGGCAGCACAACGCGCTCACCCGCGCCTACCGCAACGCCGGCGTGTCACCCGCGCAGGTCGGGCTGGTCGAGGCGCACGGCACCGGGACCGTGGTCGGCGACCGGACCGAGCTGGGCACGCTGACGCAGGTGTTCACCGAGGCCGGGGCGGCGCCGGGCGGCTGCACGATCGGCTCGGTGAAGTCGCAGATCGGGCACACCAAGTGCGCCGCGGGCCTGGCCGGGCTGATCAAGGCCGCGCTCGCCGTGCACACCGGCGTGAAACCGCCGACGCTGCACGTGGCTTCGCCGAACCCGGCCTGGGATCCCGAAACGAGCCCGTTCGTGTTCCAGGCGGCGGCGCAGCCGTGGGCCGCGCCGCCCGCTGAGCGGATCGCCGGGGTCAGCGCGTTCGGCTTCGGCGGCACGAACTTCCACGTGGTGCTCGGCGCGCACGCCGAGGGGGTCCCGCCGGCCCAGGTCGGCGACGAATGGCCGGCCGAGCTGTTCACCTTCACGGCCGACGCGGCGGTGCGGGATCTGCTCGCGCTCGTCGAGGACGTGCCCGCCGGGCACCGGCCGTGGCGGCTGCGGGACCTGGCGCTGAGCGCTTCGCGCCGGACCGAGGCCGCCGTCGCTTCGGGGGCGCGGATCCGGCTCGCGCTCGTCGCGTCCACTGTGGACGAACTGGCGGGCCTCCTGCGCCAGGCGCTCACCGGGACCGACACGCCCGGCGTGTTCCGGGCGGACGGCGCCGAACCGGGCGAGGTCGCGATGCTGTTCCCCGGGCAGGGCAGCCAGCGGCCCGGCATGCTCGCCGAACTGTTCGTCACCTTCCCCGAGCTGCACCGTTACCTCCGGCTGGACCCGGCCACCACCAACGCCGTGTTCGGCCCGGCGGTGTTCGGCGAGCCGGCCCGGCAGGCCGCGGCCGACCGCGTCACCGACACCCGCGTCGCCCAGCCCGCGCTCGGCCTGGCCGGGCTGGCCGCGTTCCGGCTGCTGACCCGGGCGGGCGTCCGGCCGGCCATGCTCGGCGGGCACAGCTACGGCGAACTCACCGCACTGGCGGCGGCCGGCTCCCTGACTCCGGACGCATTGCTGCGCGTGAGCCACGCGCGGGCCGAAGCGATCCTCGACGCGGTGCCCGAGGGTGATCCGGGCGCGATGGCCGCGGTCGCCGCGTCCGCGCCGGACGTGGAGAAGGCCCTCGCCGACGCCGGCCTCACCGAAGTCGTGCCGGCCAACCACAATTCGCCCCGGCAGACGGTGATCTCCGGGCCGACCGCCGGCGTCGAGGCCGCGGTCGGGCACCTGCGTGCCGCCGGGTTCGGCGCGAAGCGGATCGCGGTGGCGTGCGCGTTCCACAGCCCGCTGGTCGCCGGCGCGGGCGCGTCGTTCGGCCGGACGCTGGCGGCGTTCGACGTCGCGGCCCCCGCCGTTCCGGTGTACGGAAACCGCACCGCGGCCCCGTACCCGGCGGATCCGGACGAGGTCCGCGCCGGACTGGCCGCCCAGCTCGGCGCGCCGGTCCGGTTCGTCGAACAGGTCGAGGCGATGTACGCGGCCGGGGCCAGGGTGTTCGTCGAAGCCGGCCCCGGCGCGGTGCTGGCCCGGCAGGTCGAGGCGATCCTCGGCGACCGTCCACACCGGACTGTGGGGTTGGAGCAGCCGGGCCAGCGCGGGCTGGCCGGGTTCCTCGGCGCACTGGCCGCGCTGGCCGTCTCCGGCACGGCCGTCGAAACCGGCTGGCTGTTCCGCGGCCGGGACGCGGTCGACGCGGCGAAGGCGAAGCGGCCGAAGCGTCCCGGATGGACGGTCGACGGCCAGCTGGTCCGCACCGCGGACGGTACGATCCCGGCCGCGGCCCTGCACCCCGCCCAGCGTCTCCCGGAGGTTCTCGTGACCACACCCCATCCCGGCTCCCCGGCCGGTGGCGCCGAGGCGATGGTCGCCGATTTCCTGCGCACCAGCCGGGAGATGATCGCGGCCCAGCGGGATGTCCTGCTCGGCTACCTCGGCGCCGACCCGGCGGCCGCCCCGGTGTTCGAGGCCGCGCCGGTGCCCCTCACCGTCACTGCGCCGGAGCTTGCGCCGGTGGTCGTGCCGGTGGCCGTGCCCGAAACGCCGGTGGTGGCGCCGGGTCGTTCGGTGCTGGAGACGGTGATCGAGGTGATCGGGGAGCGGACCGGGTATCCGGTGGAGATGATCGAGCCGGATCTTGATCTTGAAGCGGACTTGAGTGTCGATTCGATCAAGCGGGCGGAGATCGCCGGTGAGCTGGCGACGCGGCTGAGTTTGGAGATCGGCGGTGACGTCGAGGAACTCGCCAAGGCCCGCACTGCCGCGACGATCGCCGAGCTGATCTCCGGGACGGCCGCGCCCGAGGTCACGGCCGGGCCGGAGCAGACCGCGCCGGTGATCACCGCGGCGCAGCACGAGCCGGAGCAGGCCGAGCCGGAGATCGTGGCGCCGAAACGGCTGGTGATGACCGAGTTCGAGCTGGCCCCCGCCGACGCTCCGGACGTGGCGGGACGAAGGTTTCTCCTGCTCGGCCCGGGGCCGCTGGCCGAGGCCGTCCGCGACCGGCTGACCGGGCTGGGCGCGGAGGCGGAGATCGCCGAGGACGTCCGGCCCGGGTTCGACGGCGTCCTGCACCTGCCGGAACCGGCGGCCGGGCCGGTGCTGCCGGAGGCC
>DASXYS010000153.1:0-51756 GCA_036502365.1 Amycolatopsis sp.
AGGCCAGGTGAACGCCGGCCACCCCGGCCGCGGCCAGCTCCTTGGCCACCGCGGACGCCGCCTTGGTCATCGCCACCTCCCGGGACGGGGCCAGTATCCCCGGTCCGCGCGGTCCGGGCCATCCACACCGGCTGTGACCCCGGCGGCGAAAACCGGGAGCCGGGACCGGTAGTGCGGACGGTGCGAAGACCATCCCCGAGCCGTCGAAGAAAGGTCTTGGCGGCCGAGTAGAACCGATCGCAGCACAACAAGAGGCTCACTCGCGGGCCGAGGAGGGTGGTGCCGGGCTGTCCGCTCAGCCCGGTGGCACCACGGCCTTGTCCCGCCCGCGCAGCGCGATGCCGGCGACCACCGCCAGCGTGCCCAGCGCCTCGGGCAGACTCGGCACCTGGGCCAGCGCCACGAAGCCGATCACCCCGGCCGTCACCGGTAGCAAGGCGAGCAAGACGGCGAAGCGGGCCTGGCCGACGCGGCGCAGCACCAGCTGGTCGAGCGCGTACGGCACCACCGTCGAGAGCACCCCTACACCAATTCCGAGCAAGAGCAGACGTGGCGAAGACCACACTTCTCCCGTGCCGAGGGCCAAGGGGGACAACAGGACGGTCGCCGCCGCGAAGCCGATCGCGAGGCTGTCGAGGCCGTTGCCGCCCACTGCGACGCGTTTGCCGAGGACGATGTAGCCGGCCCAGGCGGCCGCCGCGCCGAGGGCGAGCAGCACGCCCGGCGCGCTGCCTTCGAGCCGGACGTCGGCGATCGCGACCACCCCGGCGACCACCAGCGCCAGTGCGGCGAAGTCCCGGCGCGATCGCGACCCGAAAGCCGCGACGACCACGGGGCCGGCGAACTCCAGCGCCACCACGGTGCCCAGCGGCAGGCGGGCGATGGCCTCGTAGAAGGCCACGTTCATCACCGCCGTGACCACCCCGAACGCGACCGCCAGCAGCAGCCGCCCGCCCCGCCACGCGGCCGGTGGCGGGCGCCGCCAGGCGAGCAGCACCACGGCCGCCCCCAGGCAGCGCAGCCACGCCACCCCGGCGGGGGCCGAGTGCCCGAAAAGGCCGACCGCGATGGCCGCACCGGCATACATCGAAATTCCGCTGAGAACGAACAAGATCGGCGCCGGAATGGTGCCGGCCCGGCCGGCGACACGTGCTGAACCCACCCCTGCATAGTGCCTGACCTCGAAAAACACGGTCTCGCGGATGGTCTGGTCCTACGGATCGGGAAACCATTACGACAACCGGGGTAATTCGGCGTGACACAGGTCCCACCGGTGCGGGAACACTTGCGGGCCGCCAAACGTCTGCAAGAGTGGAAGCACGAACACCGCGGAGCCGGAGGCGATCCCGCCAAGGGCGTCAGTGCCGAAGTGGGCGTAGCTGGATCGAGGTACCGGGTGACCGGTACCGGGACGGAGGGAGACCCCCATGACATCACCCACGCTCACCCGCCCCGAATTGACCGCCGTCGACCGATGCGACCGATGCGGCGCCGCGGCACAAGTACGCGCGGTGCTCAACTCCGGAGGAGAACTGCTCTTCTGTGGGCACCACGCCCGTGAGCACGAGGCCAAGCTCAAGGAGCTGGCCGCGGAGATCCAGAAGTAAGGGGTCCCCAAGGAACTCGACCGGAAGCGGCAGGCGCCCGATGCGCCTGCCGCTTCCGGCGTTCCGGGGGCTTTTCCCAGCGTCCCAACGTCTTTCGCGCGACGCCGGAACCTCAGACCGTGTCCAGGACCACTTCGAAGGCCACCTCGGCGGCGCCCAGCAGCTTCACGTCGGCGCCGAGGGCCGAGCTGACGATCCGGGTGCCGCCGACCGCGCGGCTGACCAGGCTGCGCCGGCGGACCTCGGCGGCGATCGGCTGCAGCACCGACTCCGGCAGCACCGTGAGCAGATCGCCCAGCACGACGAGCTGCGGGCCCAGCAGGTTCACCACGTTGACCAGCCCGAGGGTCAGCCACTCGGCGAACTCCGCGAGCCGGGACGCGGCCTCCTCCGGGTTGCGGGACAGCTCCCGCAGCTCGAACAGGATGGCGCCGCGCGGGGTTTCCTCCGGCAGGCCCAGCGCCCGGCACAGCGCGGCCTCACCGATCTCGGTCTCCCAGCAGCCGCTGCTGCCGCAGTAACAGGGCCGCCCGCCCGGGCGGATGACCATGTGGCCGATCTCGCCGACGTAACCCGCGCCGCCGCGCAGCGACGAGCCCTGGGCGATCACGCCGCCGCCGACACCGACATCCGCGGAGACGTACACGGCGTCGGACGAGCCGCGGGCCGCGCCCCGCAGGTGTTCGGCCACGGCGCCCAGTTCCGCGTCGTTGCCGACGAGGATCGGGATCTTCAGCACGGCGTTCAGCCGCTCGCCGAGGGCGACGTCGGTCCAGCGCAGGTTGGGCGCCTCGTGGACGTAGCCGTCGGCCCGCCGCACGACGCCGGGCACGGAAACCCCGGCCGCCACGGGCTCGACCCCGAGGTCGCCGGCGAGCACCGCCGCCGACTCGATCACGTGCGTGATCACCTCGTCCGCGGTGCGCGTCCGGCCGTGCAGGTTCCAGCTGTTACGGCCGAGGATCTGGCCGCCCAGCCCCACCAGCGCGATCGCCACGTGTTCGACCTGGAGGTCGACGGCGAGCACCACCGCCGCGTGCGGCTGGGGCAGGACCAGGAGCGAGGGGCGGCCCGCCCCCCGTCCCGGCCTCGGCACCCGCTCCTCGACGACGCCCGCTTCCGCGAGCCCGTCGACGAGCGTTTTGATCGTGCTGCGGTTGAGCCCCAGGGCGGTGGCCAGCGTCGCCCGGGTGCTCGGCCCGCTGACGTGCAGCAGGCGGAGCAAGGTCGTGCGGTTGTGCCGGCGCACCTCATCGGGTCGTGCGACGGGTGAGCTGCTCACCGGCTGAATCGTCCCATCACGCGTCAGCGTGCCGATGCAGCCGCTCGGCGCCGCGAAAGCGCGTCCACCGAAGCCGCGAGCATCAGGACCAGGCCGGTGACGATGTTGACCACGGCCGAGGACTGCTGGAGCAGGCCGAGCCCGTTGGTCACGATCGCCAGCACGGTCCCGCCGATCACCGCGTCGATCATCCGGCCCTTGCCGCCGAACAGCGAGGTGCCGCCGATGACCGCGGCGCCCACCGCGAACAGCAGCGTGTTCAGGCCACCGGACTGCGGGTTGACCGCGCCGATCTTGGACGAGTAGACGATCGCGCCGATCGCGGCGAAGGTCGAGCTGATCACGAACACGCTGGTGCGCAGCTTCGCCACGTTGATACCGGCGCGGCGGGCGGCTTCCTTGTTGCCGCCGACCGCGTAGATGTGCCGGCCGTAGCGGGTGCGGTTGAGCACGTAGGTGCCCGCGACCAGCAGCACCAGCACGATCGGGACCACGAACGGGACGCCCTCGATCACCACGAGGTTGCTCGACGAACGGTTGACCGACAGCAGCGCGGTCGACACCGCCGCGAGCACCGCGACCACGCCGACCTTGAACAGCACGATCGGCGTCGGCTGGACCACGAGGCCGCGCTTGCGGCGGGTGAAGTGCTGGCCGAGCGCGACGAGCGCATAACCGCCGGCCGCGATGATGAACAGGATCCAGCTGCCCGCGACCGAGAGGTTGCCGTTCGCCACCGCGTTCAGCGTGTCGCTGGTGCTGATCGGCAGCGTGCCGCCCTCACCGATGAACTGCAGGATCACGCCCTGCCAGACGATGAACAGCGCCAGCGTCACGACGAAGGACGGCATGCCGATCTTCGACACCAGGAAGCCGGTGATGCAGCCGATCGCGGTGCCGACGCAGATCGCGATCAGCATTTCCAGCCACGCGTTCACCGGCACGCCGATCGCGATCACGACGATGCCGAGCGCCGCGATCACCGCGCCCGCCCAGATGCGCTGCAGCAGCGCCAGCACGACCGCGATCCCGAGCACCACCAGGAAGGAGATGAACACGCCGGTGCCCATGGAACCGAGCAGGTTGCCGTTCCTGACGTAGTGCAGGGCCATCAGCGAAGCGCACAGGCCGGACGCGGTGCCGGCGGAGAGGTCGATCTCCCCCAGCAGCAGCACGAACACGATGCCCATGGCGATGATGGTCTGGCCCGCGCCCTGCGCGAGCAGGTTCGCGATGTTCCGCAGGGTGAAGAAGTCGCCCGACAGGGCGCTGAACAGGATCGCCAGCACGATCACGCCGAGCACGGCCGGGATCGAGCCGAGCTGGCCGTCCTTCATCCGTGCGAAGTAGTCCTTGATCGCCTCGCCCGTGGACATCGACGTGGTGTCGATGCCGAAGTCGGCGATCGCGTTCGCCGCGGCATCCGGCTGCGCGGGCTTGGCAGGGGTCTCAGTCATGTCCGGTTCTTTCTCGTTGCTCACAGCGCGACGGCTTCGGGGCGGGCCAAGCCGAGGTCGCCCGACCGGCCCGCGGTGATCAGTTCGACGACCTGGCTGTGGTTCACGTCCTTGGTCTGGACCTCCGCCACGAGACGGCCCAGGTACAGCACGTTGATGCGGTCGGCGACCTCGAACACGTCGGCCATGTTGTGGCTGATCAGCACCACGCCGAGGCCCTGCTCGGCCAGGCGGCGGACCAGGTCCAGCACCTGCCGGGTCTGCGCGACGCCGAGCGCGGCGGTCGGCTCGTCCAGGATCACGACCTTGCTGTTCCACAGCACCGACTTCGCGATCGCGACGGTCTGGCGCTGGCCGCCCGACAGCGAGGAGACGGGGGTGCGCACGGACTTCACCGTCCGCACCGAAAGGGAGGCCAGCGTTTCGCGCGCGGCCTTCTCCATGCTGGCCTCGTCGAGCAGCCAGCGGCTGCCGCGCTCGCGGCCGAGGAACATGTTCTGCACGATGTCGAGGTTGTCGGCCAGCGCGAGGTCCTGGTAGACGACCTCGATGCCGAGCTCGCCCGCGTCCTTCGGGCTGTGGATGTGGGCCGGCTCGCCGTTGAACAGCACGGTGCCCGTGTCGTAGGGGTGGATGCCGGCGACGCACTTGACGAGGGTCGACTTGCCGGCGCCGTTGTCACCGACCAGCGCGGTCACCTCGCCCGCCCGCACGGCGAAGTCCACGTCGTGCAGGACGTGGACCGGGCCGAAGCTCTTGTTCAGGCCTTTGATGTCGAGAATGGGCTCGCTCATGGGGTTCGCATATCTCTCGCGTGGGTACCGGGCCGGGATGCGTCGTCGGGGTACGCATCCCGGCCCGGCGGTAACGGGGTTGTGCTACTCGGTCAGCTCAGGAGATGCCGTACTGGGTGCACTTGGCGGCGAGGTCGCCGGTGCAGATCTCCGACGCCTTGACGTAGCCCTGGCTGACGACGTCCTTGACGTTGTTGATGGTGATCAGCTGCGGGGTCAGCAGGACCGACTTGAGGTCGCGGTTGTTCTTCGGGTCGTGCAGCGTGCCCGTGGCGATCTTGTCGGCGGCGGCCGTGTCGTTCTTCGCCAGCGCGGCGGCCAGCTTCGCGGTGTTCTCCGCCTCTTCCTTGATCGGCTTGAAGATCGTCAGCGTCTGGTCGCCACGCAGGATGGCCTGCAGACCGGCCGCGGTGGAGTCCTGGCCGGTGACCGGGACCTTGCCGTTGAGGCCGTTCTTCTTGAGCACGGTGATGACCGCGCCGGCGAGCTCGTCGTTCGCCGCCACGACACCGTCGACCTTGCCGGCTGCGCCGGTGAAGATCTGCTCGAAGGTGGTGCCGCCGAGCGCCGCGTCCCAGTCGTTGATGGCCTGCTTGCGGACCAGCGTCATGGCGCCCGAGGCGTACAGCGGCTTGAGGATCTTGTCGTGGCCGTCGCCGAACAGGGTGGCGTTGTTGTCCGTCGGCGCGCCCTCGATCTGCACGATGGCGGGCTTCGGCTTGCCCTTCAGCGCGTCGACCAGGCCCTGGGCCTGAAGCTCGCCGACCTTCTCGTTGTCGAACGAGACGTAGTAGTCGGCCGAGCCGCCGAGGCTCGGGCGGTCGTAGTCGATGACCGGGATGCCCGCGGCCTTCGCCTTGGCCTCGATGGCCGCGCCGACCGCCGGGTCGGACGGGGCGATGACCAGGACCTTGACGCCCTGGCTGATGAAGCCGTCGGCCAGCGTCGAGAACTTCTGGTTGTCGCCCTGGGCGTTCTGGATGT
This sequence comes from Amycolatopsis sp., assembly GCA_036502365.1. Classification (GTDB taxonomy): domain Bacteria; phylum Actinomycetota; class Actinomycetes; order Mycobacteriales; family Pseudonocardiaceae; genus Amycolatopsis. The sequence continues at coordinate 6,125 of DASXYS010000153.1, forward strand.
CCGCCGAGAAGCCCTGGGCCTGGAGTGCGGCCTGGAGCATCGGCTTGTCGAAGGCCTCCCAGCGGGCGGAGGTGGCGGTCTCCGGGAGGATCACACCGACCTTGCCGCTGGCGCCGCCGCCCGCCGGAGCGGAGGCCGCCGAGGAGCTGGCCCCAGAGCCCCCGGAGTTGGAGTTGGCACCGCAAGCGGTAAGCACCAGGCCGGCGCTCACCGTGGCGGCAAGGAGGGTAAGGGTTCTGCTGCGCATCCTCGTTCCTTCCGGATCATGCTCGCGGGCGGTGAATCCGGGGACCCGGCGCACCGACGCGCATATGTTGTGGCCGACAACATATGCCGCTGAGCAGCTTCGCGGAAGATAGCTGGATCGATTAAATGACACCAATTGGACACGGTTCGGCAACATGCTCCGGCAACCGTCCGGAAAGAGTAAATCGCCTGACGGAGTGATCGCCACCACACACTCAGCGTGACCGTCGATCGTGGAACCGGCGGAACACGCGCAGTGATCATGAAACCCGGACCCGATGCGCACTCTGTCGGCGTAGCGGACGCCGCCGCGCCATCGCTCAGCGCAGTGGATGACGCTTTCGCCGCGTCCCGGACCGACCGGCGCTACCAGGAACGGAGCGTGACGATCCGTTCCTCGAGCTGCTCCATGGTCGCCATGGCGGTGGGCGGGCCGCCGCACACCCTGCGTAGCTCGTTGTGGATCGCGCCGTGGGGCTTCTTGGTGCGGTGGTGGTACATGCCGACCAGCGCGTTCAGCTCCTTGCGCAGGGTGCCGATCCGCTCGCTCACCGACTGCGGCCGCGCGGGGGCCGCGGGCTGTTCGTCCTTGGGCTTGCGCCGCTTCTCGTCGGAGAGCTGCTCCTCCTGCCGCTTGCGCAGCAGGGCACGGACCTGGTCCGGCTCCAGCAGGCCGGGCAGGCCGAGGTACTCCTGCTCCTCGTCGGAGCCGGAGAAGACGGCGGTCCCGAACGAGTTGCCGTCGTAGATCACCTGATCGAGTTCGGCCGACGCGCCGAGGGAGGTGAACGCCTTCTCCTCCTCGCCCGGCTCGTCCTCGGTCCGGTTGGCCTGGGCGAGCAGCTCGTCGTCCCAGCCCTCCTGCTCGCGGTGCGGCTTGCCGAGCACGTGGTCGCGCTGGGCTTCCAGCTCGCTCGCCAGCTCCAGCAGCACCGGGACGCTGGGCAGGAAGACGCTGGCCGTCTCGCCGGGCTTGCGGGCCCGCACGTAACGGCCGATGGCCTGGGCGAAGAACAGCGGGGTCGACGCGCTGGTGGCGTACACGCCGACGGCCAGCCGCGGCACGTCGACGCCTTCGGAGACCATCCGGACCGCGACCAGCCAGCGGTCGGTCGAGTCGGCGAACTCCTTGATCCGCCCGGACGCCTTGGGGTCGTCCGAGAGCACGACGGTCGGCGTCTGCCCGGACATCCGCTCCAGGATCTTCGCGTACGCGCGGGCCGACTCCTGGTCGGTGGCGATGACCAGGCCGCCCGCGTCCGGGATGCCCTGCGCGCGCAGCTGCGAAAGGCGGGTGTCGGCCGCCTGGAGCACCGAGGGCACCCACTCGCCCGCCGGGTCCAGCGCCGTGCGCCAGGCCCGCGCGTTCTGCTCCGCGGTGAGCGGCTCGCCGAGGCGCGCGGTGAACTCCTCCCCCGCGCTGGTGCGCCAGGAGGCCTCGCCGGAGTAGGCGAGGAAGACCACGGGCCGGACCACGCCGTCGGCCAGCGCCTCGGCGTAGCCGTAGGAGTGGTCGGCCTTGCTGCGCTGGAAGCCGCTCTCGTCGGGCTCGTAGGTGACGAACGGGATCGCCGAATCGTCGCTGCGGAACGGGGTCCCGGTCAGGGCGAGCCGGCGCACCGCGGGCGTGAACGACTCGCGCACCGCGTCGCCCCACGACTTGGCGTCGCCGCCGTGGTGGATCTCGTCGAGGATGACCAGCGTCTTGCGGTTCTCCGTGCGCACCCGGTGCAGCGTGGGGTGCGCGGCGATCTGCGCGTACGTGACCGCGACACCCTGGTAGTCCGAAGACGTGACGCCGGTGGTGTTGCGGAAGTTGGAGTCGATCGCGATCCCGGCCGCCGCGGCCGAAGCCGCCCACTGGTGCTTCAGGTGCTCGGTCGGGGTGACGATCGTGACGGCCTCGATGGTGCGGTCCGACAGCAGCTCGGCCGCGATCCGCAGGCCGAACACCGTCTTGCCGGCGCCCGGCGTCGCGACCGCCAGGAAGTCCTTCGGCCGCCTGGTCAGGTACTTGGTCAGCGCCCGGCGCTGCCAGGCCCGCAGCGGGCGGGCGGTGGAGTCCTGGTCGGCGGGCGGTGCCCCGAGGACCCGCTCGGTCGTGTCGGACAAACTCGGCTCACCCCCTGCTCGGATAACGCGGATGCCGCGGCCCTCGGCCGTGACGTGCGGCTGTGACATGCAAGAACCCCCACTGTGGTACCGGCTTCGACGCCGGCGACTGCGGTGAGGGCACTCCCATGAGCTTACCTTCCGGGTGCCCCGGCGCGGGGCACCGCCACGGCGGAACTCACCCGGCGTTCACCCGACACGCCCGCGAATACCACCGGTGACGAGCCAAATTCGCGCGAATGGACCATGCTGGGAACCACCATGAGCGAGGTGAAACCGGACGCCGGGGCGGCGACCGCGGTAAAGACGGCGCGCAAGGGGCCGTGGCGCCTCATCACGCGTACCTTCGCCAAGGCCTGGGGCGGCAACATCTTCTCCGAAGCCGCCGAAGCCGCGTTCTGGCAGACCCTGTCGCTGCCGCCGCTGCTGCTCGGGCTGCTGGGCAGCCTCGGCTTCGTCGGCGAGTGGTTCGGCCAGGACGTGGTCACCGCCGCGCACGACCGGATCATCACCTTCTGCCGCACCATTTTCAGCGCCAACGCGGTGCAGGAGATCATCGAGCCGACGGTGAACAGCATCCTCACCGTCGGCAAGGGCGAGATCGTCTCGGTGGGCTTCCTCATCTCGCTGTGGGCGGGCTCGTCGGCGATGTCCTCGTTCGTGGACGCGATCACCGTCGCGCACGACCAGTACGGCGTGCGCAACGAGGTGTGGCAGCGGATCTTCGCGCTGCTGCTGTACCTGTGCGGGCTGGTGATCCTGGTGATCGGGCTGCCGCTGCTGGCGATCGGGCCGGACCTGCTGCCGGAGTTCTTCCCGGCCGACTGGCGCCCGACGGTCACCGAATGGGTCGGCACGCTCTACTTCCCGGTGCTGGGCGTGATGATCGTGCTGGCGCTGACCACGCTTTACAAGCTCGCGCTGCCGCGGCGGCTGCCCTGGCACCGCGGGCTGCCGGGCGCGGGGCTGGCGATGGTGGTCTTCCTGCTCTCCAGTGTGGGACTGCGCATCTACCTGAACTGGATCACCAAGACCGGCTACACCTACGGCGCGCTCGCCGCGCCGATCGCGTTCCTGCTGCTGATGTTCTTCATCGGGCTCGCGGTGGTGGGCGGCGCGTACTTCAACAGCGCCATCCAGGAGCTGTGGCCGGCGCGCGCGACGCGGCGTCAGCGCCGTCGCTGGCGGCGGCTGGAGATGGAGCGGGCGAACGAGCGGCTGCGCACTGAGGAGGGCCGCAAGCTCTGGGACCGCACCACGATCCCGTTGCGGCGGCCCAAACATCACGAGGTCGAAGAGTCACGCTCGCCCGCCCCGGACGAGGCGCCGGAGCCTGAAAGCAACGCGGAACCAGCCGTGGCGAAGGACGACACGCGGACCTGACCGCGGCGACCCACTACTGCTCGTGAGTGTTCATGCCGGTGGCTGGAACCGGCACAAACACTCACGAGCGGTCACTGGTGGAAGCGCCAGGTCTTGCTGTCGAAGGCGATGCAGACGCTCGGGGACATCACGACGACGCGCAGGGTGTTGTCGCGCTCGTCGAAGTCGATGCCCTCGGCCTCGAAGTTCCCGCTGCAGCCGCTTTCCAGCGGCAGCTGGCCCAGGGACGTCACGTGCCCGGCCACGTCGGAACCGGACACCGGCGCGGCGAGGTCCACCTGAAGCAGCGGCTTGGTGGTGCCGAACAGGCTGCCGTCCGGGTCGTCGGAGGAGCACAGCAGCCGGGTGTCGCTGACGAAGTCGCAGCCCTGGACGTCGCGGACCTGGTGGTCGAGCCGGATGGCCGAGGCGTAGGGCAGGTTCTGGCCCGGGTCGGTGAACGCGACGCCGGGCATCGGGTGCACCAGGAGCCGGTCCATGGTGCCGTACTCGCCGGCCACCATCCAGCGGGCGTCGGGCGAGACGGCGGCGAACGAGTTGTTGTTCGCCTCCCACGATTCGAGGTTGTGCTTGTAGTCGGTCCAGGTGCCGTCCGGGGCCTGGACGCGGAAGAGCTTCGCGCCGCGGTCGTCACGCTGGTAGGGCTCGACGTACCAGCCCTGCGCCGAGCCGGGGTCGCCGACGTGGTTCCAGCCCTGCGAGGAGAGGTCGGCGGGCACGGTGCTGATGCCGGTGTAGCGGATGGTGGTGCCCGACGGCCGGACGATGGTCGCCAGGCCCTGGCTCTCGTCGAGCGGGCGCGCGTTGTCGGACCCGACGGTGGTCCACCCGGTGACGGCGCCGGCCATCCCGGGCACCGCGGCGGCGAGCAGGACGACAAGGGCGAGCACGATCCCGGTTCTGCGCATGCGAACTCCGTCCGGAGGGGGAAGTAACCGGATCGCAGATCTACCAGTTCCTTCCCGGCCGCACAGCCACCGGGTGAAGGATTTTCATCTTTGTTCGCGTTGTGCTTCCCCTGCGCACCCGGGCGCGGGCCCGGAGCGGGCTACTTGTCCTTGCCCGGGCGGAGGCCCTTGTAGATCTCCTCGCAGGCCGGGCAGACCGGGGAGCCCGGCTTGGGGGACCGGGTGACCGGGAAGACCTCGCCGCAGAGGGCCACCACGTGCGTGCCCATGACCGCGCTTTCGGCGATCTTGTTCTTGCGCACGTAGTGGAACATCTTGGGCGTGTCGTCGTCGGTCGACTCGGAACTGTCGGTCTCCGGCTTCGTCAGCGTCTCGGTGCTCACCCGTCCATCATGCCTCAGCGGCGGGAGTGCCGGAATCACCGGTAGCGCAGTTGCTGATCCGACCGAAAGCAGGCGGACACGGTCCGCAGCCGACCTGCACGTAGGGACCCGTTTCCGCCGTGACTGCCGTCGGATCAGCAACGAACGGCACAGTATCGTCGGCGGCGTGGACCGACGCTGGCTTTCCGCCTTCACCGCACTGCACGGCGACGCCCGGGTGGCCCGCGACGCGTGGTCGTACCTCGAGTGGCAATACGGCGAGCCGCACCGGCGCTACCACGGCTTGGCCCACGCGGCGGCCGTCGCGCGCGATTCCGCACTGCTGGCCCGTGACCTGCCCTTTTCCGACCGCGCCGTGGTGACCGTGGCCGCCTGGGCGCACGACGTCGTCTACGACGCGGTGTCCGGCGAAGACGAGCGCCGCAGCGCCGCCTGGCTGCGCCATTGGCTCACCCGCGCGGACGTCGCCGAGCCGCACGTCTCCCGGGCCGAGGGACTGGTGCTCGCCACCGCCGGCCACCGCGCGCCCGAGGACGACGAAGCCGCCACCGCCCTGCTCGACGCCGACCTCGCGATCCTCGGCGCCGCGCCCGCCGAGTACGACGCGTACGCGATCGCCGTCCGCGAGGAGTACGCGAAGTACGACGACACGGCCTGGGCAGCCGGCCGCGCCGCTGTCCTGGAGAACCTGCTGGCCCACGCCCCGCTGTACCGCAGCGAAGCCGCGCGGTCACGCTGGGAGGCGGCCGCGCGGCGCAATCTGGCAGCCGAGCTGACCCGCTGGCGCTCCCCCGGCGGGGATCACAGATGATGTCCGTCCGTGACTACGCAACTGTCCCTCCACCCGGAGGTCGCCTCGGCGCTGCGTGACGGCCACCCCGTCGTCGCCCTCGAGAGCACGATCCTGTCGCACGGCCTGCCGCCCGGCCGCAACCTCGACGTCGCCCACCGCCTCGAACAGGTCGTGCGCGCGGGCGGCGCCGTCCCGGCCACCATCGCCGTGCTGGACGGCCGCCCGGTCATCGGCCTGTCGCCGGCCGAGCTCGAGCGGGTCTGCGCGCCCGGCGCCGGGCTGGACAAGCTGTCGTTGCGGGACCTCGGCCCCGCGGTCGGGCTGGGCCGCTCGGGCGCGACCACCGTCGCCGGCACGTCGGCGCTCGCGGCCGCGGCCGGCATCGGCGTGTTCGCCACCGGCGGGCTCGGCGGCGTGCACGTCGGCGCGGAGCTGTCCTGGGACGTCTCGGCCGACCTCGGCGTGCTGGCGAAGGTGCCGACCGTGGTCGTCTGCTCCGGGGTGAAGTCGGTGCTGGACATCGCCGCGACGCTGGAGGTGCTGGAGACGAACTCGGTGCCGGTGCTCGGTTACCGCACCGACGACTTCCCGGCGTTCTACCTGCGCTCCTCGGGTCACCCGGTCGGCTGGCGCGTGGACGACGCGAAGCAGGCCGCCGCCGTGATCGCCGCGCACCGCGCGTACGCCCCGTCCGGCGTGCTGCTCACGAACCCGATCCCGGAACAGTCCGAAATGGACAAGTCGCTGCACGACCGCCTGCTCGAAGAGGGACTGAACCTGTTGCGGGACAACAACGTCCACGGTTCGGACGTCACCCCCGTGCTGCTGGAGCACTTCCACACCGCGAGCGGCGGGGTGAGCATCGACGCGAACGAGGCGCTGGTGCTCTCCAATGCGAAGCTCGCCGCCGAAGTCGCGGTGGCGCTGTCGTGACCGGGATCGTGGTGGTCGGCGACGCCGGCCTGGACGTGGTCGCCCGGCACGACGAGGCGCTCCCCCACGGCGGCGACGCACGCGCCGAGATCCGCTTCACCGGCGGCGGCGCGGGCGCGAACACCGCGCTGTGGCTGCGATCCCTCGGCGCGGCGACCACACTCGTCGCGCGCATCGGGGACGACTCCGGCGGCCGGCTGATCCGCGCCGAGCTGGAGGCCACCGGGGTGCGCTGCGCGTTCGCCGTCGACCCCGAGGCGGCGACCTGCTGTGTCGTGGTGATGGTGGACGGCACCGGCCAGCGCAGCATGCTCGCCGACCGCGGCGCCAACAAACGCTTCCAGCCCGGCGACGTCACACCCGGCGCGCTCGCCGGATCGGGCCACCTGCACCTGTCCGGTTACGTGCTGCTGGACCCGTCCTCGCGCCCGGCCGGGCTGGCCGCGCTGGCGGCGGCGAAGGCGGCCGGGCTGAGCACTTCGGTGGACCCGCAGGCGGCGGCGCACATCCGCGACGCCGGGGCGTTCCTCGACGACGTCCGCGGCACGGACCTGCTGATGCCGAACACCGAAGAACTGGTGGCACTGACCGGATCCGCGGACCCCGAGTCGGCGAAGGAGCTGCTCGGGCACGTCGGCGCCGTAGTGGTCACCGCGGGGCTCGAAGGCGCAAGCTGGGTCGACGAGCACGGCGTCACCACCGTGCCCGCGATCGAGGCCGACTGCGTCGACTCCACCGGCGCGGGCGACGCGTTCGACGCGGGCGTGCTCACCACCTGGCTCGCCGGGAAGTCCACAGTGGACGTACTACGGGCCGGCACCCGGCTGGGCGCGCTGGCCGTCAGCCGGGTCGGGCCCCAGCCATGAAAACCCAGCCGTGAAAACCCAGCCGTGACAACCCGGCCCTGAACGCCGTGAAGGCCTCCATATCCGCGTGGCAGCGGGTATGGAGGCCTTCACGGACTTCGGCGCGAGCGCTCAGCCTTCGATGACCGGGTGGTCGCGGTGCTCGATCTGCTTCACCTCTCGCTGGTAGCGGTTGGCGTCCTCGGACTTCCGCGCCGGGCGGTCGTTGGCGATCAGCACGGCGATCCAGGGCAGCGGCACCGAGATCACCAGGAACGTGATGGCCAGCCACCAGGTGTGGTAGGTCAGCCCGGCCAGCACCAGACACGGGATGCGGCACAGCATCATGATGATGTACCTGCGCTTGCGCGAAGCCAGCTGATCGTCGTAGGACGGGGCGGCCTCGGTGATCAGCACCGGGGCGGGACGGGGATCCGGGCCGTGGGCGGGCTCGTTCACAGCACCACCTCCGCCGTCCATGCTCCCACTCGCGCGGCTCATTCGACACCCGGGTGGGCCATCCGGGAAAGGGCGGCGACCACCAGGGTCTCCACCCCCGCCCGCAGTGTCGGGTGCAGCACCGGCGCGAACCGCGGCGAGTGGTTCGACGGGATGTCGGCCTCGAACCGCCCCTCGGTCATCGCGGTGATCACCTCGACCGGGTCGAAGCCGCCGACCAGCCAGAACACCGAGGGCGCACCGGCCGCGCGGCCGAACTCGCTGAAGTCCTCGCTGCCGGTGACCAGCGGCGCGGGCATGGTCGCCTCCGGTCCGAAGTGCCCGCGGAACACCTCGGTCAGCTCGTCGGACACGGCCTCGTCGTTGGCCGTGACCGGGTAGGAGCCGACCAGCTCGATCTCCGGCGGCTTCGGCGCGCCCGCCGTGGCGGCCTCGCCCTGGACGATCCGTTCGATCGCGGCGCGGACACGCAGCAGCACGGCATTGTCGAAGGCCCGGGTGTTCACCTCCAGCACCGCGTCGTCGGCGATCACGTTTCCCGTGGTGCCCACGTGCATCGAGCCGACGGTGACCACCGCCGGCTCGGTGGCGGCGGTCTCCCGCGAGACGATCGTCTGCAGCTTCAGCACCACCGACGCGGCGAGCACGGCCGGGTCGACAGTGGTCTCCGGGCGCGAGCCGTGCCCGCCGCGGCCGTGCAGGGTGATCCGCAGCGAGTCCGACGCCGCCATGATCACGCCCGGCCGGGTCAGCACCCAGCCCGCGGGGCCGGGCACGAGGTGCTGGCCGAACACGAAGTCGGGTTTGCCCGCGAGGTCGAAGACGCCGTCGCGGACCATGCCGGCGGCGCCGTCCCGGCCCTCCTCGCCCGGCTGGAACACCGCCAGCAGCGTGCCGGACCAGCTGTCACGGGCGGCGCTCAGCAGGCTCGCGGCGCCGGAGAGCCAGGTGGCGTGCATGTCGTGGCCGCAGGCGTGCATCACCGGCACTTCGCGGCCTTCGGCGTCGATGCCACGGGCGGTGCTCGCGTACGGCAGGCCGGTCTTCTCCTCGACCGGCAGCGCGTCGATGTCGGCGCGGAGCAGCACGGTGGGCCCATCGCCGTTGCGCAGCACACCGACCACACCGGTGCGGCCGACGCCCGTGTGCACCTCGAACCCGTCGCCGGTCAGCCGCCGCGCCAGCTCGGCGGCGGTGCGCTTCTCCTCGAACGCCAGCTCGGGATGTCGGTGGAGGTCGAGGTAGAGCGCCTCCAGATCGGGCAGCGCGGCGCCGAGCGGAGCGAGGACACGTTCGTAGGTCACAGCGGCCATCGTGGCAGGCTTACCCACCGTGAGCACGAACACGCCTCTGCCCGACCTGTCCGAAGACGTCTGCGCGCGGCTGCGCGAGGCCTTCCTCCGCGCCGCCTACGACGCCGACGGCGTGGTCGCCGCACTCGGCGGCGCGGCGCATTCCGCGCTCGGCCGCGGCGAGCCGGAGCCGGCCCGCCGCGCGAGCCTCGACGCCGGCGACCTCGGCACGTTCATCCGCCTGTTCCTGCTCGGCCTGGCGGAGCCCGAAAAGTCGGTCGAAGCGGCTTTTGCCCCGCTTTCCGCCGAGGCGGCGGTGGCCGCCGGCGTGCTGAAGGCCGACACCGGCGGTTTCAAGGCCGCCCTCGACATCCGCCCGCACGGCGACGAGGAAGGCTCCTGGTGGGTGGTGTCGGACCTCGACGCCGACATGCTGGGCCACACCGTGCCCGAGGACCACGTGCTCGGCGTCGGGCACGCCTCGCTGAGCCTGATCCGCGCGACGAGCCGCCGCCCGGTCGGCAGCCTGCTCGACGTCGGCACCGGCAACGGCGTCCAGGCACTGCACGCCACCCGCCACGCTCAGCGGGTCACGGCCACCGACGTCTCCGCGCGGGCGCTGGCGCTGGCCGCGGGCACGTTCCGGCTCAACGAGCTGGACGTGGAGCTGGTGCGCGGCGAGTGGTTCGCGCCCGTCGCGCGGCGGCGGTTCGACCAGGTCGTGTGCAATCCGCCGTTCGTGGTCGGCCCGCCGCGGGTCGACTACACCTACCGCGACTCCGGGCTGGCCGGCGACGACGCCAGCGCGCTCGTGGTGCGCCAGCTGCCGGGATTCCTCAACGACGGCGGCGTCGGCCAGCTGCTCGCGTCCTGGCTGCACACCGGCCGCGAGGACTGGGCCGACCGCGTCGCCCGCTGGCTGCCCGCGGAGACGGACGCGTGGTTCGTCCAGCGCGACGTCGCCGACCCAGGGCTGTACGTGGGCACCTGGCTGCGAGACGAGGGCATCGACCCGCGCTCGCCGGAGGGCCGGGCGAAAGCCGCCGCGTGGCTGGACTGGTTCACCGAGAACGACGTGCGAGGCATCGGCTTCGGATTTGTCACTTTGCGCCGTGCGGCCGGGAAAACGCCGACCGTGGTGTGCGAAGACCTGCGCCAGGCGTACGACGACCCGCTGGGCCCGGAGGCCGCGAACTGGCTCGACCGCGTGGAATGGCTCCGCGCGCACGGCGACGAGCTGATGGACGTCGCGTTCCGGGTGCCGGAAACGGTGCTGCTGGAGCGCGTCGACTCCCCCGGCCCCGAGGGCTGGGAGACGACCGTACGGCGGCTGCACCGCACCGACGGGCCCGGGTGGCAGCACGAGGTCGACGAGCTCGCCACACGGCTGCTCGCGGGCTGCCAGGGCGCGCTGCCGCTGGAGGACCTGATCGAGCTGCTGGCGGCGGCGCAGGGCCTCGAGCCCGGCGAGCTGGCCGCCGCGGCGCTGCCCGTGGTCCGAGAACTGGTGCGGCACGGGATGCTCGTGCCGGCCGGGCGCTGAGACGCTCGTCATGAAAGCGGTCGCGGCCCGCGTCACCCGGGCGAGTGTGACAGTGGACGGAAATGTGATCGGGGCCATCGAGGAACCGGGACTGTTGGTGCTGCTGGGAATTCACGCCTCGGACGATCGGGTGAAAGCGGCCACCATGGCGCGCAAGCTCCACGAGCTGCGCATTCTGCGCGACGAGCAGTCGTGTGCCACCGCGGGCGCGCCGCTGCTCGTCGTCTCGCAGTTCACGCTGTACGGCGACACCCGCAAAGGCCGTCGCCCGTCGTGGACCGCGGCAGCCCGCCCCGAAGTGGCCGAACCCCTGGTGGAAGCCATGATCGAGGAGCTGCGGGCCCGCGGCGCGACGGTGGCTGCCGGCCGGTTCGGCGCGATGATGGCGGTGGAGAGCGTGAACGACGGCCCGTTCACCGTTCTCGTAGAGGTCTAGACCACATCTCCCGGTGGCCGGAACCACGTACGGATCCGCGGCCGCACCGGTTCACCGGAAACGACGATCCTCACCGGATCTTCACGATTCCCGGGCCACAGCGGGCTTCTCAGGAAAAGCTCAGTTTTGGTGGAGCAACCGGGAGGCGTTTCCCGCCGTCCTCTCTTCAGCAAGCCGGGAACGTTTTGCGCTCCCGGGGCGTTGAGATCGATGTCCAGCCAAGCCGGCTGGGCCCGCGGTCCGGGTTTCCACAGGGCCCGTCACCGCAGGCGCATCACCGGCGAGACACGTTCAGCCCGTGACCGGGGAGGCAGAATGTCAGTCCAGACTCTCGAACGCGAAGCGCGCGGGATTCGCGAGCGCGGGATTCCAACACGGCCCTTCGTCGAGGAGCCGCCGGCAGGTGTGGGGACACTCACCGCGGAAGACCTCGACGCCCAGAGCCCGGCCGCCGACCTGGTACGCGTGTACCTCAACGGCATCGGCAAGACCGCGCTGCTCAGTGCGGCCGACGAGGTCGAGCTGGCCAAGCGCATCGAGGCCGGGGTGTTCGCCCAGCACATGGCCGACACCGGCGAGAACCTCACGCCGAAGCGCCGCAAGGAGCTGAACGCGCTGGTGCGCGACGGCCACGTGGCCAAGAACCACCTGCTGGAGGCCAACCTCCGCCTGGTGGTCTCGCTGGCGAAGCGCTACACCGGCCGGGGGATGCCGCTGCTCGACCTGATCCAGGAGGGGAACCTGGGCCTGATCCGCGCGGTGGAGAAGTTCGACTACTCCAAGGGGTTCAAGTTCTCGACCTACGCCACCTGGTGGATCCGCCAGGCCATCACCAGGGGGATGGCCGACCAGGGACGCACCATCCGGCTGCCGGTCCACCTGGTGGAGCAGGTCAACAAGCTCGCCCGCATCAAGCGCGACCTGCACCAGCAGCTCGGCCGCGACGCCACGCACGAGGAGCTGGCGGCCGAGTCCGGCATCCCGGCGCACAAGATCTCGGACCTGCTCGACCACTCGCGTGACCCGGTAAGCCTCGACATGCCGGTCGGCACCGAGGAAGACGCCCCGCTGGGCGACTTCATCGAGGACTCCGAGGCCACCGACGCCGAGAGCGCCGTGATCTCCGGCCTGCTCCAGGACGACCTGCGCCGCGTGCTCGCGACGCTCGACGACCGCGAGCAGCACGTGATCCGCCTGCGCTACGGCCTCGACGACGGCCAGCCGCGCACCCTCGACCAGATCGGCAAGCACTTCGGCCTGTCGCGCGAGCGCGTGCGCCAGATCGAGCGTGAGGTCATGTCGAAGCTGCGCCAGGGCGAGCGGGCCGAGCGGCTGCGCGCTTACGCAAGCTGAGGGGCGCGCGGAGGGGGTGAGGTGTGTTCGCGGAGAGCGCTCACCCCGCCCCCTTCGCCCGTGTCTCCTGGGGGTCGAACCCCCAGACCCCCGCCAGGGGGCAAGCCCCCTGGACCCCCGTCGGCGGTCACCTTCCAGCGGCGGTTGGGTTTCGCCGATAACCACTTTTTCCAGTCCTGAAGATCCCGTGAGCGCATGGTCACGGGATCTTCGGCGTTGGCGGGGGTGGGGGAAGGGCGTGCCGGTTTGAGGGGTACGGGGAGTGGGTAGCAAAGCTTTGGCGACACCCGTTCGGCCGGATTGACTTATGACCTGCGTCACGACAATGTCGTGACTGGGACGTTCGACCGCCGCCGGCGAACGCCCGGATTGAGCCACGCGGTGCGGATGTGTGCGCATCCGTCCGCTTTCCCCGGGAGGTCGGGTCCGTCGGGGTGGGCCCGGCCTCCCGACCAAACCCAGGCGCCGCAGCTGCCCGGACAACCGAAGCCCGGCATTCTCTCCCCGGCCAGAACAAAGCCCGGTTTTCCTGTGCCGCTCGCTTTTTCGGTCGCCGCGCTCGTGCTCTGGGCCACACTGGCCCTCGGGCGTGAACCGGCAGCGCGGGGCGCTGAGTACCGTGGTCGGATTCCGATCAGGGGCAAAGGAGCCTGGCTGTGCCGTCCACCACGTTTCAGCACACCGAAGTCCTGCCGCTCGGCAAGGACACCACCACCGAGTACCGGCTGGTCACCGCGGACGGCGTCGAGGTCGTCGAGGCCGCGGGGCGCAAGTTCCTGCAGGTCGACCCGGCCGCGCTGACCACGCTCGCGCGCACGGCCATCACCGACATCCAGCACCTGTTGCGCACGTCACACCTGGCCCAGCTGCGGGCCATCGTCGACGACCCGGAGGCCAGCGGCAACGACCGGTTCGTCGCGATGGACCTGCTGCGCAACGCCGCCATCTCGGCCGGCGGCGTGCTGCCCATGTGCCAGGACACCGGCACGGCGATCGTCATCGGGAAGCGCTCCGAGGGCGTGCTCACCGGCGGCGACGACGAACGCGCGCTGTCGCAGGGCATCTTCGACGCTTACCAGCAGCTGAACCTGCGCTATTCGCAGATGGCGCCGGTCAACTTCTGGGACGAGCGGAACACCGGCACCAATCTGCCCGCGCAGGTCGAGCTCTATCACAAAGACGGTGAAGGCGACCCCGCCTACGAGTTCCTGTTCATGGCCAAGGGCGGCGGCAGCGCGAACAAGACTTTCCTGTTCCAGGAGACCAAAGCCGTGCTGAACCCGAAGCGGCTCGCGCGGTTCCTGGACGAGAAGCTGCGTGGGCTCGGCACCGCGGCTTGCCCGCCGTATCACCTGGCGATCGTCGTCGGGGGTATGTCGGCGGAGTTCAACCTGAAGGTCGCGAAGCTCGCCTCGGCGCGCTACCTCGACACGCTGCCGCAGGAGGGTTCGGAGCTGGGCCACGCGTTCCGCGATCCGGACCTGGAGCAGCAGGTGCTGGAGATGACGCGCCAGTTCGGCATCGGCGCGCAGTTCGGCGGCAAGTACTTCTGCCACGACGTGCGGGTGATCCGGCTGCCGCGGCACGGTGCGTCCTGCCCGGTCGGCATCGCGGTGTCCTGCTCGGCCGACCGCCAGGCCAAGGCCAAGATCACCGCCGACGGGGTGTTCATCGAGCAGCTCGAGCGCGACCCGGCGCGGTTCCTGCCGGAGGTCACCGAGGACGACCTGTCCGAGGAGGTGGTGACCGTCGACCTGAACCGGCCGATGGCCGAGATTCGCGAGCAGCTCTCGCAGCTGCCGGTGAAGACGCGGCTGTCGCTGAGCGGGCCGCTGGTGGTGGCGCGCGACATCGCGCACGCGAAGATCGCCGAGCGCCTCGACGCGGGTGAGGAGATGCCGCAGTACCTGCGCGACCACCCGGTGTACTACGCGGGCCCGGCGAAAACTCCGGAGGGTTATGCGTCCGGCTCGTTCGGCCCGACCACGGCCGGGCGGATGGACTCCTACGTCGAGCAGTTCCAGGCCGCCGGCGGCTCGCTGGTGATGCTGGCGAAGGGCAACCGCTCCAAGCAGGTCACCGCCGCATGCCAGGCGCACGGCGGCTTCTACCTCGGCTCGATCGGCGGCCCCGCCGCCCGGCTGGCCAAGGACTGCATCAAGCAGGTCGACGTGCTCGAATACGCCGAGCTGGGCATGGAAGCCGTCTGGAAGATCGAGGTCGAGGACTTCCCCGCCTTCATCGTGATCGACGACAAGGGCAACGACTTCTTCGCCGCCACCAGCGAACCGGTGCTGCAGATCAGTTTCCGCTGAATTGCTCGTGAGTGGCTATGACGGTTAGAACCGGCGTAGCCACTCACGAGCGGGTCAGCCGCGCCAGGATGCGGTCGAACGCCGCGAGGTCGGCGGGCGGCAGCGCGAGCACGGCCTCGGGCGGCTCCCCCAGGATCCGCAGGGCCAGCGCGGCGGCTTCCCGGCCCGCCGGGGTGAGCGTGACGACGCGGCTGCGGCGGTCGTCCGGATGCGGCTCGCGGACCGCCAGCTCGCGGCGCACCAGGTCGTCCACCACCAGCGTGGTGTACGGCCGGTCGGTGTTGAGCGTTTCGGTCAGCTCGCGCATGGTCATCGGCCGCTCGGCGACCCGGTACAGGGCCTTGACCTTGATGAAGCTCATGCCGAGCGCGTCGCAGACCTCGCGACGGCGGTCGTGCTGGTCCAGCACCAGCGAGCGCATCCGGGCCCAGGCGCGCGCGGCGGTCTCGCCGCTCATCGCGCGGGCACCAGGCCGGCGCCGGCCTCGTCCTCGAGCCCGTCGGCGACCCTGGCGGCGGACGCGCGGGCCGAGCCGCTGGTCGTGACCAGGCCGAGCACCAGCACCAGCGCCCCGCAGCCGGCGATGATCCACCAGCCCACGGTGCTGGCCGCCGCGAAACCCGTGCTGAACGGGCCGTGCACCCGGGCGGTGACCACGGTGCCGATCACCGCGACGCCGAACGACGCCCCGACCTGGCGGCTCGTCGACGCGATGGCGGCCGCGACGCCGGCCTGCGAGCGCGGCATGCCGGACACCGCCGCGTTGGTGATCGGTGCGTTGACCAGGCCGAACCCGATGCCGAAGACGACGTAACAGGCCATCAGCGGCCACACGGACGTGCCCTGGGTCGCCCAGGACAGCCCCGCGGCGCCCACTGCGATGCCGCACCCGGCGACGACCAGCGGCAGCCGGGCGCCCCGCGCGCCGACCAGCCGGCCCGACAGCGGCGCGAAGACCGCCGTCATCGCGGCCATCGGCAGGGTCATCAGGCCCGCGTGGAGCGCGCTGTAACCGCGGGCGTCCTGCAGGTAGAGCGAGTTGACGAAGAGGAACCCGGCGAGGCCGGCCATGGCGGAAATCGCGATCACGATCGCCCCGGAGAACGGCACGCTGCGGAAGAACCTCAACTCCAGCAACGGATCCCGGCGCCGCCGCTCGTAGGGCACCAGCACCACCACTGCGAGCAACGACAGCGCGAACACGCCCAGGATCCGCGGCGAGCCGTAGCCCGCCTCGCGGCCCTCGATGATGCCGTACGTCAAACCGGCCAGGAACACGATCACGAGCAGCTGGCCCACGGGGTCGATCCGGCGCGGCCGCGGCGCGCGCGACTCGGGCACCAGCAGCGCGGTCAGCACGACGGCGGCGATCGCCACCGGCACGTTGATCCAGAAGATCGAGCGCCAGCCGAACGGGCCGACCAGCGCGCCGCCGACCACCGGCCCGATCGCCATGCTCAGCCCGACCACGCCGCCCCACACGCCGATCGCGCGCGCCCGCTCCTTCGGCTCGGTGAAGGTGTTGGTGATGATCGACATCGCCACCGGGTTGAGCATCGAGCCGCCGACCGCCTGCACCGCGCGGAAGGCGATGAGCAGCCCGATACTCGGCGCGACGCCGCACAGCAGCGAGCCGAGGCCGAAGAGCACCAAGCCGGTCTGGAACGTCCGCCGCCGGCCGAGCCGGTCGGCCGTGGAACCGGACAGCATCAGCAGGCTGGCGAGCACGAGCGTGTAGGCGTCGATCGTCCATTGCAGACTGGAGACGGACGCGCCGAGCTCACGCTGGATGGACGGCAGCGCCAGGTTCACGATCGTGTTGTCGAGCCCCACGATGAACAGGCTCATACAGCAGACGGCCAGTACCGCCTGCCGCCGCCGACGGCTCAGCTCCGGCACGGCACCCCCGAAGTAATTGTAGGGCTATAACATTTAGCAGACTACAACTAACTTTCCGGGCGCCCGATCGAACGCGGCCGAGGTCACGCGCAAAGCGGACGTCGTGGGTGTCTTCGGGCTCAGCCGGGGAACATCCCGGTGAGCCGCTCGAGCGTCTTCTCGATGCCCTGGGCGTTTTTCTTGGGGAATCCGGCCAGCCGGATGACGAACGGCGCCGTGGCCGTGGACCAGTCGAAGGTTTCGGTGACCTCCGTCTTGCCGTCGTCCAGGGGCTTCAGCAGCCAGCGCCAGCGGTGGCCCATGAAGTGGCGCCACGCGATGAGGCGGTTCTCCTCGAACTCCACCACGGTGTTCCGGATCTGGTACGACGCGCCCATCTTCATCTCCATGCCGAACCGCGCGCCGAGCGAGAGTCGGTCCGGGCTGTCCTCGCCGCTGGACCGGACCGTGCCGGAGCCGTCGATCAGCGGGTGCTGGGCGGGGTCGGCGAGCAGGTCGAAGAGCTGCTCGGGCGAGGCGGCGATCACCGCGGTGCGCGAAACCTGGCGTGTTCCCATGGGCGCCGAGGTTAAGGGGTGCCCGCGGCGGCCACGGAATGGCCACGGCGGGGTTTCCCACACCGGTGGTGGAAAACCCCGCCGCGGCCCGGTCGCCTGCGCGGGCGCCGGGCGGCCCCCCGACTCGAGTCGCCCGGCGGCCGCGCAGGCCGCTGTGGATGTGGACCGGCTCATGCAGCGGATGACGCTTTCGCCGCGCTCAATGCAGGAAACGGCCCTCTCACTGCACTGAGCCCTCCCCCACGAGCAGCGCGGCGGTGGCGCGGCGATTGCAGGGTGGTTGCAGCGGATGACGCTTTCGCCGCGCTCAATGCAGGGAAAGCGTCATCCGCTGCGTCCGGCGAACCGCAAACCGCAACCGGGTGTCAGTGCGGCGGCGACTGCTTCAGTACTACCGTGCGGTCGCCCAAAGGTGCGGCCAGCGCCACGGAGATGTACGGGTACCGCAGGTCCATCGTGCACATCTGGCCGGTCTGCGCCTTGGTCTCGCTCAGGTCGAGGACCACGTGCTGCGCGGTCTGCTCGGTCGCTTCGCCCAGGGCGTGCTGGCAGCCGCCCTCCTCGGCGCGGAGGTTGATGATCGTGCCGCCGTTCGCGGTGTAGACCTGGCGCGGGAAATCCCTCGGCAGCGCGGCGGCGTCGACCTTGGCCGCGGGTACGGGCGTGCTGCCCGGCGGGAGTTCGAGCCGGGGCTTGCCCGGCGCGCCGGACGAGGGCGGTGTCGTCGCACTGCTCGGCGCCGCGGGGTCGCCCCCGGACGCGGGGTGGGTGGCCATCGTTTCCTGGCCGCCACAGGCCGTCACCGTCAAGAGGATCAGGCCCGTGCCGACCAGCTTCGTCAAGTGCCTCATGCCGGCTAGGACGGAAGCACCGCCGCCGGGGGTTGCACGTGATCAGGATCCGGGGCGCAGGACCAGTTTCCGGCCGCCGAGGGGCTGGTCGAGCGTGACCGGCAGGGAGATCTCCCTGATGTGCATCGGGCACATCTGGCCGTGCGGCGCCTTCGTCACGGTGACCACCACCACGGCCTGCTGGGCCGTCTGTTCACCGGCGCGCGCGCCGACCTTGTCGCAGCCGCCCTCTTCGGCCTGGATCACCACGACCTTGCCGCCCTGCGCGAGGGTGAGGTCGTGGGGGTAGCCGGGCGGCAGGGCGGAAGCGTCGACCTGGCCCGGCGCCGGGGCCGTGTCGCCCGGCGGCACGCCCTGCGTCGGGCGGCTTTGGGGCGGCCCGGACGGCGAGGGCAGCGGCACCGGCGCCGGGGACGTCGAGCCCGGCGCCGGCGAAACCGACGTCGGCCCCGGCGCCGGAGACGCCGAAGTGGACGGTGCGGAGGCGCCCGAACCGGACTGCCCGCCACAAGCCGCCACAGAAAGCAGCAGAACGCTCACACCCAGGACTTTCACCGTTGTCCGCATACAGTGCGGACGGAACCCGGGCCCCAACGGTTGCACGCGGGGGCCCGGAATCTCCTCGGCGTCTCCCTCAACGATCCGCGCCACGACCGCGGACGAGCCCCAGCAGCACCACTCCCGCCAGCGTCACCACCAGCAACACGACGGTGCTCGCCGACGCCAGGAACACCTGCCCGCGGTCGGTCAGCGCGAAGACGCTGGCCGGGAGCGTCCGCCAGTCCGGCGGGTACAGCATCATCGTGGCGCCCAGCTCCCCCATCGACATCGCCAGCGCGAGGCTCGCCGAAGCGGACATCGCGGGCAGCAGCACCGGAATCCGGACGCGCAGCAGCACCCGCGCCGGCCGCGCGCCGAGGCTCGCCGCGGCCTGCGCCAGCAGTGGGTCCACGCGGGCCAGCGCGGCCGAGACCGTGCTGTAAGCGAAGGGCAGCAACAACATCAAGTGCGCGGCCATGACAATCCACCGCGTGCCGTTGAGCGCGAGCGGCGGCCGGCTGAACGCCACGAGCAGCGCCAGCCCCAGCACCACCGACGGCACCGCGATGGGCAGGTGGAACAGCGTGCCGACGGCCTGGCGCACCCGTGACGGCGCGCCGTCGGCCGCGAGCGCCGCCCAGGTGCCGAGCAGCACGGCCGCGGCGGACGCGATCACGCCGGTCTGCACGCTCACCGAAAGGCTCGCGAAGGTGTCGCCGGACAGCGCGTCGACATAGTGCGCCGCGGTGAAACCGCCCGGCAGCACGCCAGTCCAGTGCCCGGCGAAGGACGCCAGCACGATCATCACCAGCGGCGCCGCCACCACGACGGTGAACACCACACCGGCCACCAGCCACAGCACAACCCGGCTACGCCTTGTCCACAGCAGCACGGCGGCCTCCTCCCACAGATGCCACAGCCCGGCGATATCCCGCGTAGAGCACCAGCGACAGCACGACGTCCACCATCGCGACGACGGAGGCGGCCGGGAAGTCGAACGTCACGATCGCCTTGCCGTACACCAGCATCGGCAGGGTGGTCACGCCCTTGGCGCCGAGGAACAGCACGATCCCGAACTCGTTCATGGTCAGCAGCAGCACCAGGCAGGCGCCGGACGCGAGCGACGGCAGTGCCTCGGGCAGCACGACCTGACGCAGCACCCGGCCCGGCCGCGCGCCGAGGCTCGCCGCCACTTCCAGCTGGGCGGCCGGCACCTGGCCGAACGCCGCGAGCGCCGGCCGCATCACGAACGGCGTGTAGAAGGTGACCTCGGCCAGCAGCACGCCCCACGGCGAGTACAGGAAGCCGCCGGCGCCGAACACCCCCGCGCTGCCGTAGAGAAAGGTGAACGCGAGCGCGATGAGGAACGACGGGAACGCCGGCAGTGTGTCGACCAGCCGCGCCAGCGCCCGCGCGCCGGGGAACGGCACGAACGCGACCGCCAGCGCCAGGAACGTGCCGAGCAGCAGGCATCCGGCCGTCGAGCCCAGCGCGAGCAGCACGGTCTGCCAGGCCGCGTCCCGGAACTCGGCCGAGCCCAGCACGTCGCCCCACACCGAAAGCGTGAGCGCGCCGGACTTCGAGGTGAACGACTGCACCGCGACCAGTACCAGCGGATAGCCGAAGAAGCCGAGCAGGACGACCACCGGCGGGACCAGCCACCACAGCCGGGCGCGCCGGACGCGCTGGGGACGGCGTCCGGCGCGGGCCGGGGCAGCGGCTTCGAAGACGAGGCCGGTCACCCGCCCACCCCCAGCAGCGGGCAACCGTCCGGAATGGACACTCCCACCGAGTCGCCGACGGCGGGCAGGCCGGGTCCGTCCGGGACCTCGGCGCGCAGCTCGCAGTCCGCGGCGGGCAGGTGCAGGTCCAGCCGGTAGCCCGAGCCGCGCCACTGCACGCCGCGGACCAGCGCGGGCCACGCGTCCGGCCCCGGCGCGCCGACGCCGACCCGGTGCGGCCGCACGCCGAGCGCCACGGGCTGGCCCTCGCCGAGGACGCCGGTGGGCTCGGCGGACAGCTCGCGCCCGCCGAGCCGGACGACCGCGGTGCGGGCGCCGTCGAACCGGACCAGCTCGACCGGGACCAGGTTGGCCCCGCCGAGGAAGCTCGCGGTGAACTCGCTGGCCGGGCGCCGGTAAAGCTCCTCGCACGGGCCCAGCTCGACCAGCCGCGAGTCCCGCAGCACCCCGATCCGGTCGGCCAGCGCGAGTGCCTCGGCCTGGTCGTGGGTCACGTGGACCATCGTCGTGTCCGGCAGCTCCGCACGCAGCCGCAACAGCTCCGCGATCATCTCCTCGCGCAGGGCAGCGTCCAAAGCGGACAGTGGCTCGTCCAGCAGCAGCACGCCGGGCTTGATCGCGAGCGCCCGGGCGAGCGCCACGCGCTGCTGCTGCCCGCCCGAAAGCTCACGCGGCAAACGCCGGGCGTACGCGCCCATGCCCACCAGCTCCAGCACCTCGGCCACCCGCTTGGCCACCTCCGCCCGCGGGAGCCCGCGAGCCTTCAGCCCGAACGCCACATTGCCGTCCACCCGGAGGTGCGGGAACAGCGCGTAACTCTGCACGACCACGCCGAGCCCGCGCCGGTGCGGCGGGAGATCGGTGACGTCCTCGCCGTCGAGCAACACCCGCCCGGCGCTCGGCCGGACGAACCCGGCCAGTGCCTTCAGCGCGGTCGACTTGCCGGATCCCGACGGGCCCAGCAGGGCCAGGGTCTCCCCCTTCGCCACGGAAAGATCAAAGGGGGACAGCGCTTTCGTCGCTCCGAAGTGGACGGAGACGCCGCGGAACTCGACCGCCGGGGTCACTGGCCGATGGCCTTCTTGTAGGCGGTCAGGTCCGCGTCGAGCCGGGCCAGCACCGCGGTCCAGTCCGGCTGCCAGACGTCGACGCCGGACATCGCGGCCTTGATCCGGTCCGCGTTCGCGCCGGCGGGCTTGACGTCGGCGCGGGACGGGATGCCGAAGGCGTCGGCCGCCTTGGCCTGGGTCGCCGGCGAGAACAGGAAGTCCAGCAGCTTTTTCCCGTTGTCCGCATGCGGGGCGTTCGTGACGAGCCCGGCGTAGTACGGCAGCGCGAACGTCGAGCGCTTGCCCTGCGCGTCCGCCGGGAAGAAGACGTCGAAGCCGCCGCTCTTGCCGATCTCGGCCAGGTTCATCTGGAGGTCGCCGTTGGCCACCAGCAGTTCGCCCTTCGCCACCTTCGGCTGCAGCTTGCCGGTGGACGAGGACGGCCCGACGTTGTTCGCCTGGAGCTTGCCCAGGTAGTCCAGCGCGCCCTGGTCACCGAACACGTGCTGCAGCTGAAGCAGCACGGCGGTGCCGTCACCGGCCTCGCCGGGGGTGGAGTACTGGAGCTTGCCGCGGTACTTCGGGTCGAGCAGGTCGTTCCAGGTCTTCGGCGCGGGCTTCGCCTGGGCGGGGTTGTAGATGAAGCTGAGGTAGTTGTCCATCATGGCGAAGTAGCGGCCCTGCGGGTCCTTGTCCGCGGCCGGCACCTGGTCGGCGCCCTGCGGCGCGGACGAGGCGAGCAGGCCCTGCTGCGCGACCTGCTGGATGAACGGCGGCAGCGTGACGAGCACGTCGGCCTGCGTGTTGCTCTTTTCCTTCTCCACCCGCGAAGCCACTTCGCCGGAGCCGGCGGTGACGGCCTGCACGGTGATGCCGGTCTGCTGCTTGAATTCGGCGAACCGGGCGGTGTACCAGTCTTCCAGACCGTCCACTGTGTACACGGTGACGGTCTTGCCGTCCGCGCCGGCGGCACCGCCGGTCCCGCCGCAGGCCGCGAGCAGGCCGAGCAGGCCCGCAGCGAGGACGTACGCCACTGCATTCGTGGTCTTCATGGTCTTGGCTCCTTCAGCGCAGCAGGGAGGGGAGGTCACGCACGGAATCGAGGACGTGGGTGGCGCCGGCGGCTTCGAGGCCGGCCCGGGTGCCCGCGCCGGTCAGCACACCCGCGACCACGGACGCGCCGGCGGCGAGCCCGGAGCGGACGTCGGACGGGGTGTCCCCGGCGACGGCGATCCGCCGCACGTCGGACACCTCCAGCCGCAGCGCCGCGGCCAGCACCAGGTCGGGGAACGGGCGGCCGCGGACGCCGTCACCCGGGGCAAGCGCGAGGTCGGCGAGGTCGCGCCAGCCCAGCGCGTCGAGGATCGCGGTCTGGGTGGCCGGAGCGAACCCGGTGCCGAAGGCGACCTTGACGCCTTCGCGGCGCAGCGCGCGGATCACGTCCTCGGCGCCGTCGACCGGGGTGCACTCCCCCGCCGCCACGAGCCGGGCGTACGCGCGCTCGAACGCGGCATTCGCCTTCTGCGCGGCCGTCTCTTCGCCGAGCAGGGCGCGGAAGACGGTGATCTTCGACTGCCCCATCGTCTCCTCGACGTAGGCGAGCATCTTCGGGAATCGATCGTCCTCTTCGGACACTCCGGCGGCGCCGATCGCTTCGGTGAAGGCGCGCACGACCAGGCCGTCGTCCATCACCGTGGTGCCGGCCATGTCCAGCACCACCAGTTCGGGGGTCACAGGCCCAGCTCCACGGCCGTGTCCTCGGCGATGGCCGGGGAGCAGGTCATGCCCCGCCCGCCCGGGCCGGTGATCAGGAAAGCGTTGTCGGCCAAGCGTTCCCGGTGCACGATCGCGCCCGCGTCGGTCGACTGGGCGTACACCCCGGCCCAGCGGCGCCGGATCCGCGGCAGCGGGCGGCCGAGCAGCGCGCCGGCGACCTCGGCCAGGTGGTGGTACGGGTCCTCGTCGACGTCGAAACCGAACGGCTGCGTGTACTCGTGGGTGTCGCCGATCGTCAGCGAACCGTCGAGCCGCTGCACCATGAGCAGCTGCATGGCGTGGCCGGCCGGGATTTCCCCCTGCGGCTGGCCGGCATTGAGCGCGTCGAGGGCGGGGCCGCGGTACGCCGGGTAATACCGGAAGCTGTCGGCGTCGGCGACGCTGGTGGTCAGCGGCTCGCCGAGTGGCTCGGTCTGCGCCATCTGCAGCCGCACCCGGCGGACCGGCAGCTCACCGGCCACCTCGCGGACCAAGCCGCCGAGCCACGCGCCGGTGCAGAACAGCACGACGTCGCCCTCGTGCCGCTCGCCGTGGTCGTCGACGACGCCGGTCGAGGTCAACGTGCGCACCTCGCGGCCGGGTCGCCAGGTGTAGCGGCCGCTCGCCGTCAGCGCGGCGCGAAGGGCGGGCTGCGCGGTGCGCGGCTCGACCGCGGCGTCGCGATCGCACCACAGCGCGCCCAGGAAATCACCGCGCAGCGCGGGGTTCAGCTCTCGCGTCTCCGCGGCGTCGAGCAGCTTGAACCCGCGCGCGGCGTCCGGACTGGCCGCCACCTCACTGGCGACGGCCAGCTCCGCCTCGGTGCGGACGACCGTGAGCGAGCCGTTGTCCCGGAAACCGAGGTCCGGCACCCGCTCACCGATCCGCTCCCAGAGCCGCCGGGCCCGCACAGCCGTCGCCAGCTCGGCACCGGCCGCCCGCCCGCCGACCCACACCAGGCCGAAGTTCCGCACGGACGCGCCGCGCGCCTCGGCCTCCCGTTCCAGCTGGACCACTTCATGACCACGTTCGACGGCCGCCCAGGCGTGCATGGTGCCCAGCACGCCGCCGCCCACGATGAGTATTCGCACGGCCGCCACGCTCGCTGGCTGCCACCAACGCCGCTTGGCGCCGGAGCGAACCGGAGGTGAACCGACCCCGAATATTGGACCGGATGAGTTACCGTTCCGTTATCTTAGGCCGGCGATCAGAGCCGTCCGGCCGCCACGAAGACACACACCGCGAGCAGCAGCAGGTTGACGCCCGCGTTGCGCCATTCCGCCGGCTTGTGCTGCACGATCGCGAGCCGGCCGTGGCTCGCCATCGCGCCGATCATCACCACGACGAGGCCGATCGCGGCCCAGCCGGTGAGCGCCGGGGCGATACCGGTGAGCTGCGGCAGGATCAGGCCGAGCACGGCGATCAGCTCGCAGATCGCGGCGAAGCGGACCACCGGCAGCGGGTAGGCGGCGGCGCCGGTCTGGCCCGTCTCCAGCATCCACTGCCGCGACATCGTCGATTTCAGCGCGCCCGACAGCGCGAAGACCAGGGCCAGGAAGATCTGCCCGGTCCAGAGTGCGGCATCCATCGTTGTGCTCCCTCCTGAGCCGGCCGCTCGGCCGGACAACGGAGGGAACGAGACGGGCGTCTCGGATGTGACAGCTACTCGACGCGGCCCAGGCGGGTGATGAAGCTCAGCCGGTCGCCGCGGAAAAGCGAGCGGACGCGTTCGAACGGCTCACCGTCCGGACCCCACGAGACGCGGTGCATGAGCAGCATCGGCAGCGCCGGGTTGGTGCCGATCAGCAGCGCCTCGCGCGGGGTGGCCAGCACCGTCTCGACCCGCTCCTCGGCGCCGTCGAAGACCACGCCGAGCTGCTCGCGCAGGAAGGCGTACAGCGACTGCTCCGGGTCGAAGGCTTCCAGCAGCGTCGGGAACCGGGAGGCGCGCAGGTAGGTCGACTCCAGCCCGACGCGCTCGGCGTCGGCGAGCAGCACACGTTCGATGTGGATGACCTCGTCGGCCGGCTCGATCCGCAGGTCGGCGGCCAGTCCGGTGCCGGCGGCGCGGCGCTCCAGCGAGATCAGCGTGCGGCCCGGCGCGATGCCCTGACGGCGCAGGCCCTCGGTGTAGCTGACCAGCGCGAGCGGCTGCACCAGCTTCGGCGGGGCGACGTACGTGCCGCTCCCCTGCCGGCGGCTGAGCCGGCCTTCGAGGACCAGCTCGCCGACGGCCTGGCGCACCGTGGCGCGCGAAACGCCGAACCGCTCGCACAGCTCCCGCTCGGCGGGCAGCACCGCGCCCTCACCCAGTTCGGCGATCACCGCGAGCAGCTCGACCTTCACGGCGTAGTAGCGCGGGACGCGGCCGTGCTCGGGAATGCCGTCGCGCACCGGCCCGTCGGCGGACAGGCGGGACAGCTGTGGCGAGGGAAGCGGTGACGTGGGCACGAGTCCCGAGCCTATGCGAGCCGGGCGGCCGGTGGTCGGCCGTCCCAGGAACCGCCCGATCGGACGACAGCGGCCCCGCGGCCCCGCCCGGAACCCACCCGGGGCCGACCTCGGGCCGGAAAGATCCGAAGAAAGTTGGTTGTCCGGTTGTTCCGGCTCTGGTGTAGTCGAGGGGGCACTCCCCGTTTCCCCGTAGTTCCGCTTCTCCGTAAGTCCACTGTGGACATCAAAAGCCGTGGACACCAGAAGTTTCATGGACACCGGAAGGACGAATCCCTTGGCCAGCAAGAGATGGTTCAGCCTGCTCAAAAAAGCCGCGATCGGCGTCGCCGCCGCCACCGCGTTGGCCGGCCTGGCGACCCCCGCCGTCGCCGCCCAGCCACCCTCGACAAACGGCACGCAGGTGATCGGCGGCAGCCGCGCCGCGGCCGGTGAGTTCCCCTGGATGGTCCGGCTGTCGATGGGCTGCGGCGGCGCGCTGTACACGTCGCAGATCGTGCTCACCGCCGCCCACTGCGTCAACGGCACCGGCTCGAACAGCTCGATCACCGCGACGCTCGGCGTGGTCGACCTGCAGAGCGCCAGCGCCAAGAAGGTGAAGTCCACCTACGTCTACCGGTCCCCGACCTACGACACGACCGGCGGCGACTGGGCCCTGATCAAGCTGGCCAGCCCGGTCACCGGCATCGCCACGCTGCCGGTCGCGTCGAGCGCGGCGAACAACAGCGGCACGTTCACCATCGCCGGCTGGGGCGCCGCCTCCGAGGGCGGGGCGCAGCAGCGGTACCTGCTCAAGGCGCAGGTCCCGTTTGTCAGCGACGCCACCTGCAAGGCACAGGGCGGCGACTACACCAGCCTGATCGCCAACGCCGAGATCTGCGCGGGCAACATCACCTCGGGCGGCGTCGACACCTGCCAGGGCGACTCCGGCGGCCCGATGTTCCGCCGGGACAGCAGCAACGCCTGGGTCCAGGTCGGCATCACGAGCTGGGGCACCGGCTGCGCCCGGCCGCACGCACCCGGCGTGTACACCGAAGTGAGCAGCTTCGCGAGCGCGATCTCCTCGGCTGCTTCGTCCATCTAGCACCCCTCGTGAGTGGCTATGACGGTTAGAACCGTCATAGCCACTCACGAGTCTTTCAACGTGTTTTGTCCAGCCGCGCCAACGCTTCCTCGTACCCGCTCACCAGCTCGGCGATCACATCGGCCACCGGCCGGACCCGGTCCATCCGGCCGACGATCTGACCCACCGGCATGGACACCACACTCGGGTCGCCCGAGGCGTGGATCCGGTTGTGCGCCTGGGAAACCAGCAGGTTCTGCAACGGCATGGGCAGCGGCTCGGGGGCGTCCGGCGCGGCCCAGGCCTCCGTCCAGCGGGTCTTGAGCAGGCGCGCGGGCTTGCCGGTGTAGATGCGGGTGCGGACGGTGTCCGCCGACGTCGCGCCGACCAGGGCCTGCTGCATGCCACCGGAGTCGACCATGGTCTGGAGGTACTCCTCGGTGGCGAGCCAGAACGAGCCCATCCACACCCCCGCCGCGCCCAGCGCCAGCGCCGCCGCCATCTGGCGGCCGGAGCCGATGCCGCCCGCGGCGAGCACCGGCACCCGCGAGCCGACGGCGTCCACGATCTCCGGCACCAGCACCATCGACGCGATTTCGCCGGTGTGCCCGCCGGCCTCATAGCCTTGCGCCACCACGAAGTCCACGCCGTTGTCGACATGCCGCACCGCGTGCTCGGCCTTGCCCGCCAGCGCGGCCACGGGCACGCCCGCCGCGTGTGCCAGCTCGATCACGTCCGGCGGCGGTGACCCCAGCGCGTTCGCGATCAGGCTGATCCGGTGTTTCAGCGCAACGTCCACATGGGACCGCGCGACCGAGTGCAGCCAGCCGAGCACACCGGCCCGCTCGTCGGTGTCGTCCGGCAGCGGGGGCACCGACAGCTCCCGCAGCACTTTGTCGACAAAGGCCCGGTGACCGTCCGGGATCAGCTTCGTGAGGTCGACCTGGCTGCCCTCTTCGGGGATCTTCGCCGGCATCACGATGTCGACCCCGTACGGCTTCCCGTCGGTGTGCTCGTCCATCCAGTCCAGCACGCGATCGAGTTCGGCGGCGTCGTTGAACCGGACGCAGCCGAGCACCCCGAGCCCGCCGGCGCGGCTGATCGCGGCCGCGACGTGCTCCGACGGCGTGAAGCCGACGATCGGCAGCTCGATGCCGAACCGGTCGCACAGGGAAGTCCGCATGCTCGCTCCTAGGCGGGTTCGTGGTCCGCGGCGTAGCGCTGCGCCCACGGGTAGTCGGGTTTGCCGCTCGGCGACCGGCCGATCTCCTCGGCCAGCCAGACCGTGCGCGGCACCTTGTAACCGGCGACCTCGGTGCGCACGTGCGCCTCGATCGACTCGAGGTCCGGCGTCACGCCCGGCCGCGTCTGCACGACGGCGGCCACGCGCTGGCCGAGCCGCTCGTCCGGGATGCCGATCACCAGCGCGTCGAACACGTCGGGGTGCGACTTCAGCGCGCCCTCGACCTCCTCCGGGTACACCTTCTCCCCGCCGGTGTTCACGCACTGCGAGCCGCGGCCCAGCAGCGTGACGGTGCCGTCCTCCTCGTACCGCGCGTAGTCGCCGGGCACGACGTACCGCACGCCGCCGACGTCTGCGAAGATCGTGCGGCTCTTCTCCGGGTCGTTGTAGTAGCCCAGCGGCACGTGCCCGCGGCGGCCGATCAGCCCGATCGCGCCGGCTTCGGGCTCCACCAGCGCACCGTCCTCGTCGAGCAGGATCGCGTCCTTGCCGAACGCGACCCGCGGGCCGGCGCTGTGGTCGGAATCCTTGCCCACCATGCCGATCCCGGTGAAGCCGCTTTCCGAGGAGCCGATCGCGTCGGTGATCACGACGTTCGGCAGCAGTCCCAGCAGCTCCTGCTTGACCGACTGCGAGAACAGCGCGGCGTGGCTCGACACCGCGGCGAGCGACGACACGTCGTAACTGCCCTCGCGCAGCGCCTCGATCAACGGCCGCGCCATGGCATCGCCGACGATGGTGAGCACCTGGACCTTGTGCGCCTGCACGGCCCGCCACACCTGGTGCGCGTCGAACTGCGGCACGAACACGACCGGGCTGCCGGTGAACAGCGCGCCGAACGCGGCCCACTGCGCCGCGCCGTGGATGAGCGGCGCGGCCGGCAGCCGCACCAGCGAACCGGCCTTGCCCTGCTCGGCGAGCGTCCACTCGTCGGGCACGTACTCGCCGGTGATGAAGTTGATGCCGCCGCCGAGCGCGCGCCAGATGTCCTCGTGGCGCCAGAGCACGCCCTTCGGGTAACCCGTGGTGCCGCCGGTGTAGAGGATGTACAGATCGTCGGCGCTGCGTTCGCCGAAGTCGCGCTCGGGCGAGTTCTCCGCCAGCGCCGTCTCGTACTCCACGCCGGTCTCGTACGCGGTGTCAGAGCCGTCTTCGACGACGACAACGTGTTTCAGTTTTGGCGTCTCGGGGAGCACCGCGGCGACCTTGTCCGCATACCGGCGCTCGTGCACGAGTGCGACCAGGTCGGCGTTGTCGAACAGGTAGCGCAGCTCGCCGTGGACGTAGCGGTAGTTGACGTTCACCGCGATGGCGCGCAGCTTGTACGCGGCGAACATGGCCTCCAGGGCCTCGATGGAGTTGCGTGAATAGACACCGATGTGGGAACCGCGTCCCACGCCGTGGGCGGCGAGGTGGTGGGCCAGGCGGTTCGCGCGGGCCTCCAGCTCCGCGAACGTCACCTGCCTCTCGCCGCACACGACCGCGACGCGTTCCGGCACGGCGTCGACGGCGTGCTCGAGTAAATCCGCGATGTTGAGTGCCACTCCCCTAAAGTAGAACATGTTATCGTTCTGGGCAATGACCCTGGGACTGCCGGGAGGTTTCGTTGACTGAGCCGCACGCACTGGTGACGCTGGAGGGCCACACGCTCGTCGTCACCATGAACCGGCCCGAGGCGCGCAACGCGCTCTCGGGCGAGATGCTCGCGATCATGGTCGAGGCCTGGGATCGGGTCGACTCCGACGACGAAGTCCGCAGCTGCGTGCTGACGGGCGCGGGCGGTGCGTTCTGCGCGGGCGCGGACCTGAAGGCGATGGCGCGGAACGCGCCGGCGTTCGGCAGCGGCGCGTTCGACCCGAGCCGCATCGAGGGCCTGCTGAAGGGCCGCCGCCTGACCAAGCCGCTGATCGCCGCCGTCGAAGGCCCCGCGATCGCCGGCGGCACGGAAATCCTGCAGGGCACGGACATCCGCGTAGCCGGCACGAGCGCGCGCTTCGGCGTCTCCGAGGCCCGCTGGAGCCTGTTCCCGATGGGCGGCTCCGCCGTGCGGCTGCCGCGCCAGATCCCGTACACCGTCGCCGCGGACCTGCTCCTGACCGGCCGCCACATCACCGCCGAGGAGGCACTGGCGATCGGCCTGATCGGCCACGTGGTCCCCGACGGACAGGCCCTCTCGCGCGCGCTGGAGATCGCGTCGCTGATCGACGCGAACGGCCCCCTCGCGGTTCGCGCGATCCTGAAGACGATGCGTGACACTGAAGGCATGCACGAAGAGGAGGCCTTCAAGCTGGACGCGCAGTATGGGATCGAGGTGTTCTCCTCCGCCGACGCGAAGGAAGGGCCGCGGGCGTTCGCGGAGAAGCGGAAACCACGGTTCCAGGGCAAATGACTCGTAAGTGGTTATGCCGGCTGCTCACCGGCCGAACATTGCCATCCGACCAGTCCCGCGAACGTCGCTCGAAAAATGGCTTGCCTTGGCGACCGCCATGACCTCGCTGCCGGCGGCGGAGCTGGATTTTTTGCGACGCAGACCAACGTCCAGAACAACCAGCTCGCGGCGGAGAACATTTCGCTACGCGCTCAACCACCTTCGTCCCCGTCCTCCGGAGGCCCCTCTTCGAGCACTCCGCCGGACGCTTCGTCCAAGCTGCTCAGCGAACTGACGCCATTGAACACGAACACAACAACCAGGCCGGCACCGCGGCGAAGTCGAACTACGCGAGCGTCATCCGGGTGACGGCCGACAACGGCCGGCAGCTGGGGGACGAGGTTCAGATTTCGTTGTCGAAACCCGCCGACCTTTCGGTGCCCCTCGACGGCGCGGTGCAAGCGACGATCAAGTGCACGCTCGTCGACCCGCGTGGCGGAACCGCCGGCTACTACCAGGCAGCGTTCGGCGACGCGACGATCACGAAGTAGCAAGAAACTCGTGAGTGGCTACGCCGGTTCTAACCAGCATAGCCACTCACGAGCGAGTCAGGAAACGTAGCGCTCCCGTATCCGCCGCTTGTACAGCTTCCCGTTCGGATCACGTGGCAGCTCGTCCAGGTAATCCACCGACCGCGGCAGTTTGAACCGCGCCAGCCGCGTCGCCGCGTAGGCCAGCAGCTCCGAAGTCAGCTCGGGCGAAGGCGAAATCCCCTCCGCCGGCTGGACGACCGCCTTGATCTCCTCGCCCCAGTCTTCGTGCGGGAGGCCGAACACGGCGATGTCCGCGACCTTCGGGTGCATCACCAGCTCGCCCTCGATCTCGGCCGGGTAGATGTTCACGCCGCCGGAGATGATCAGGTCGGCCTTACGGTCGTGCAGGTACAGGTAGCCGTCCTCGTCGAGATGCCCGACGTCGCCCAGGGTGAACAGGTCCGCGACGCGCGACTGCTTCGTCTTCTCCGGGTCGCGGTGGTACTCGAACTTCGAGTCACCCATCTTCATGTACACCGTGCCGACCTCGCCCGCGGGCAACTCGACACCGCCGTCGTCGAGGATGCGGATCGTCGAGCCCGGCCAGGGCAGGCCGACCGAACCGGGCTTGCGCAGCCAGTCCTCCCCCGAGATCACCGTGCCGCCGCCTTCGGTGGCCGCGTAGTACTCCGTGACGACGGGGCCCCACCAGTCGAGCATGCGCCGCTTGACCTCCAGCGGGCACGGGGCCGCGCCGTGGATCATCACGCGCAGCGAGCTCAGGTCGTGGCCCGAGCGCACGTCGTCCGGCAGCGCCAGCAGCCGGCGGAACTGCGTCGGCACCATGTGGCTGTGCGTGACCCGGTGCCGCTCGATCAGCCGCAGCATGTCCGCCGCGTCCCAGCGGTCCATCAGCACCGCGGTATGGCCCAGCTGCAAGGAAATCACCACAAAATTGAGCACCGCCGTGTGATACAGCGGCGAGCCGCACAAGTGCACGTGCCCGTCGTGCGGCTTCAGGCCGAAGATGCCGAAGAACCAGGTGGACGCGCCGGGCACTTCGTCCGGGTCGGTGCCGGTCAGCGGCCGCCGGACGCCCTTGGGCCGCCCGGTCGTGCCGGAGGTGTACAGCATCGGCGAGCCCGCGGTGCGCTCCTCGGGGCGGCCGTCTCCCAGGCCCGCGCCCAGTTCCTCGACCCGGCGGAACCCGGGCACCGCGCCCACCGAGAACCGGGCGGACTCGGGCAGCCCCGCCTCGTCGGCCGCCGCGACGGCGACCTCGGCGAACCGCTCGTGCGCGAGGAACGCCTTCGCGCCGCTGTCTTGCAGGATGTAGGCGACTTCCGGGCCGACGAGGTGCCAGTTCACCACCACCACGTACAGCCCGGACTGGATCGCGGCGAAGTACGCCGCCACGAGTTCGTCTCCGTTCGGCTGCAGCAGCACCACGACGTCGCCGACGCCGAGTCCCAGCTCCCGCAGCCCGCGCGCGTACCGGTTCGCTTTGGCGGCCAGCTCGCCGTAGCCGACCTCCCGGCCGTCCGGGTCGACCAGCGCGGTCCGGTCCGGTTCCGCGGCGGCGATGGTCCACAGTCCGAGGTTCATGCCCTCAAATCTAGAACGCGTTCCACAACAGCACAACAGCCGTCTTGCCCCTGAATCGAGAACGTGTTTCACTCGGGAACGTGACGGTTTCAGAAGCACCGCTCTCGGCCCCGCTCGACGTCGGCTTCGACTACACGCGCTCGACCGGGCCCGTGCTCGGCCGGTTTGTCAACGCGCTGCGCGAGCGCCGGATCGAAGGCGTGCGCGGCAGCGACGGGCGGGTGCACGTGCCCCCGCCCGAGTACGACCCGGTGACCGCCGCGCCGCTGACCGAGTTCGTCCCGGTGGCCGAAGAGGGCACCGTCGTCTCCTGGTCGTGGTGCGCGGAGCCGCTCGACGGGCAGCCGCTGAGCCGCCCGTTCGCCTGGGTGCTGGTGCGGCTCGACGGCGCGGACACCGCCCTGCTGCACGCCCTCGACGCGGGCGACCCCGGCAGTGTCCACACCGGACAGCGCGTGCGCGTCCGCTGGGCCGACGAGACCGTGGGCCACATCCGCGACATCGCCTACTTCCTGCCCGCCGGCGCGCCGGACACCACACCCACCGAGCCGCCGCCCCCGATCGCGAAACGCGAGGAGGGCGCGCCGGTCAGCGTGGTCATGACGCCGGTGCACCTGCGTTACCAGCATTCCGCGTCGCCCGAGGAGAGCCGTTACCTGCGTGGGCTCGCCGAAGGCAAACTCATCGGCCAGCGCTGCCCGGCCTGCGCCAAGGTCTACATCCCGCCCCGCGGCGCCTGCCCCACCGACGGCGTGCCGACCACCGACGAGGTCGAGCTGCCCGACACCGGCATCGTCACCACGTTCTGCATCGTCAACGTGCCGTTCCTCGGCCAGCGGATCAAGCCGCCGTACGTCGCCGCGTACATCCTGCTCGACGGCGCCGACATCGCCTTCCTGCACCTGGTGCTCGGCTGCGACGCCGCGGACGTGCGGATGGGCCTGCGCGTGCGCGCCGCGTGGAAACCGCGTGAGGACTGGTGGACTTCGCTGGAAAACATCAGCCATTTCGAGCCGACCGGCGAGCCGGACGCGCCCTACGAATCCTTCGCCCACCACCTGTGAGGTCAGCTGTGAGGTCAGCCCATGCCTGAAGTCGCCGTCGCCGGGTTCGCCCAGGCGCCGAACGTCCGGGAGACCCCTGGCACCACCAACGGCGTCGAGATGCTGGTGCCGATCTTCGCCGAGGTCTTCGCCGCCACCGGATTGTCCAAAGAGGACATCGGGTTCTGGTGCTCCGGTTCCTCGGACTACCTGGCCGGGCGCGCGTTCTCCTTCATCGCCGCGGTGGACGCGATCGGCGCGTTCCCGCCGATCCACGAGTCCCACGTCGAGATGGACGCGGCCTGGGCGCTGTACGAGGCCTGGCTGAAGATCCGGATGGGCGAGGTTGACACCGCGCTCGTCTACGGCTTCGGCAAGGCCAGCGCGGGACAGCTGCGCCGGGTGCTCGCGCTGCAGCTGGACCCGTACGTCGTCGGGCCGCTGTGGCCGGACTCGCTGGCGATCGCCGGGCTCCAGGCGCGGCTGGGCCTCGACGCCGGGCTGTGGTCCGAAAAGGACCTCGCCGAAGTCGCCGTCCGCTCACGCGCGGACGCCGCCGGCAACCCCGCCGCGCAGGTGTCCGGAGTGGTCGGGACGGCGGAGCTGCTGGACTCGCCGTACATCGCGGATCCGTTGCGGGAACACGACATCGCGCCGGTCTCCGACGGGGCCGCGGTAATCGTGCTGGCCAGTGCGGAGCGGGCGAAGGACCTGGTGGACCGGCCCGCGATCCTCACCGGGATCGAGCACCGGGTCGACTCCCCCGTGCTCGGCGCGCGGGATCTCACGCGTTCACCGTCCACTGAGGCCGCCGCGAAGGCGCTGGACCTCGACGGCGTCGAGCTGGCGGAGTTGCACGCGCCGTTCACTCATCAGGAGCTGATCCTGCGCGGCGCGCTCGGCCTCGGCGCCGACGTCCGGGTCAATCCCTCCGGCGGCGCGCTGACCGGAAATCCGATGTTTTCCGCCGGGCTGGCCCGGATCGGCGAGGCCGCCGCCCGGATCCACCGGGGCGAGGCCTCGAAAGCGCTCGCGCACGCTACCGGTGGGCCCGCTCTGCAGCAGAACCTCCTGGCCGTTCTGGAGGCACGATGAGCACACCATCGCGACAGCCCGCTCGTCGTGCCGACCGGGTGCGGGTGTCCCGCAAGACACAGGAGGCACGATGAGCAAGCAGCTCGCCGCGGTGCTCGGCACCGGGCAGACGCACCACCGGGCCAAGCGCCTCGACGTGTCCATGCCCGGCCTGCTGCGCGAGGCGATCGACCGCGCGATGGCCGATGCCGGCGTCGGCTGGGATGAGATCGAGGCCGTGGTCCTCGGCAAGGCGCCGGACCTGTTCGAGGGCGTGATGATGCCCGAGCTGTTCCTGGCCGACGCCATCGGCGCCACCGGGAAACCGTTGCTGCGCGTGCACACCGCGGGTTCGGTCGGCGGCTCGACCGCGCTCGTCGCCGCGTCGCTGGTGCAGGCCGGGATCCACCGGCGAGTGCTCACCGTGGCGTTCGAGAAGCAGTCGGAATCGAACGCGATGTGGGGCCTGTCGATCCTGCCGCCGTTCCAGATGCCGGTGGGCGCCGGCGCGGGCGGCTACTTCGCGCCGCACGTGCGCTCCTACATCCGCCGCTCCGGTGCGCCGGAGCACATCGGCGCGATCGTCGCGGCGAAAGACCGTCGCAACGGGGCGCTCAACCCGTACGCGCACTTGCGGCAGGCGGACATCACGGTCGAGTCCGTGCAGGCGTCGCAAATGCTGTGGGACCCGATCCGCTACGACGAGACCTGCCCGTCTTCCGACGGCGCCTGCGCGATGGTGATCGGCGACGAAGCAGCCGGCGACGCCGTCGAGGGCGGCGCGGCCTGGATCCACGCGACGGCGATGCGCACCGAGCCCACCACCTTCGCCGGCCGCGACCAGGTGAGCCCGCAGGCCGGCCGGGACGCCGCGGCGGCGCTCTGGCACGAGGCCGGGATCACCGACCCACTGTCCGAAGTGGATGTCGCGGAGATCTACGTGCCGTTCTCCTGGTTCGAGCCGATGTGGCTGGAGAACCTCGGCTTCGCCGCGGAGGGCCAGGGCTGGAAGGTGACCGAGGCGGGCGAAACCGCGCTCGGCGGGCGGCTGCCGGTCAACCCCTCCGGCGGTGTGCTCTCGTCCAACCCGATCGGCGCGTCCGGGATGCTGCGGTTTTCCGAGGCGGCCAAGCAGGTGATGGGCCGCGCCGGCGACTACCAGGTGGACGGCGCGCGGGTAGCGCTCGGCCACGCGTACGGCGGGGGCTCGCAGTACTTCAGCATGTGGGTGGTCGGGTCGGACAAGCCAAGCTCGTGAGTGTTTATGACGGTTAGAACCGGCATAAACACTCACGAGTCGCGACGACGGCGGCCGCGCAGCGCGAACAGCGTGCCCAGCGCTCCGACGACAACGCCGATGACCGCGGGCACCGCACTGCTCGGCTTCGGCGCGACCACCGGCGGCAGCGTGGTCGGTGACGGCGGCGGGATCGGCTGGCGCGGGGCGTCGCCGGCGGTGGCCGTCCACGCGGTGATGTAGACCAGCATCCGCGCGATCAGGGAGATGAAGAACAGCAGGCCGATCACCGAGCCGAACGCGACGCCCGAAGGCGAGTCGCTGATCAGCCTCAGGTAAAAGCCTCCCGCCTGTTTCAGCAGCTCGAAGCCGAGCGCCGCGGCCACCGCCCCGCGCATCGCGCTGCGCCAGCCGACCCGCTCGCGCGGCAGCCGCGTGAGCACCCACAGGAAGACCAGCCAGTCCGCGAGCAACGCCAGCGGCACGGCCGTGGCCGACAAGACAGTGTGGCCCCAGCTCGTGTCGCTGACCCCGACCAACCTCAGCAGATAGCGGCCGACCGCGGTGCCGGACACGCTGATCCCGAACGACACGAGCAGCGCGCCGGCGAGGCCGAGCAACGCCAGCACGTCCATCAGGATGGTGCGCAGCAGCGGCTGGTCCGAGCGGTTCTGGCCGTACATCGCGGTGAGCGCGTCCCGCAGCGCGTTCATCCAGTTCCAGCCCGAGTACAGCCCGACGGCCAGGCCCGCGAGGCCGACGCTGGTGCGCTGCTCGACAAAGCCGGTCAACAGGTCGGTGGCCTTGTCCCCGAGCGTGCCCGGCAGCGTGCCGGAGATCGCGTGCACCAGTGAGTCGAGCAGCTGCGGCTGGGTCGCCAGCACGAAGCCGGCGGCCGATGACGACAGCATCAGCAGCGGCACCAGCGAAAGCAGGCTGAAGTAGGTGATCGAGGCGACGTAGTGGTAGCCGCCGTACTCGAGGTACCGGTTGGTGGCACGGGCCAGGTGGTCGAGCCACCGGTACCGGGCCCGCGCCCGGGCCCATCGGCTGGGCCTCGGACTGACACGGGAACGCTTCACGGTGCCTGTCTACCCAGCTCGCCCCGGTTTGTCGCACCGGACACGCGTTCAGGCCAGTGTCACCGCTTTGTCCCCGTCGTCGGCGGGCAGCGCGCTGTCGGTGGTGGCGAAGACGGTGGCGCCGAGGAAGTCGAGCTCGCAGCCGAGGGTGGCCAGGAACGGGGTGTCGGCGGCGTCCCGGCCGGTGGCGATGCGGAGCATGGTCTGGCGCGGCGCGAGGCGGGTGGCGTCGAACACCTGCCAGTGGCCGCCGACCGCGGCCTCGAACACGGCGTGGAAGTCCATCGGCTGCAGGCCCGGCGCGTAGACGGCGGTGAACCGCGCGGGGATGTCGACGATCCGGCAGAACGCCACGCAGACGTGCGCGAAGTCGCGGCAGACGCCTTCGCCGGCCAGCAGCGTGTCGATCGCGTCGTCGGTCGGGCGCCCGGAGCCCACGACGTACTCGAGCCGTCCGTTCACGTGCTCGACGATCGCGCGCACCCTTGCCGCGTCACCGTCGGCGGCGTAGACCGCGGACGGCACCAGCCCGCCCATCCGGTCGGACGGGCAGTAGCGGCTCGGGCGGGTGTAGCGGGCGACGTCGGCGAGGGTCACCGGCTCGGCCGCGGCCCGGCGCAGCGTGCGCACACCGTGGTAGGTGATGCGGTGCTCGCCCCCAGGCAGGTCGTACACCTCCGCGCGGGTGCCGTGCTCGAACTCGGCGACCCGCGGCGACCCGCCGCCGGTGACCGTCAGCTCGTCCTCGTCGGCGCGCACGGCGGCGATCGAAACGGCGGCGAGGCCGGGCTTGGTGACGCGGACGCCGAACTCGACGTCGACGGTGGCTTGGACCATCGGCCCATCATGCCCGCCCGGCCCGGCCCGCGCGGGGCTCAGCCGTAGCGGACCTGGTAGTGCTTGATGCCGTTGATCCAGCTCGAGCGCAGCCGTTCCGGCGGCGCGGCCTCGGTGATGTTCGGCATCACGTCGGCGATCGCGTTGAAGATCAGGTCGATCTCCAGCCGGGCGAGGTTCGCGCCGATGCAGTAGTGCGAGCCGGTGCCGCCGAAGCCGACGTGCGGGTTGTCCTCGCGGAACACGTCGAAACGCTCGGGCTGGTCGAACACCTCGGGGTCGAAGTTGGCGGAGCTGTAGAACATCCCGACCCGATCGCCCTTGCGGATGTGCGCGCCGCCGAGTTCGGTGTCGCGCGTGGCGGTGCGCTGGAACGCGACCACCGGCGTGGCCCAGCGGACGATCTCGTCCGGCGCGGTCTTCGGCCGCTCCTCGCGGTAACGCGCCCATTGATCCGGGTGATCGAGGAACGCCTTCATGCCATGAGTGATCGCGTTGCGCGTGGTCTCGTTGCCCGCGACGGCCAGCAGGATGACGAAGAAGCCGAACTCGTCGGAGCCGATCGACTCACCGTCGACATCCGCCTGCACGAGCTTGGTGACGATGTCGTCCATCGGGCAGCGGCGGCGTTCTTCGGCCATGTTCCAGGCGTAGCCGACGATCTCGGCGGACGCGGTGAGCGGCTCCAGCTCGTACTCGGGGTCGTCGTAGGCCACCATCTGGTTGGACCAGTCGAAGATCTTGAGCCGGTCCTCCTGCGGCACGCCGATCAGCTCGGCGATCGCCTGCAACGGCAGCTCGCACGCGACGTCGGTGACGAAGTCGCCTTCGCCTTTCTTGCGCGCCTCGGCGACGATGCGCTCGGCGCGGTCGCGAAGGGTGTCCTCCAGCTTCGCGATGGAGCGCGGGGTGAAGCCCTTCGAGACGATGCGCCGCAGCTTCGTGTGCTGCGGGGCGTCCATGTTCAGCAGTACCAGGCGATTGGCCTCGAGGTTCTGCTGCGTCATCTGGTCGTCGAAGCGGATGATCGCGGTCTTCTCCCACGACGAGTACAGCTCGCTGTCGCGGGAGACCTCCTTGACGTCCTGGTGTCGCGAGACGACCCAGTAACCGTCGTCGCCGAAACCGGCGGTGTTCATCGGCTGGGGGTTCCACCAGACCGGCGCGGTTCGCCGGAGCTCCGCGAACTCGGCCAGCGGCAGTCGGCTGGCGTAGAGATCCGGGTCCGTGAAGTCGAAACCGGTCGGGAAAAGCGGAGCGGCCACGGCTGCCTCCTGCACGGGTTCGGCGCTGATTCCCACACTGCAACACGTTCTAAGCCTCATTGGAGCATACGGTGTTAACTTACGGAACCCATCTCAGTGAAACCCGTTTACTTGACCGGTAAAGGGTAAATAAGCCCAGGTGAGCGAGCGCTCACTGGGTCAAGATCAAAATGCCGGAGTTACTGGGCTGCCTTGTCTATAATCGAAACGTGTTCTAGTTTTGAGGAGTTCCCACGAACGGAGGAGACCCATGGGCGAGCCGGTGATCGTCGAGGCCGTGCGGACGCCGATCGGCAAGCGCGGCGGCTGGCTGGCCGGGCTGCACGCGGCCGAGCTGCTGGGCGCGGCGCAGAGCGCGCTGCTGGAGCGGGCCGGCCTGGACCCGGCGCTGGTCGAGCAGGTGATCGGCGGGGCCGTGACGCAGGCGGGCGAGCAGGCCGGGAACCTGAGCCGGACCGCGTGGCTGCACGCGGGCCTGCCCGAAACCACCGGCGCGACGACGATCGACGCCCAGTGTGGCTCGGCCCAGCAGGCCACGCACCTGATCGCGGGCCTGATCGCGGCGGGCGCGATCTCCGCGGGGGTCGCCTGCGGGGCGGAAGCGATGAGCCGCGTGCCGCTCGGCGCGAACCGCGGCGAGAGCGGGAGCCCGCGGCCGGCGTCGTGGTCCATCGACATGCCGAACCAGTACGGCGCGGCGGAGCGGATCGCCGTGCGGCGCGGGCTGACGCGTGCGGACGTGGACGCGTTCGGCGCGGCGTCGCAGCAGAAGGCGGCGCGCGCGTGGGAAGCCGGGCACTTCGACCGCGAGGTGGTGCCGGTGAAGGCCCCGGTGCTCTCGGACGGCTCGCCGACCGGCGAAACCCGCCTGGTGACCAGGGATCAAGGGCTGCGGGAGACCACTGTGGACGGTCTGGCCCGGCTGAAGCCGGTGCTGACGGACGGGATCCACACGGCGGGCACGTCTTCGCAGATCTCCGACGGCGCGGCGGCGTTGCTGCTGATGGATTCTTCGCGAGCCCGTGAGCTGGGCCTGCGCCCGCGCGCGCGGATCGTGGCGCAGGCGCTGGTGGGCGCCGAGCCGTACTACCACCTGGACGGCCCGGTCCAGTCGACCTCGCGCGTGCTCTCCTCGGCCGGCATGACGATCGGCGACCCGGACCTGTTCGAGATCAACGAGGCGTTCGCTTCGGTGGTGCTGTCGTGGCTGCAAGTGCACCACCCGGACGAAACCCGCGTGAACGTCAACGGCGGCGCGATCGCGCTGGGCCACCCGGTCGGCAGCACCGGCGCCCGCCTCCTCACGACCGCCCTGCACGAACTGGAACGCCGCGACGCGAGCACCGCCCTGATCACCATGTGCGCCGGCGGCGCCCTTTCCACGGCGACGATCATCGAACGGATCTGAGCGGGACTTCGCGTGACAATGCCCTGAACCATCGCCTTCAACCATCCGGTGCGGATGAGCCGACCTGACCGTGTCGCGGCTTAGGCTGGCGTGATGATGCGGCTGACCTCGACCGTTCTGGGCACCCCGGAGCCACGGGCGCTGGCGCGGTTCTACCAGGCTTTGCTCGGCTGGCCGATCGACACGGACGAGCCGGATTGGGTCACCCTGCGACCCGAAGGCGGTGGCCCCGGCCTGTCCTTCCAGCGGGAAACGGACCACGTGCCACCGGTCTGGCCCGCGCGCGCCGGCGACCAACAGATGATGCTGCACCTCGACCTCGAAGCCGACGACCTCGCCGAAGCCGCCGCCCAGGCCGAAATCGCGGGAGCGCGGCTCGCGGACTTCCAGCCGCAGGAGCACGTCCGCGTCTACCTCGACCCCGCCGGTCATCCGTTCTGTCTCTGGACCAACCCCTGACCGCCGGCCGGACTGGTCGCCGTAGCCAGCGAATGACGCTTTCCCTGCACTGAGCGCGATGAACGCGTCATCCGCCGCGCCGAGCCGGCCCTAGTCCAGTTCGGTGCGGACGACCGGCCCGTTGTCCGGCCGGGCGAAGCGCACGAGACCCCTTCCCTCCTGCCAGGACTCGACGAACAGGGTGTTGTCCTCGACCCAAGTCATCGCGGCCTCGCGGATGTCGAGGTGGAACAGGTGGCTCTTTTCGTCGGTGCCCTGTTCGCCGGCGCTGCCTTGTTCGCCACTGCCCGGTTCACCAGCGCCCCGTTCGCCGGCGCTGCCTTCGCCACTGTCTGGTTCACTGCTGCCTGGTTCACCGCTGCCCGGTTCGGCACCGCCCAGCACCTGGGCCAGCACAGCCGGATCTGTCACTTCCGTGGCGACGCCCGCCAGCTTCGCGTCGCCGCCTGCGGCTGGGTCGCCGGGAGCGGCGTGGATGGCGAAGCGGCCGTCGCGGTGGAGGTCGCGGGCCTTGACTGCGTCGAACATCGAGCCGATGTAGAGCGAGCCTTCACGGAAGTTCACCTCCGAGCCGCTGACCCGCGGGGAACCGTCCCGGCGCAGGGTGGCCAGGATGTGGCTCTCCGCGGAGGTGAAACGCTTGTATACGCGATCCGCGAGCGACGGTGCCGCCGCCGCGAACGCTTGCCAGGTAGCCATGCCCGGCAGTGTCGCACCCGGCACCGACAAAACCGGGGAAACCCAGGTAGCGGCCGGAAACCAGCCACCGAACTCGGTCCGGCCGGCGCCGGCGCCGACGAGACCGGCATCCGCGCCGTGAGCCGGTCAACCGCTCTGGCCCACCGGCTCGGCGACCGGGCTGCCGACCCGGCGGGCCGGTGGCACCAGCGTGCGCTGGATGACGAAGTACTCCGCGATCAGCACGTTGCCCAGCAGGCCCGCCCACGCGGCCGCGGTGCAGAACCCGTGATTCAAGCCCCGTACACCGGTTCCGGATTCTCGCCCGACGCCAGCAGTTCGGCCACTACCGGCCCCAGCTCCCCCGGCTCCCACCGCGCGCCCTTGTCCCGGGCCGGGCCGTGGCGCCAGCCGTCGGCGAGGCTGACGCGGCCACCGTCCACTTCGAACACCCGGCCGGTGACGCCCGCCGACTCCGCCGAGCCCAGCCACACCACCAGCGGGGACACATTGCCCGGCGCCATCGCGTCGAAACCGCCTTCGGGGGCGGCCATGTCGAAGGTGCCCTCGGTCATGCGTGTGCGCGCCGCCGGGGCGATGGCGTTCACCGTCACGCCGTAACGGCCCAGCTCGGCGGCGGCGACGGTGGTGAGGCCGAGAATCCCGGCCTTGGCCGCGGAATAGTTACCCTGTCCGACGCTGCCGAGCAGACCGGCGCCCGAACTCGTCATCACGACCCGCGCCTCCCGCGTGCGCCCCGCCTTCGCCTCCGTGCGCCAGTACTCCGCGGCGTGCCGCAGCGGCGCGAAGTGTCCCTTCAGGTGCACGCGGATTACCGCGTCCCACTCGTCCTCGGCCAGGTTCACCAGCATCCGGTCGCGCAGGAAGCCGGCGTTCGCGACCAGCACGTCCAGCGCGCCGAACTCCTCGACCGCCGTCGACACCAGCCGGGCAGCCCCGTCCCAATCCGCGACGTCGTCGGTGTTCACCACGGCTTTCCCGCCCAGCGCCCGGATTTCGCCCGCCACCAGGTCGGCCGGGCCACCGCCGCCACCACTGCCGTCCAGTGCCGCGCCGACGTCGTTCACCACCACCCGCGCGCCCTCGGCCGCGAACGCCAGCGCGTGCGCCCGCCCGATCCCGCGCCCCGCGCCGGTGACCACCACAACGCGTCCTTCGACCAGCCCGCTCATTTCGCTCCCGTCTGCCCGGCCGCGCTCAGGTACGCCGGCGACTCGCCGCCGCCGTGCACCGCGAGCCGCGCGCCGCTCACGTAGGAGGCCAGCGGCGACGCCAGGAACACCGCGCACCGGCCCACTTCTTCCGGTTCCGCCAACCGTCCCAAAGGGACAGTCGCGCCCACCGCCGCCAGGTCGCCGTAATGGCCGGACCCCTCGGTCCGCACCATCCCGACGTCCAGCGCGTTCACCCGCACCTTCGGCGCCCACTCGACAGCGAGCGTCGACGTCAGGTTGTCCAGCCCCGCCTTCGCGGCGCCGTACGCGGCCGTGCCCGGCGAAGGGCGCAACGCGCTGACACTGCTCACGTTCACGATCACCCCGCCGCCGTCCTGCTTCTGCATCACGGCGTTCGCCGCTTGCGCGACAGCCAATGGCGCCAGCAGGTTCAGCGCCACCACCTTGTCGTGGAAGCGCGGCGACGCCGTAGCCGTGTCCGCGAAGGGCGCTCCCCCGGCGTTGTTGACCAGCACGTCCAGCCGCCCGTGCCGCGACACGACCGCGTCGACCAGCCTCGCGACGTCGGCGGGATCGCGGACGTCGCAACGTACGAAGCCCTCGCCCGCTTCGCCGGTGCGCGCGCAGGTGACCACCGAAGCGCCTGCCTGCCGGAACACCGAGGCGATCCCGGCGCCGACGCCGCGCGTCCCGCCGGTCACCAGCACCACCGTGCCGTCCAGCCGAAGATCCAGTGCCACAAGCGACCTCCCGCGTTTTTGTACCCACGCTCGGTACCCGTGCTAACGTACCAAGCAAGTGCTAGGTTTGTAACCCATGAGGGGCGCCGATGACCGTTTCCACGCACTCCCCTGAGCCCGGCATCGCGGTGGTGACCGTGGCCGCGCCCCCGGTGAACGCGTTGACCGTGCGCGGCTGGTTCGACTTGGCCACAGCCGTCGAGCAGGCCGGCCGCGACCCGGGCACGCACGTGGTCGTGCTGCGCGCGGAGGGCCGCGGCTTCAACGCGGGCGTCGACATCAAGGAGATCCAGCGCGATCCCGGCTACAGCGCGCTGATCGGCGCGAACGAGGGCTGCGCCGCCGCGTTCTCCGCCGTCTACGACTGCGCGGTGCCGGTGATCGCTGCCGTGCACGGGTTCTGCCTCGGCGGCGGGGTCGGGCTGGTGGGCAACGCCGACGTGGTGGTGGCCAGCGAGGACGCCGAGTTCGGCCTGCCCGAGGTGGACCGCGGCGCGCTCGGCGCGGCCACCCATCTCGCGCGGCTCGTGCCCCAGCACCTCATGCGCGCGCTGTACTACACGGCGTCGACGATCACCGCACAGCAGCTTCACCACCACGGCTCCGTGTACGCGGTGGTGAAGCGCGAAGAGCTGGACGAAACGGCGCTCGCCCTCGCGCGGCGCATCGCGGCGAAGGATACTCGCGTGATCCGCGCGGCGAAGCAGGCCAT
This sequence comes from Amycolatopsis sp., assembly GCA_036502365.1. Lineage (GTDB taxonomy): Bacteria > Actinomycetota > Actinomycetes > Mycobacteriales > Pseudonocardiaceae > Amycolatopsis. The sequence goes on from DASXYS010000153.1 coordinate 50,513, forward strand.
CAACGGCATCGACGTGCAACCCGTGCACCGCAGCTACCGGTTCGAGCAGGGCTTCACCTTCCAGCTCAACCTCGCGGGCGTGTCCGACGGTGCCCGGCAGGAGTTCCTGGACGGGAGGGAAAAGCCTTGACCGACAAGCGGATGACCGCCGACGAGGTGGTCGCCGAACTGCGTGACGGCATGACACTCGGCATCGGCGGCTGGGGTTCACGGCGCAAGCCGATGGCGCTGGTGCGCGCGATCCTGCGCTCACCGTTGAAGGACCTGACGGTGGTCTCCTACGGCGGCCCGGACGTCGGCCTGCTCGCCTCCGCGGGCAAGATCAAGCGGCTGGTGTTCGGCTTCGTGACGCTCGATTCGGTGCCGTTCGACCCGTGGTTCAACCGCGTCCGGGAGTCCGGCTCGATCGCCGTGACGGAGTACGACGAGGGCATCCTCGGCACCGGTCTTTCCGCGGCCGCACAACGGCTTCCGTTCCTGCCCACGCGGGCCGGCCTCGGTTCCGACGTGGTGCCGCTGAACCCGGGGCTGCGCACCGTGCGCTCGCCATACGCCGACGGCGAGGAGCTGCTGGCCGTCCCCGCGCTGCGCCTCGACGCCGCACTCGTCCACCTCAACCGCGCGGACGCCCGCGGCAACGCGCAGTATCTCGGGCCGGACCCGTACTTCGACGAGCTGTACGCACTGGCCGCCGACCGTTGTTATGTCTCCACCGAGCGGATCGTCGACACCGCCGAGCTGACCGCTGCCGGGCCCGTGCAGAGCCTGCTGCTGAACCGCGCGAGTGTGCACGGCGTCGTCGAAACCCCGAATGGCGCGCACTTCACCACTGCCGCACCGGACTACGGGCGGGACGAGCGGTTCCAGCGGCACTACGCGGCTTCGGCCAAGGACCCGGACCAGTGGCCGTCCTTTGTGGATCGGTTTCTGAGCGGCGACGAGGACGATTATCAGCGTGCGGTGCGAAAGTTCACCGAGGAGGCCGCATGAGCGACGTGACCCGGGCGGAAGTCTGCGTGACCGCCTGCGCCGACCTGTTCCGCGGGGACGGCGAGATCGTGGTCAGCCCCATGGGTTTCATCCCCGCGCTGGGCGCGAAGCTCGCGCGGCTGACCTTCGAGCCGGACATCCTGCTCTCCGACGGCGAGGCGTCGCTGGTCACCGCCGACGGCGTCGTCGAGGGCTGGCAGCCGTTCCGGAAAGTGCTGGACACCGTGGTGCCACACGGAAAGCGGCACGTGGTG
>DASXYS010000154.1:0-34430 GCA_036502365.1 Amycolatopsis sp.
ACCGGGGCCACTCCACCTTGCCGGAATCAGCCGTTGCCGCCCGGCACCGGCGTCGAGCTGAACTGGCCCTGCCAGCTCGCCTGCGCCCCGGAGTCGCCGATCCGGTAGATGTCGTAGGCCGCCGCACCCGCGGCGACGACCGACAGCACCGCGACGACGACAGTGACCACAGTGGACGCCGGGGCCAGGAAAGTACGGCGGGCGACGGCGGGGCGCGTCGCGACCTTCGCCGCACCAGGCCCGTCCGACGAGGCGTCGACAGGCACGGCGTCCGCAGCAGGCACTTCCGGCGAGGCGGACACAGTCCTCGCGGCTTCCCGTTGCCGCCACCACACGACCAGCGCGAGCACGGCCACCGGGATAGCGACGAACAGCGCGGTGTCACCGAGGTCGGTATGCGCGCGGATGAGCGGGGTGGACGCCACCCGGTGCTCCAGCCAGTCCCCGGCGTCCGTGGTGATCGGGACCAGGATGACGACCAGCACGGACAACAGCGCGTTCGGGCCGGCGAGCTTGCGGCGGGCCGCGGGCCAGAGCGCGCTCAGCACCAGCAGCAGCGACGCCAGCGGCAGCAGGACGACGATCGTGTGCACGAGCAGGACGTGAGCGGGCAAACCGTTCAGGGTGGTCATGAAGTCCTTCAGGATTCAGGGTTTCGGGTGACGTGCTGGGCGGGAAGTTATCAGGGATCGGGCCCGACGGCGAAAGCTTCGTAGCCGGGCGCTCTCGCCCGCACCCAGCCCGCGACGTCGCCGCCGCGCGAGAACGCGGCCGTGGCGAAGACGTCGGCCCACAGCAGGCTCGGGCCGGTCACCGTGACCGAAAGCAGGGCGTCCGGCCGGGCACCGGTGTGCGGGTCGACGATGTGTGCTCCGCGCGCGGCGCTGCCCGACGTGGCCACGCCGCCGGTCCTGACCTCGCGCACGGCGACCAGGCGCGAGCGGTCCCGCGGGTCCTCGACGCCCACTCGCCACGCCGGCGAAGCGGCCGAGCGGACTGCCGCCACGACGTCACCGCCCGCGTTGAGGCAGTAGTCGAAGCCGTCGAGGTCCGGCAGCGCGGCCACGGACTGCTCGGCGGCCCAGCCCTTCACCAGGCCCGACGGGTCGAAGCCGCCCGGGAGGCGGGCGTCGAAGTAGCCGTCGGTCCGCTCGCGGGCCAGCTCGCACAACGCGAGCACCTCGGCCACCCACGGATGCCCGGACGGACGCTCGCCCCGCCGGATCCGGCTGACCTCGCTGTCCTCGCGATACGGGCTGAACAGCCGGTCCGCCAGCCGCAGCCGCCCGAACACCACCGGCACCGCGCGCCGGACCGCGGGATCGGACCTGGCCCCTTCGCCGCGGACGTGCAGGCTGACCGGCAGGCCCATCACCTGCACCACCCAGGACCGGCGCTCGGCCGCGACTGCCGTCACCGGTGGGCCGCGTCGATCGCCGACTGCAAGGACTGCACGTAACCCTCGGAGGTGTAGGTGGCGCCGCTGACGGTGTCGATCTGGGCGCTCTGCGCGGTCAGCGCCTCCTGGTTCAGGATCGGCACGGCGGCGGAGTTGATCCGGATGTCGCGGCCGCTTTCCTGGGGCACCTGCAGGGTCTGGGCCGAGGTGATCCGCCCGCCGGTCACGGTGATCTGCACCTGCACCGGGCCGTACTGGGTGTCGGCGGCGGCGCCGGCGAAGGTCCCGCTGGCACCGGACGACCCGGAAGACGGCGCCGAGGACGGCGCGGCCGGGGAGCTGGGCGCGGTGGTCCGGACCACTGGCCGCGGCTGGCCCGCGGCCACCGGCAGCCCACCCGAGTTGGTGCTGGTGTGATAACTGAACAGCAGCACGACGATCGACACGGTCGCCGCGACCGCGATGGCGATTCTGCGCATGATGGTCTTCTCCCCTACCAGCCGAACCGTTCGAAGTGGATCCGCCCGGCCGGGACGCCGGCCCGGCGCGCGGAGCCGATCACCGCTTCGGTCCAGCGGCCGGGACCGCACACGAACACGTCGTGCTCGACGATGTCGGGCACGAGATGACGCAGGACGACGTCGTCCGGGACGGTCGCGTGGCGATCGGGGAGCCAGGAGTCCCGGTCGCGCGCCCGCCGTCCCGGCAGGTAGTGCACCCGTACCCCGCGACGCGCGGCGAGGGCTTCGAGCTCGTGCCGGAACAGCAGCTGCGCCTGGGTGCTCGCCCGGTAGAGCAGCACCGCCTCGCCGGGGTGGTACGGCATTTCCTCCAGCAGTGCCCGCAGCGGCGTGATCCCGATGCCCGAGGCGAACATCGCCACCTTCGGTCCACTTCGGACGGATGAGGTGAGCCGGCCGTACGGGCCTTCGAACAGCGCCCGGGTGCCGACGGGCAGCGTCGCCAGCCGCGCGCTGCCCTCACCGAGGTCCTTGGCCGTGATGCGCAGGCGACGGCCGTCGGGTGCCGCCGAGAGCGAGAACGGGTTGCCGCGCGTCCAGCCGGGCCCGGTCCGGAACCGCCAGACGAAGAACTGGCCGGCCGCCACCGGCAGCCGGTCGAGCGCGCGGCCGCGGAGCCAGACCGACACGGCGCCATCACCCTCGGGCACGACCCTGTCCACGACCAGCCGGTGGTATCCGTTGCGCCACAAGGGAAGCCCGATCCGGAACACCAGCACCGCACCGGCCGCCGCGGCGTACGCGCCCCACCAGAACACCGTTGCCACCGGTGAGGCGGTGAAATCGGCTCCCGTCCAGAGCTGGTGCGGCAGAGCCAGCCCGGCACCCAGGTAGGCGTAGAGGTGCAGCAGGTGCCACGACTCGTATCGCATCCGCCGCCGGGCCGCTTTCACCGAGGTCGCGGCGACGAGCACGAGCGCGGCGGTACCGGCGGCCGCGAGCAGCATGCCCGGGTAAGAAGTCACCAGGTCCCAGACCTCCGCCACCAGCCCGGACCGGTCGGACGCCGCGTACCCGAGGCTGATCAGCCCGATGTGCGCCAGCGTCAGGGTGAACGAGGTGAAGCCGACCAGCCGGTGCCGCCGGGCCAGCTCGTCCTGGCCGTAGCTGCGCTCCACCCACGGGATGCGCGCCATCAGCAGGAGCTGGACCAGCAGCAGGTCCGCGGCCACGAGCCCGGTGAGCCGTCCGGTCGAGGTGAGCAGGCCGGCCGCGCCGGACAGCTGTTGCAGGCCCCGGCCCGCTACCCACAGGGCGACCACGAACAGCAGGCTCAGCCAGGTGACGAGCCCGGCGGCGTCCCGCCACCACCGGTGGACCGGCGCGGGCCGGCGGGACAGCGGCGGCCGGCGGATCGGCAGGGTGGTGGCGGCCATCGGTCTCCAGGTGCTGGGGCAGCGCTCCTCGCTGCGAAGCGTCCCCACCACCCTGTCCGAACCCGGTTAGTCCCCGGCGTGATCAAGTTGTGAATGCGGTAAGAGAACCTCGGCGCCGACGGTGAACCCGACCACCGCGCCGCCGCCGGGGCGCGGCCCGGCGAAGACCTCGCCGCCGTGCGTGCGCGCGACCTCGCGGACGATGGCCAGGCCGAGCCCCGATCCCGGCAGCCCGCGCGCGCCGTCCGCGCGGTAGAAACGGTCGAAGACGCGCTCGGCGTCCTCGTCGGCGATGCCCGGGCCGCGGTCGAGCACCTCCAGCCGTCCCTCGCGCACCTGCACCCGCAGCGGCCCGGCCCCGGCGTCGAATTTGACGGCGTTCTCGAGCAGGTTGGACACGGCCCGTTCGAGGCCCTTCGCCCGGCCGTTCACGGTGGTGCCGTCCGCGTCGACGATCACGGTCCGGCCCGACCGGCGGCGCACCCGCTCCGCCGCGCGCCCGGCGACCGCGCCCAGTTCGACCGGCGCGGCCTCCTCCTCGTCCTGGTGGCGGGTGGCGAGTTCGACCAGCTCGTCCACGAGGTGGGCCAGTTCGCGCGTCTCACCGTCCACATCGTCCACGAGCCGGCTCCGCGCGCCGTCGGGCAGTTCGTCGAACCGGCGCAGCACGCTGGCGTTGGTACGCAGGCTGGTCAACGGCGTCCGTAGCTCGTGCGCGACGTCCTGCACCAGGCGCTCCTGGTCCTCGCGGGCGCTCGCCAGCCGGCTGAGCATGCGGTCGAACGACGCGGCCAGCCTCGCGACCTCGTCCCGGCCACCGGTCGGCACCGCGGCGTCGAGCCGCCGTCCGGCGCTGACCTGCTCCGTCACCCGGGTCAACCGGACCAGCCGGCGGGTGATCTGGCGGGCGATGAGCCAGCCGGCCAGCGCGGCAGCGAGCAGGACGACAACGCTGGCACCGGCGATGCGCATGGAGAGGTCCTGGAGCACGTGCCGGGTCTCGTCGACGTCGATGCCGAGCTGGATCGCGCCCCGGCCCGGCCCGAGCGCGACGGTGATCACCCGGTAGTCGTCCGGCGCCACCGTCCGGGTTTCGTACCGGCGGCTGCCCGGGGCCCCGGTCGCCGCCAGCGCCCGGTCCGCGGCGTCGACCCCCAGCCGGACCGGACGGCCGCCGATCGGCCGGAGCGAGCCGTCCGGCGCGATCGCCTGCGCCACCATCGGCTGCGCCTCGTCGTGGTCGTTGTCGTCCGGGCCGCGGGTCAGCGGATTGGGCGCCAGCAGCTGCGTCGCCCCCGCGGCGACCTCCGAAGACGAGGCCAGCAGGGAGCGGTCCAGCTCGTCATTGACCCGCCCTGACGCGGTCTGGTAGCTGAACACGCCGACCAGGATCGCCGACACCGCGCCGACGCCCGCGAACGCGACGGCCAGCTTGCTGCGCAGGTTCATGCCGGCCGCACCGAGTAGCCGACGCCGCGGACCGTGTGGATCAGGTCGTCCGCGCCGGCCTTCTCCAGTTTCCGGCGCAGGTATCCGATGTAGACGGCCAGGTTCTTCGAGTCCGGCCCGAACTCGTAGCCCCAGATCCGCTGGTAGATCGTGGCCCGGTCGAGCACGATCCCGGCATTGCGGACCAGCAGCTCCAGCAGGTCGAATTCGGTCTTGGACAACGGGATCTCGCTGCCCTGCCACCACACCCGCCGGGCCGCCGGGTCCACCGCCAGCTCCCCCAGCCGCAGCACGCGCTGGGCCGCGCCGCCCGGGTCCGGCACGCCGCGGCGCAGCAGCGCGCGCAACCGGGCGAGCAGTTCGTCCAGCTCGAACGGCTTCGGCAGGTAATCGTCCGCGCCCGCGTCGAGGCCGGCCACGCGATCGGCTGTCTCCACCCGCGCGGTGAGCATCAGCACCGGGGTCGGGTCGCCGTCCGCGCGCAGCACCCGGCACACGCCGAGCCCGTCCACGCCCGGCATCATCACGTCGATGATCAGCACGTCGAACTCGTCCCGGCGGGCGGTCGCCAGCGCCGCCACCCCGTCGGTCACCTCGGTGACCCGGTAGCCCTCCAGCTCCAGGGCGCGCACCAGCGACTCCCGGATGGCCCGGTCGTCGTCGGCGAGCAGTACACGATGCGGCATGCGGCCATCATGTCCGATGGCTCCGCGGTTCGGCACTTCGCCGGTTCGCCGAGCGCCCGGGCTGATCAGTCGCGGCCGAGGGCGTGGGGACCGTGGCCGTCGTCGGTGATGCCGTGCACCGCGAGCATCAGCCCGGCGACGAGCACGAGCACCACCAACGCGATCAGCACCATTTTCCGGCGGGCCGCGGTGAGGGACATCAGGTCCGCGGTGACCTGCCGGCCCAGGCCGGTGAAGACCGGGCGCCAGCCCGGGGCGGCAGCTGCCTCGGCCGCCGGCAGGTCGGCGACGACGGCGTCGAGTTCGTGGCGGTACCGGGCGGCGTAGATCACCGTGGTCCGCTCCTCGACTTCGGCCAAGGACAGCCGGCCTTCGCCGACGGCTTGGTGCAGCGCCGCGGCGGTCTGCTCGCGTTCGGCGTCGGAGCAGCGCACGGCCGACGACGCAGATTCGGTGACGGGATCGTCCGATGTCATGGTTCCCTCCGCATCAGCAGTAATCGGGCTCGGGCGAGCCGGGGGACGACCGCGAAGCCGAGCAGCCCCACCGCCATCCCGATCGCGAAACCCGCCACGACGTCGTGCGGGTAGTGCGCACCGATGTACACCCGCGAAATCCCCACCAGTACCGCGAAACCGGCCGCCCACCAGCCCCAGCGCCGGTTCACCAGCAGCATCGCGCCGGCGAACGCGGCCACGATCACCGTGTGGTTGCTGGGAAACGCGTAGTCCGTCGGCGCGTCACACGGCAGCAGGGTGTGCACCCCCGGGACCACCCGGCACGGGCGGACCTCGGCGAAGGCCGACTTCAGCACCGTGTCGAACGCCAGCGCCACCGCGACCGCGACCGGCACCCACAGCGCCGCGGCCAGCTCGGCCGCACCCCGGGTGCGCGCCCGCCACACCAGCGCCAGGATCACCGGCACGATCAGGAAAACCCCGTATTCGCTGAACGCCACCACGGGCCCGGCCAGCCAGCCCACCGACCCCGCGAAATCGGTGACGTCCTTGTACAGCCCGGAATCGAAGAACATCACGACCGCTCTCGACGGGCCCGGATCACTTCGACCACCAGCGGGCTCAACGACACCAGCACCACCACGGCGATGATCGGCAGCAGGTAGCTGTCGATGTTCGGCACGGAAGCGCCGAGCGCGTACCCGGCCAGCGTCACCCCGACCGTCCACACCAGACCGCCGAGCAGCTGCCACAGCGCGAACTGCCGCGCGGGCATTCCGGTGACACCCACCAGCGGGTTCAGCACCGTGCGCACCACCGGGATGAACCGGGCCAGCACCACCGCTTTCCCATAGCCGTAGCGGGAAAGCATCGCCGAGCCACGCGCGACGCCTTCGTGCACATGACGGTTCTTCACCCGCGCCAGCACCGCGCTGCCACCCCGCCGGCCGAGCAGGAAGCCGACCTGCGCACCCGCGATCGCCCCGACCGCGGCGGCGACGATCACCGCCGGCAGCGACACGTGCAGCGCCGAGCCCGCGCCGGTCGCCGCGAGCACCCCCGCGGTGAACAACAGCGAGTCGCCGGGCAGGAAGAACCCGATCAGCAGCCCGGTCTCGGCGAACATCACCGCGAACACCCCGAGGGGCCCGAACGTGGCGAGCAGCGACTTCGGGTCGAGCAGGTTGCCGCCCAGCGACTCCCGCACCGCGACAGCGGCATGCACAGCGAACCCCACGGACCACTCCTCCGGTTTTACTACTACGTCGATGTAGAAATTCTACACCAACGTAGTAGTGGGCCGGTTCACTGCTCCAGCGGCAGCAGCAAGGTGAAGACGGCGGGGCGGGGCCGGCCCAGCCGCAGCCGGCCGCCCTCGGCCTCGGCGAGCCGCCGCGCCAGCGCCAGCCCGATCCCGGTCCCGTGCGCGCCCGGCGAGCGGCGGCTGAACACGTCGACGCCGCTCTCGACGCCTTCGCCCTCGTCGCCCACGTCGACCGCGAGGGCGCCCCCCGCGTCGCGGACCGTGATGGTCACCGTGCCCCCGCCGTGGCGCGCCGCGTTGTCGAGCAGCACCGTCATGATCTGCCGTAGCACCGGGCCGGACAGCCGGGCCCCCGCGACCGCCGGCTCGACCGTCAGCACGAGGGCGCGGCCTCGACCGGCGAACGCCGGCACCCACTCCTGCTCGATGGCGGCCAGTTCCTCGCCGACGGCGGCGGCGTCCCGGACCGGCGGGGTGTCGCGGGCCAGTGCGAGCAGATCGGTGACGGTCCGGTCGAGCCGGCCCGTGGTGCCGATCCCGGCCAGCACCACCTCGCGCAGATCGGTTTCCGGGTCCTCCAGCGCCGCCTCCAGTTGCAGGCGCAGCCCGGCGAGCGGCGTCCGCAGCTGGTGCGACGCGTCGGCCGAGAACGCGCGCTCGCGGGCCAGGAGGTCGTCCAGCCGCACCGCCGTCGAGTCGAGCGACTCGCCGACCGAATCGATCTCCGGGATCCCGGCGCGGCCCGCCCGGATGGAGAAATCGCCGTCGCCGAGGTCGCGGGCCGTCGCCGAAAGCCGTTCCAGCGGCCGGGCCAGCCGCCGGGCCTGGCGGCGGGCCACGACGTAGGCCGACAACAGCGCGACCGCGGCGAGGCCGGCCATGCCCAGCCAGGTCAGCGCCGTGCGCTGGAACACCTCCGTCCGCGCGGTCGCGGCCCGCACGAGCGCCACCACCGTCCCGTCCTCGGTGATCGGCACGACCACCACGAGTTCCTCGTCCGTGTCCGCGACGACGACCCCGCCTGCCCGCACCGCCTCGGCCGCGTCGACGAGCGTCTGCGGCCCGGCACCGGCCAGCTGCGCGCCCGCCGGGGTGTAGACGGCGACGAACGTGGGGTCCTCGGTGTCCGGCATCCGCTCCGGGGCACGGTGGCGGAGGATGTCCGCGGAGACGTCGAGCGCATACCCGTCCGCGGCGCGCTCCAGCTCCGCGCGTTCGGCGGTCACGTAGTACTGGGCGACGGCGACGGCCAGCGGGATGCCGAACAGGCCGATCGCGACCAGTGCGGCGAGCAGGGTGGTCGCGACGATGCGGCGGCGCACCCGCTCAGCCCTCCGGGGCCTCGAGCCGGTAACCGTGCCGCCGCAGCGTGGCGATCTCCGGCATCGGGCCCGAGCCGCCCGCCTCGGCGAGCTTGCGGCGCAGTGCGGCGATGTGCACGTCGAGGGTCTTGGTCGAGCCGAACCAGTGCGCGTCCCACACGTCGGCCATCAGCGTCTCCCGGCTGACCGCGGTGCCCGCTTCGGCCGCGAGCCGTTGCAGCAGCTCGAATTCCTTCGCCCGCAGGCTCACCTCGGCACCGTCCACAGTGACCCGTCGCGCGGCCGAGTCGATCCGCAGCCGGCCGAGGCTGACCTCCGCGGGCCCGCGGGCGACCGAATGCCGCCGCAGGTGGGCGCGCAGGCGGGCGTGCAGCTCGCCGAGCGGCACCGGTTTGACCAGGTAGTCGTCCGCGCCGGCCTCGAGGCCCACCACCACGTCCATTTCGTCGCCGCGCGCGGTGAGCATGACGATCACGCAGGCGGGCTGGAGGCCGCGCAGCTCGCGGCACACCTCGGCGCCGTCGAGGTCCGGCAGGCCGAGGTCGAGCAGCACCAGCTCGCACGGCCGCTCCCCGGCGTCGCGCAGCGCCGCGCGGCCCTCGGTGAACCAGGCGACCTCGTGCCCGTGCTGGGTGAGGCTCGTTTGCAGGACCCCACCGATGGTGCGGTCGTCTTCGACGAGGAGGACTCGGGCCATGCCCCGAGACTATCGGCCGTGCCCGGGATTTCCCGCCGCCCGGTGGCGGCCGCGATCATTTTGCCTTCCGCTAACCGGAAATCACCCGCTTTCTCACCGCTGTCGATGCGTTTCGGAGCCGGAGCGGATTTTTCCCCGGCTCTAACCCCGACCTTTCCGGGCGTGCACCGGGCCCGGAATAGCTTTCGGTCATGTCCGTCGATCACCTCGTCCCGCCCGCGGCCACTTCGCCCCCGAAGCCCCGCCGCCGCCGGATCGCCGTGCTGCTGATCGCGGCCCTGCTCTGCTATCCGGCGGGGACGTACGGCTATGCCCTCACCTATCCCGGCGACGCCGGCTTCGCCGTCCGGACGGTCGACTGGCTGCGAGACCTCGGTCTCGGCGGCTTGGTCAACACGGTGGAGAACTGGTGGTACACCCAGCATCCGCCGTCGACCGCCCCGCCCCCGGCCCACGACCTGCCGCCGGCCGGCAGCAGTGCCGGGGCCGCGGCCGGGCTCCGGCCACCGGATCTCCCGGTGAGCAAGTTCGCTCCCTCGGGCGAGGGCGTGTGGACGGCCGGCGCCCGCAGCGGCGCCCAGGTCGCCGAGTACACCACCTTCGTGCAGCCGGACCCGGCGCACGCCAGTGTGGTCGCCGGAGTCGCGTGGCTGAACCAATCCCTCGTGCGCACCCGGCTGTTCTCGGGCACAAAAGACCCTGGCGGCCCCGGCCCGGCGGCGATTCCCGACGCGCTGCGCAGCACGCTCGTCGCCGCGTTCAACTCGGGCTTCAAGCTCAAGGACTGCCAGTGCGGCTATTACCTCAACGGCACCACCGTCGCCCCGCTGCACGACGGGATGGCGTCGGCCGTGATCGACGACACCGGCCGCGTTTCGGTGGCGCAGTGGGGCCGCGACGCCACCATGGGCCCGCACATCGCCGCCGTGCGGCAGAACCTGGACCTGGTACTCGACCACGGCGCCCCGGTGCCCGGCCTCGACCGGAACCCGGCCGGGCACTGGGGCAGCGCGTCCAACCAGTTCCAGTACACCTGGCGCTCCGGCCTGGGCACCGACCGGGACGGCAACCTGATCTTCGTCGGCGGCGGCGGGCTGACGCTGCACACGCTCGCCTCCGCCATGGTGCAGGCGGGCATCCAGCAGGGCATGGAACTCGACATCCATTCGCCGATGGTCACCTTCGACAGCTACCGGCCCGACATCGCCGGCTCGTCACCGCAGAAGCTGCTGCCCGCCATGCCCGGCCGGGTGGACCGCTACCTCAGCGCCGACCAGCGGGACTTCTTCGCGACGACCTTGCGCTTTCCCCCGCCGGTCATCGGGTGAACTATGACAGCGGTGTAGATTTGGAAGCATGCGCAGAGGACCCGGAGAGCTGGAAGCCGAGGTGCTGGCCGTGTTGTGGCAGCGCCGCGAACCGGCGTCCGCCGAGCACGTGCGGCAGCAGCTCGACGGCCCGCTCGCCTACACCACCGTGGTGACGATCCTTTCGCGGCTGCACGAGAAAGGCGTGGTCACCCGGGAGAAGCACGGCCGGTCGTTCACCTACAGCCCGGTGGACGACGAGCCCGGGCTGGCCGCCCGGCGGATGCGCGCGGTGCTCGACGGTGAGCACGACCGCGAAAGTGTGCTGGCCCGCTTCGTGTCCAACCTGCCGGCCAGGGACGAGCAGGCGCTGCTGGAACTGCTGCGGCGCGACCCGGCGGAAGGCTGACGGCATATGGCACCGGACCTGCTCGTGCCGCTCCTGCTGCCACTGGCTTCCTGGCCGGTCGCCCGCTGGCTGGCACCCCGGCTGGCCCCGCGGCTCGCGAGCGGGCTGTTCACCACGATCGCGCTGGTGCTCGCCGCCGGGAGCACGGCGGCGCTGCTGCTGGCGGCCGCGGCCGGGCTGTCCCAGCTGCCGCTGATCGCGCAGCTCGGCGAGTTCTCCCCCACCGCGTTCAGCGCGGCCACCGCGGTGCCGATCCCGGTCGCGGTCGCGAGCGGCGCGCTGCTGGCCGCCGTCGCGGTCGCGGTCGTCCGCGCGGCGCTCCGTTACCGGCGCTGGTACCGGCGGGTGCATGCCGAACTCGACGGGCAGACCCTCGACGGCGGCGTGGTGGTGCTGCCCGGCACCGAGCCGATCGCCTTCGCCATCGCCGGGCGGGGCGGCCGGATCGCGCTCTCCAGCGGCATGCTCTCCGTGCTGGGCCCCGAGGAGCGCGTCGCGCTGCTGGCCCACGAGCGCGCCCATCTCAGGCTCCGGCACCCGGTGTACGCGGCGGCCGCCACCCTCGCGAGCGCGCTCAACCCCTTCGTCCGTCCACTCGGGACCGCGGCGCGGTTCGCGATGGAGCGCTGGGCCGACGAGGCCGCGGCCTCGCGGGTCGGCGACCGTCGCCTGGTCGCGACCGCGGTCGCGAAAGCCGCGCTGGCGGGCCGGAACGAGGCCGTGTTCGCGCTCGCGGCGGCCAGCGGCCCGGTGCCGCAACGGGTTCACGCGCTGCTGGACACGCCCTCAGCCCGGCCCGGCCGCGGCCCGCTCGCCGCGCTGGCGGTGGCCTTCGTGCTGGGCTGCTCCGCGTGGTCGGCGGTCGCCAGCATCCAGGCCGCGGCCGACCTGCACGCCGGGATCGAATCCGCGCAGCGGGCGGAATGCCGGCCCGTGCTCACGCAGGGGACCCACGGCCAGGCCCCGCTCCCGGCAACCGGCGAGGATCGCCGGGACTGCGCCGAGCGCTGAGCGCCATGATCCGACCGCGGCGGCGACGTCGGAGTCGTGCAGCAGGATCGTGCCACCGCCTTTGAGTCCCTTGTGGACGGTCGTGGCAACCGAGGACGGCGTCGCCCGGGCGGTCCAGTCGCGGCCCCAGGCCGTCCACAGCACCGGGCGCAAGCCCAGCCGCCGCGCCGCCAGCAGGGATCCGGCCGTGAACACCCCGTAGGGCGCTCTCAGCCAGGTCGGCCGCGCTCCGGTGATCCGGGTGGTCAGTTCGAGGGTGCGCGCGAGGTCTTCGTACAGGGCCCGCGGACCGCGGCGCAGGAAACACCGGTGGTCCCAGCCGTGCACGGCGATCTCGTGCCCGCCGTCGACGATCGCCCGCCCGAGGTCCGGGGTGCGGGCGAGTTCGCGGCCGAGCACGAAAAACGTCGCACGGGTCCCGGAATCGGCCAGCAGCCTCAGGAAGTGCGGGGTGGAGCGCGGGTGCGGGCCGTCGTCGAAGGTCAGTGCGACGTGCCCGGGATCGCCCATCCCGGCCAGCCCCGGGGCCACCGCGGCGCGCACCGGCGGGAGGAACAGCACGGCCGGTCCGGCGTGCGCGGCGAGCGCGGCCACCGCCGCCGCGCGGATCACCCGGCCACCTCGGCCCGCCGCACCAGCGGCGCGACCGGTGCGGCCACGAGCGCCGCGCGGACCGCGTCGCCGAGCCCACCCGGCGAGCGCACCCACGGCACGGTGCCGTCCTGGTCGAGCACCGCGGCGTTGGCGCGGCCGTGGCCCGGCAGGCAGCGGTAGGTGAGCACCGGCAGCCCGGTCGCGAGCGCCTCCGATGTAGTCAGCCCGCCCGCGTTCTGCACCACGACGTCGCACGCGCGCATCAGGTCCGCCATCGTGTCCACCCAGCCGAACACGTGCCGGAGCCCGGCTCGCTCCAGCCGGCCGCGCAGCGCGTCGTTGCGGCCGCAGACGACCACCGGCTCGGCCGTGCCGTCGGCGACGAGGTCGGCGACCGTCCGCTCGACTTCGCCGACGCCCCAGGAGCCGGAGACCACCAGCGCGAGCGCGCGGTCCGCCGGGAGGCCGTGCGCGAACCGCAGCCGCGCCCGCTCGGCGGTGCAGGTGACCGGACGGAACGCGGGCGCGACGAGCGGCGGTGTGACCATCGTGCGGACCGCGCCGAACGCCCGGGCCTGCCGGGCCGCGATCTCGTTGGGCGCGATGGTCAAATCGGCCCACTGGCTGATGCAGAGCCGGTGCACCGACGGGTCCGTCAGGTACGCCACCAGTGCCGGCTCGAGCCTCCCCCGGGCCCGCAGCCGGGCCGCGGCGTGGGTGGCGAGCGGATAGGTGGACAGCACCAGCTGCGCGTCCGCGGCCGCTTCCGCGAGGCCGGGGGCGGCGAGCGCCGACAAGCGCCGGGCGGCCGCCGCGGGCACCGGCGAGCCGAGCGCCCCGAGCAGCCAGTCCCAGCTGCGCGGGGCGAGCTCCAGCTGCCGGTGGTAAGCCCCGCAGAGCGTCCGCCCGAGCCGCCCCGGCAGCAGGTCGAGGAAGTCGACCCGGCCGACGTGGGTCCCCCGCTCCTCCAGCCGCCGGGCCAGCTCCCGGGCCGCACCGTCGTGCCCGGCCCCGACCCGGGCGGACACGATCACCACACGCTCCATGCGCACGCCTTCCACAGTATCTACAGGCACGTCGTAAATCTACATACTTGTAGATGATGCGGCCGAGCGGGGCGGCCGGAATCCCGCGCGTTCACGGCAAGTTCTCACGCGCGTTCGGCCGGCTCCGCTGTTCCGCCCCATGGGTCGCATCGGCCCGCCGCCGGGCGGCGAGCGGGGACGGAATCCCGGGCGGTCAGGAGCGGGCCGGCTCCAGGACCGAATCGGCTGCGGCCGGCTGAAGGCGCGCTGCGGGCCGGTAGAGGGCTTCGAAGCCGCCGAGGGTGCGGGCGAGGTCGTGGCGGGAGACCAGCGTACGCCCGGCCGCGCCCATCGCCGCGCGCCGGTCTGCGTCGCCGGCCAGCTCTCCGAGGCGGGCAGCCAGTGCGGAAACGTCGCCCGGCGGGTAGAGATAACCGTTGTGCCCGTTGTGGACCAGGTGCGGCAGCGCCATCGCGTCGGCCGCCACCACGGGCAGGCCCGCGGCCATCGCCTCCATCGTGGCGAGGCTTTGCAGCTCGGCGGTGCCCGGCATGCAGAACACCTGGCTGCAGGCGTAGATCCGGACCAGTTCGGCGTCCGGGACGAAGCCGTGGAAGCAGACCCGGTCCGCCACGCCGAGTTCCGCGGCCAGCGCGGTGAGCGCGGGCCGGCAGGAACCGTCACCGACGATCTCGGCGCGGACCCGCGGCACGCGCGCGACGGCGCGGATCAGCTCGTCGACGTTCTTCTCGGCGTCGAGCCGCCCGACGAACAACACCCCCACGTCACTGCTCGCCGGCGTGGCCCGCGCGGCGTAGTGCGCGAGGTCCACGCCGCAGGAGATGACCGTGACCGGGCGCCCGAGTCCGTTGCGCGCCAACAGGTCCGCGGCCCGCGGCGTCGGAGTGGTGATCGTGTCGGCGTTGCGGTAGACGCGGACCAGGTCGCGCCACGCGAAGCGGATCAGTGCTTCGCGGACCGCCGAGGGCAGGCGGACGTAGCCGAGCAGGTTTTCGGGCATGAAGTGGTTCGTCGCGACTGTCGGCACGCCCCGGCGGCGAGCGGCCGAAAGCAGCGCGCGCCCCACCGCGAAGTGCGACTGGACGTGCACGACGTCCGGGCGGATCCGGTCCAGCAGCTCCTCGGCGGCCCGGCCGACACCACCGGGGCGGCCGATCCGGAACGTCGGATGGAACGGCGTGCCCAGTGAGGGGGCGTCGTGCACGGTGAGGGCGCCGTAGTCGGTGGAGTCGGCGCGGGGGCGGGGCCGCAGGACGTGCACGTCGTGGCCGAGGCCGGCCAGCCCGTGGGCGAGCCGGGCGGTGAAGTGCGCGGCCCCGTTGATGTCGGGCGGGAACGTGTCGGCGCCGAGCAGGATCCGGAGTCCGGCAGGGGGAAGCGGGTCGGCCATGAGGGGCTCCTTGTCGAGGTCGGTCGGATCGCTGAGCGAACCGGCCAGCACGAGCACACCCGTCACGGCGAGCAGCGCCAGGACGAGGCAGGCGACGGCCATGGCCGGCACGAGGTGGGGTGTTTCGCCGTACAGCAGCTGGTCCGCGGTCACGGCGGTGAGCGGGTCGAGCACGGTCGTCGCGCCGACGACCACCGCGGCGGGCCCGGCGGCGTGGGCCTGCTGGAGCAGCCAGCCGCCGGCCGCGAGCAGCGCCGCGCCGGCCACGGCGAACCCGGCGGCCGTGACCACAGTGGACAGTTCAAGGGCCGCCGCGCGGAGCACGGCCGCGCCGAGCCCGAACAGCACCGCGGCCGCGGCCGCCAGTCCGGCGCACCGGCCACGGCCCCGGCAGCTCAGCCCGGCCGCCGCGACCACCGGCCCGGCGAGGACAGCCAGCAGGACCGCGCCGATCGTCACGTGCGGCGGCGCCGAGCCGCCGGACGCGGAGACCAGGACGAACCCGCCGACCCCGGCGCAGACGGCGAGCGCGGCGATCCGGGCCCGGCGCGTCGCCGTCGCCCGGCCCGCGAGCACGGTCAGCACCAGGCTCAGCACCCCGAGCGGCTGCACGATGGCCAGCGGCGCCAGCGAAAGCGCGGTCAGGTGCAGCCCAGCGCCCGCGAGGCCGAGCAGAGCGCCCGCCTGCCAGGTCCGTGACCGGGCCAGGCGGGCCAAGCGGACCGTACCGTTTCGCTGCGCCCGGACGGCATCGTGCTGGAGTGCGACCGAACCGGCGAAGAAGCAGGCTCCGAGCAAGGCCAAAGCGATCGCGAGGACGGTCATCGCGTGGCCGCCCGCACGGCCAGGGCGGTGGTCACGAGCATGCCCAGTTCGGCCGTCAGTGCCAGCCGTTCCAGCAGGCCCTCCGGCAGCGCGGGCACGAACTGCGCGAGGCCGAAGGCCGCCGCGGTGTACAGCGCCAGTTCCGCGCACCAGCGGAGCCGCCCGGCGTGCGCCGACCACCGGGGATCGGCGCGCAGGGCCCTGGCCAGCGCACGACCGGCGAACGGGAGGCAGGCGAACAGCACCGCGCCCCCGAGGCGGTGGATTTCCCCGGACAGGGTGACCACGGTGGTGCTCGGGTTTTCCCGGAACAGGACCACGATGAGCAGGCCCGCCGCCCACAGTCCGAACAGGATGATCACGCCGCGGCTGCGCGGCAGACCGGCCAGCCGCGCCGCGACCGCCAGCGCGATCCCGCCGGCGAGCACCAGCGCCACCGCGATCGCGAACGGCGCCCGGCTCAAGCGCTGCAGCGCGTAGTCGCTGACCGGGTCCCGCCACGGGTCGACCCGCTGCGCGAGCCCCACCGCCATCCCGCCCATCAGCAGCTGCGCGACGGCCCACATCCCGATCGCCGTCCACAGAAGCGGCGCGGCCCGGGTGTGCTGCGGAGCCCGCGGCAAGGTCGTGGTCACCTCGCCCACGATCGTGCGCCCGGATGAGAACTCGATGAAGATCCGGCCGGGTTTGGCTAAGAAACCCCGTCGCGCGGCAAAGTCACCTCGAACCGGGCGCCGGCCGGCTCCCCGTTCGCGGCGGTGACGCGGCCGTCGTGCTGGAGCACCACCTGCTCGACGATCGCCAGGCCCAGCCCCGAACCCGGCAGTGCGCGGGCGGACGCGGCCCGGTAGAACCGCTCGAACACGTGCGGCAGGTCGGCTTCGGCGATGCCCGGGCCTTCGTCGGCCACCACGAGCCGGGCCAGCCCGTCTTCCGCGGCCAGCGTCACGGTCACCACGCCGCCGGACGGGCTCCACTTCGCCGCGTTGCCAAGGATGTTGAGGACCGCCCGTTCGAGCGCCGCGGGACGGCCGCGGACCACGGCTTCGGCCACCGACAGCTCGAAGCGGACACCCGGCGCGCGCGGCCGGGCCCGTTCCACCGCGGCCCGTACGACGTCGCCCAGCTCCACCGGCTCGACAGTCTCGGGTGACCGGTCCCCCGTCGCCAGCTCCACCAGCTCGCCGACCAGGTCGGTCAGCTCCGCGGACTGCGCGTCGAGGTCGGCCAGCAGGTGGGTGTGGTCGTCGGCGGGCAGTCCGGAGCGGGTCTGCACGTGGATCAGCAGCTCGATGTTGTTGCGCAGGCTGGCCAGCGGTGTGCGCAGCTCGTGCCCGGCGTCCTCGACCAGGCGGCGCTGGTCGTCGCGCGAGGTCGCGAGCGCGGTCAGCATCGCGTTGAAGGACTCGGCCAGCAGCGCGAGTTCACCCCGTCCCGTGACGGTGATCTCGGCCGACAGCGCCTGGGTCCGGGCCACCTCCCCCGCCGCCGCGGTCAGCGTTTCCACCGGCCGCAACGCCGTTCTCGCCACCGCGCGCCCGGTCAAGGCCGCGGCGAACACCACGCTGAGGCCGACCGCCAGCTCCCAGAGTCCCAGCTCGGCCAGCGTGCGCTCGACCCCCTCGGAGTCGCGGGCGACCTGCACCGCACCGCCGCCCAGCCGCGCGGCAATCCACACGCGGTAACGGTCCGAGCCGATCTTGTCCACCTCCGACCCGACCGTGACCACACCGGCGGCGACCTGGTGGGCTTGGGCGCCGACGGGGATGGCGGACGCCTCTCCGCCGACTGCCGTCGGCACGCCGGCAGCATCGAGGAACTGGACGGTGAGGCCGAGGCCGTGCCCCGTGTCCCCGCCGTCGCGGTCGGTCGAGCGCAGGGCGGCCAGCGCTTCGGCCGGCGACGCGGACTTGGCCGCCACCTGCGCGTACGCCTGCAACTGCGCGTCGAACTGGCGGTACAGGTTCGCGCGTGTCACCAGCCACGACGTGAGCGAGACCGCGACCACGGCGACGGCCACCGCGGAAACCACCAGCACGGTCAGCCGGGCCCGCAGCGTCAAGGCCCGGATCCGTGGTCTCACAACGGATCCTCGCGCAGCACGTACCCGACGCCACGAACCGTGTGCAGCAGCCGCGGCTCCCCGGCCGCTTCGAGCTTGCGGCGCAGCGAGCCCACGTACACGTCCAGGCCGTTGGACGCCGCGCCGAAGTCGTAACCCCAGACCTGTTCGAACATCACCGACCGGGTGAGCACCAGCCGCGGGTGGCGCAGGAACGTCTCGAGCATCGAGAACTCGGTCCGGGTGAGCCGCACCGGACGGGCCCCGCGGGTGACCTCGCGGGTGCCGGGATCCAGGGTCAGGTCGGCGAACTCCAGCGAGGACGGCCCCTCCGGCTCGGCCGCGGAGCCGTACTCGGTGCGGCGCAGCAGCGCCCGGACGCGGGCCAGCAGTTCCTGCAACGCGAACGGTTTCACCAGGTAGTCGTCGGCGCCCGCGTCGAGCCCGGCCACCCGGTCGCCCACCGCCGTGCGGGCGGTGAGCATCAGGATCGGCACGTGGTTGCCCTCCGCGCGCAGCAGCCGGCAGCTGTCGAGCCCGCCGAGCACCGGCATGGTGACGTCGAGGATCACCCCGTCCGGCCCCTCCGAGCGGATCAGCTCCAGCCCGCTGGCACCGTCCGTCGCGACGGAAACCGTGTAGCCCTCGAAGCGCAGCGTGCGCGACAGCGAATCCCGCAGCGCGGCCTCGTCATCCACGATCACGACGTGCACTCGAAACCTCCGTGTCCCTACGGCCGGAAGTTACCAACGCTAAGCTGAGCGCCGGGTTAGCGCCACGCCAGCGCACGGCGAATCCGGCTTCCGGCCCGGAGCCCGGCTCAGCCGACCACCGCGGGCGTGTGGCCCGCGTGAGCTGGGCGCGCCCGCGCCCCGGCGGGGACCGGGACGCGGGCCGGCCTCACCGCCGTTCGAGCCCGGGCAGCACCTGCGTGCCCTCGGCGCGCACCGCGGCGAGCGACCGTGGGTCGAGGTCCAGCAGGCGCAGGATCGTCGGGGCGATCTGCGTGGTCTCGACCGCACCGGTCTCCACGGCGCCGCCGCCGGTGCCGCTCACCACCAGCGGCACGGCCCGGTCGTCCGCCGACGCGCCGCCGTGCTCGGCGATCTTCGACTTTTTGCCGGTGAACACGACCCCGGGCACGACCACGCCGACGAGGTCCGGGACCCGGGCGTCACCGGGCCGGACGCCGAAGTAGCGGGCCGCGTCGGCTCCCGCGTGGACCGCCGCCAGTCCGGAGTGGACGAACGGCTTCGCCGCACCCGTGACCCCGTTTCCGATCCCGGACTGGGCGAGCAGGTAGTCCTTGGCGAACGACGTCGCCGCGGGCGAACGATCCGTGAGCCACAGCAGCATGGCGTCGTCGTCGGTGGACAGCGCCACGAGGTCCGGCGTGCCCGGGTGGGCCGCGCGCCAGGCGGCGTTCAGCCCGTCGAGGAGGGCGCCGTCGTCGATCCGGGTCAGCGCGGCCGGGTCGACCGGCGACTGGCCGTGCTTGGCGGACAGCACCACGGTCGTGCTCTGGTCGAGGTGACGGCGCTTCAGCTCGGCGGTGAACGCTCCCACCTGACGGTCGACGAAGTCGAGCGCCGAGCGCAGCACCGGTCCCGGCGCGGCGCCGCCGGCCAGGTACCCGCCGGGCTGCCCGCCCGAGACCGGGAGCTTCTGGGCGGTGGACACCGATTGGAAGTTGAGCCCGAACACCGCCGGCGTACCGGGCTGGGTGGTCCGGCTGTGGTCGTAGCCGTCGATCTCGTTCAGCACCGCTTGGGCCTTGTAACCGTCGTAGCGCTGGGTCGCGGCGTTGTCCGTGGTCCAGTCGCCGCTGCCCACCACGCTGTTGATCTCCGGGGTGAACAGGTCCTGGACGCCGGTCCCGGACGGGCCGCTGAGCATTTCGTACGCGGGGTGCTTGTCCGACCACGCGGTCCGCAGACCGGCCTGGCGCGCGACCTCGAACACGGTGTTGACCTTCAGGTACTGGTGCGGGTACACGGGCCGGCAGGTCCGCGGGTCGACCGGCAGCTTCGCGGGATCGATCAGCGTGCGCGGGTCCCCGGTCATCTTCAGCACCCCGTCGGGCAGGTTCGGGAGGCCCTGCCCGGCATCGACGGAATCCTTGTTCCGGTCGAGATCCTCGGTGTAGTCGACGAGGGTGCCGGGCTGCACACCCGCACAGTTCTTCGTGCCCGCGGGCAGCAGCGCGTGGTTGTAGGTGGCGTCGTAGTAGACGCCGGTCGTGGCCGGGTTGCCGCCGGTGACCTGGGCGACCATGCCGGGGAAGGAATCCGAAGGCACCGGCGTGCTCGCGTGGGTGTACTGGGTGCCGTGCGCCACCAGGGCCGCCAGCGCCGACTGCGGGTGCGCCGCCGTGTACCAGGCCAGGTCCGACTGGTGCAGCCCGTCGACCGAGACGAGCAGCACGTGCCGCTGCTCAGGCTGGACCGCCGTCGCCGGTACGGCGGTGGCGAACAACCCCGCCGCGGCGAGAACCGAGCATGTGCGAATTCTCGACACGAATCTCCTCCTGCTTCTCCGGCGTCCGGGAACGGGGCGCCCGACGTATTCCAGGCCGCCGAAGAAGATCCTGGGAGACAGTGGAACGAACATCGTATGAACGGGATTCCGCTACCGGACGGGAAGAACGGCCGCACCGTACCGGCCCGAAGGTTAGCGGTAGGTTCGCTCGGGGTTATCTTTCCGCCAGCGCGAAACCGGCAAAACCAGCAACGGGAACACCGGCGGAGGAATCATTCCGACCGTCGGCGGACCAGGCCCGGCTGAGAGAATTCCGCCATGACTTCAGCAGAACTGCGCGACAGCGGTCCCCGGGCCGGCCGCCTTGCCGCCAGCAAGGTCCCGGAGGTGACCGCGCTCTTCTGGATCGTCAAGGTGCTGACGACCGGCATGGGCGAGACGACCAGCGATTTCCTCGCGCACCTCATGGATCCGGTGATCGCCGTGGCGCTGGCCGGGCTGGCGTTCGCCGCGGCGCTCGTCGCGCAGTTCCGTGCCCGCGCCTACGTGCCGTGGCTGTACTGGACGGCCGTTGTGCTGGTGAGCGTGTTCGGGACCATGGCCGCCGACTTCCTGCACGTCGGGCTCGGCGTGCCGTACGTGGCGTCGACGGTCTTCTTCGCGGTCGTGCTGGCCGCTGTCTTCCTTCTGTGGCAACGGATCGAGAAGACGCTTTCGATCCACAGCATCACCACGCCGCGCCGCGAGCTGTTCTACTGGCTCACCGTCGTCACCACGTTCGCGCTCGGCACTGCCGTCGGCGACCTCACCGCGACGACCCTGCACCTCGGCTACCTCGGCTCGGGACTGCTGTTCGCGGTGGCCATCGCGCTGCCGCCGCTGGCCCGCCGGTTCGCCGGGCTCGGCTCGATCGCGACGTTCTGGGCCGCCTACATCCTGACCCGGCCGCTGGGCGCCTCGTTCGCCGACTGGCTCGGCGTGCCGCCCGTACGAAGCGGGCTGGACCTGGGCACCGGCCCGGTCAGCCTGGTCCTGCTGCTGGTGATCGCCGCGCTCGTCGGCTACCTGACCGCCGCGCAGCGGGCGGGCCGGACCAACGCTCCACAGTAGAGCGGAAAAACGAGCCGATCCGGAATTGTTTTACCGCACACTTACCGCCACCGAGCCGGCTCTTCATCGGTCACCCCCTACCGTCTGACGGGTCTTGACGCGATCTTGCGTCGGAAACCCCGCCGGCCGAAAGGGATCATGACCTCGCACCGCACCCTCGCCCAGGAAACCCGGCTCCTCAACAAGGTACCGGAGGTCACCCTCTACTTCTGGATCGTCAAGGTCCTCTGCACCACGGTCGGCGAATCCGCGGCCGACTTCCTGAACGTGAACCTGAACTTCGGCCTGACCGGCGTTTCCGTCCTCACCGGCGCGCTGCTGGTGGTCGCCCTGGTCCTCCAGTTCCGGGCGAAGCGGTACGTGCCGGCCACGTACTGGCTCACGGTGGCGCTGGTCAGCGTCTTCGGCACGCTGGTGACCGACAACCTCACCGACAGCCTCGGCGTCCCGCTCGAAACGAGCACCCTCGTTTTCGCCGTCCTGCTCGCCATCACCTTCGTGACCTGGTACGCGAGCGAGGCGACGCTGTCCATCCACTCCATCGTCACCCGGCGGCGGGAGGCGTTCTACTGGCTGGCGGTGCTGTTCACCTTCGCCCTCGGCACGGCGACCGGCGACCTCATGGCGGAGGTGCTCGGGCTGGGCTACCTGGTGACCGGTGCCATCGTCGCGGGCCTGATCGCGGTACTGGCGATCGCCTGGCGGTTCGGGATGCACCCGGTGCCGGCCTTCTGGTTCATCTACATCCTGACCCGCCCGCTCGGCGCGTCGATCGGCGACTACCTCGCCCAATCCCCCAGTCAGGGCGGACTGGGCCTCGGCACGACCGTCACGAGCCTGATCTTCGTCGCCGGCATCCTCGCGGTCGTCACCTACCTGTCGGTGACCAAGACCGACGTCATCCCGGCCGACGCGCAGGAACCGGGCCGGGGCGGCCTCTGGCAGACCGCGGTGGTCCTCGTCCTGGTCCTGGTCGCCGCGGGAACGGGGTACTCCCTCCGGAAGTCGGCCCTCCAGACCGATTCCCCCGCGGCCGTCGCCGCACCGCCCGGCGTTCCCGGCGCTCCCGCGGCCGCCGGGAACGCCGGGACGGTCTCCCCGCTGGGCGACCTCTCGGAGTTCCGCACCATCACCCAGGACACACTGGGCAAGCTGAACGCCGGGGACCAGTCCGGCGCGACCAGCCGGGTCGACGACCTCGAAACCGGCTGGGACAACGCCGAAGCACGGCTGAAGCCGAAGGACGGGGCCGCGTGGACCACCGTCGACGGCAAGATCGACACGGTCCTGCGCCGGCTGCGGGCGACCAGCCCGGACCCGAAGGCCGAGAAGGCCGCGCTCACCGACCTGCTCACCGCAGTCGGCTGAGTGGGCAGTCAGCCGCGTCCGGCGAAACGGCGCAACCCGAAAAGAAGTGCACCCAGCGCGAGGACGGCGCCGCCGGCCACCACCGAAGCGAGCGGTAGCGCGAAGGCCAGCAGCACACACCCGGCGAACCCGGCCACCGGCACGACTCTCGGTGGCCGGGCCTCCGCCGGGGTGAGGGTCCACGCCGAGGCGTTCGCGATCGCGTAATAGGCCAGCACGCCGAAGGAAGAAAACCCGATGGCAGCACGCACATCGGTCGTCGCGGTGAGTACTACGACCACGGCGCCGACGGCAAGTTCGGCCCGGTGCGGCACTTCGAACCGGGGGTGGATCTCGGCCAGCGCCGGAGGCAGGTGCCGGTCGCGCGCCATCGCGAGGACCGTCCGGGAGACGCCGAGGATCAACGCCAGCAGGGACCCCAGCGCGGCGATCGCGGCACCGATCCGCACGACCGGGGCCAGCCAGGCGGCACCGGCTGCCCGGACGGCCTCGGCGAGCGGATCGACCGCCGCGCCCAGCCGGCCGGGACCGAGCACCGCCAGGACCGCCAGCGCGACCGCGGCGTAGACCACCAAGGTGATGCCCAGCGCGAGCGGGATCGCGCGGCGGATGATCCGCGCCGGGTCACGGACTTCCTCGCCGAGAGTGGCGACCCGGGCGTACCCGGCGAACGCGAAGAACAACAGCCCGGCGGCCTGCAGGACACCACCCACGCTGACGCCGTCGCCGAGACCGAACCGGTCCGCGTCGGCCGCCGGCGAGGTCAGGCACGCGACGACCACGGCGGTGAGCACAGCCAGGACGACGGCGACGATGGCGCGGGTCAGCCAGGCGGACTTCCGGATCCCGAAGTAGTTGACCGCGGTCAGCGCGACCACGGCCCCGGCTCCGACCGCATGGGCGTAGGCCGGCCACAGGTAGAAGCCGACAGTGAGGGCCATCGCCGCGCAGGACGCCGTCTTGCCGACGACGAATGCCCATCCCGCGAGATAACCCCAGAAGTCGCCGAGACGTTCGCGGCCGTAGACATAAGTGCCGCCTGAAGACGGGTACCGCGCCGCCAGCCGGGCCGACGAGGTCGCGTTGCAGTAGGCCACGATCGCGGCGAGCGCCAGCCCGAGCGGCAGCCCGCTCCCGGCGGCGGCCGTCGCCGGCCCGAGTGCGGCGAAGACTCCCGCGCCGATCATCGAGCCCAGCCCGATCACCACCGCGTCACGCACCCCGAGGCGTCGCTTCAGCCGGGGTTGCTCGTCGGCCGGCGGCTGGGTCAACAGGACGCTCCTAGGTCGGATCGGTACCGCGGCGAACAGAAGAGTCCCTGACCGGCACTGAAACCGGCCAGGGACTCCGTCCCCGTGGATCAGGGTCGATCAGCCGTCGGATCCGGCCGACGGAATGGCGGCGCCGGGCACCTGGTCCGGCGTGAAGATCTTGTTCTCACCAGGATAGGGCTGCGTCCACCCGTGCGTCTGGTACCAGGTGAAGTGGTTCATCTGCGCGGGATTGGCGTAGTCGGCCGTGGCGTTCGGCCCGGTCAGGCGCTGGTGCTTGGTCCACTCCTGCCACTGCGCCGCGACCGGCTGCTGATCCGCGGGCACCACAGTGGACGGTGCCGGCGCGGTGGTGTCCGCACCACAGGCCGGCGGCGTCGGCAGGCCCCCGGTGAGCGAGGTGCGGTTCGGCACTGCGTTGAACGGCGTGTAGTCGGCCTTGGTGGTGAACGCCCCGGTCATCGGGGTGGCCGCGCTGTCCTTCTGGTTCATCGGCTGGACCCCGAGGATCTGCTCGATCGTGCGGACCATCGTGATCTGCGAGTAGTAGTGGTTGTCGACGGCGGCGTGCTGGGCCCAGGGGCTGATGATCTGGATCGGGGCACGGTGCCCGTCGACGTGGTCGAGACCGGCCTGGGAGTCGTCCTCGACCACGAAGATCGCGGAGTCCTTCCAGTACGGGCTGTGCGAGATGGTGTCGACCATCTTGCCGACCGCGAGGTCGTTGTCGGCGACCTGGGCGGCCGGGCTGGGCGGGCCGCCGGTGTGGTCGCTGGAGAGCCAGAACATGTTCAGGTTGGCCGGCCCGTTCTTCTCGAAGTCCTGCTTCCAGATCTGGTACCGGTACAGGTCCGGGATGCCGGTGTCGAACTTCGGGAAGGAGTGCACGGTCACGTCGTTCAGCGACGGGATCGGCGAGGAGGTGACGGTGGGGAGCGCGGTCGGCTGCCCGGTCGCCGCCATGTTCTTGGCGTCGCAGTAGAAGGACTGCCAGTTCGATCCGGCCGGGGTCGTCTCGAACTGGTTGAACTCGCCGAAGTCCCGCACCGTGTTCCCGGTGGCCTGGGCCCCGCTCCAGAGGAACCCGGAGCTCTGGTGGCCCAGCGCGTCGTCCTCGGTGTCGTAGCTGCGCAGGTACTCACCGGCCGAAGACTCGGTGTACTCCGGATTGTCGGCCTGCATCAGCCAGTTGTGCCCTTCGGCGGAGTTCGTGCCGATGTCGTAGGTGTTGTCGTACAGCCCGAATTGCTGGGTCATCGCGTGCTGGTTCGGGGTGACGTTGGCGCCGAACTGCGCGAGCGCCGGGGCGCCGTCGCCGGCCGGGATGTCGCCGAAGAGCTGGTCGTAAGTCCGGTTCTCCTTGACGATCATGAAAACGTGCTTGATCGTCGACGGGTCGCCGAGCCGCGCGGGGACCGGCACCGGCCGCTTGCCGCCCTGGCCGTTGGCCACCTGCACCGAGCCCGGGGTCCAGCCGTTCTGCTGGAAGACCTTGGCCGTGTCGGCCCGGATCACCCGGTCGTCCGGCAAGGTGAACCGCTGCAGGCTCGCCGTGGTGTCGTGAGTGCCGTGCCCGGCGGAGTTCGTCGGGCGGCGGGCGTCGATGCCGCGGGTGTTGGAGATCAGCACGTTCTTCCCGGACGCGGTGACGGCCGTCGGGAAGTAGTCCGTCGGCAGCAGGCCGACATAGCCGGCCGGCTCCTTCGGGGAGGAATAGCGGTACACGGCAAGGGCGTTGGCGCGGCCCAGGGTCACGAGCAGGTGGCCGTCGTCGGTGAGGGTGATGCCGTTCGGCTCGTACCCGACCGTCGCCTCCGGCCACGGCTGGGTGGCGATGGTCTGCACCACCTTGTTACGGGCGGTGTCGATCACGGAGACGTTGTTGCTGCTGGTGTTGGCGACGAACAGCGTGCCGTTCTTGGCGTACAGCGCGGTCGGGTGCAGGCCGACGTCGATGCTGCCGACCGCGGCCGCCGGCCGGGCCAGGTCGATCACGCTGACCGTGCCGGTGGTGGTGGCGCCGGTGATCGGATCGGCGGGCACCTGGGTGTTGTACGAGTTGATCGTGGTCTCGCCGGGCCTCGCCGCGCGCCCGCCCTCGTTGCCGACGTAGAGCCTCGAGCCGATCAGCGCCAGGTCGCGCGGGGCGTTGCCGACGGCCCAGCTCTGCTCGATGGCCCCGGTGCCCGCGTTGATCGCGACCACGCGGTTCTGCCCGTTCACGGCGGCGTAAACGGTCTTGCCGTCGGGCGAGAACACGGCCTGGGCCGGGAGCCCGTGCCGCGGCCCGTCCACCGGGATCGGCACGAACGCCGGATTCGCGACGGTGCCGTCGGGATTCACCGTGAACCGGCGGTAGCCGTCGGTCTGGGCCATCCACAGCGTCTTGCCGTCGGGCGAGTACGAGGGCCCTTCCTGGCCCACGTCGTTCCCGGGGATGCGCAGGTTCGCCGTCGCGGAGTTCCCCACGAGCTGCTGCACCTTCCAGCTCTTGAGGTCCACGATGGTGAGCGCGATCCCGCCGTCGGTGGTCAGCGCGGCGAGGTGGCCGCCGTCCGGGCTGACCGAGGATGCCATGATCTTGCCGTTGTTCACGACGAGCCGATCGCCGATCGGGGCGATGTACTGGTCGCTGGACAAAACCAGGCCCCGATCGGTGTTCTGGCCGACCTGGTCGGTCCCGAACTGCTGCGTCGACGCGGACGCGACGCCGGTGCCGGCGACCACGGCGAGGACGGCGGCGCCGGTGGTGGTCAGGCGTACCCGGCGGCCGAGGTGCCGGCCGGGCCGGCCCTTCCCGGTCCGTCGATGGCGCGTTACCTGCATGGGGTCATCCCTTCGAGGTGGTGGAGAGGAGATCGACGTTCGCGTCGAACTGCCAGAGCGGATTGGGCTGGTCCCCGTCCGGGGTCCGGACCTGGAAGTAGCCGTTGACTTCCTTCGGCCCGTCGCCGTCGGCGACGTACCGCCCGTCCGAGGTGACGTCGAGCTGGTAGATGGCCGAGCCGGTGGCGTCGACCCCGGGCAGGTGCCAGGAAACGACGCACCGCCAGTCGTTGCCGGGGCCTTCGGCGGCGATCAGGCCGCCGCCCTTGGTGCACGCCGCCGTGGCCGCCAGCTGCGCCTCGGTGACGTCGGGGCGGTGGAGTTCCCGGGTCTGGAGGCGATAGAGGTGCGCGAACGCCGTGGCGACCGAGCCCTGCACCTTCTCCTGGTCGATTCCCGAGCCCGTCGCCGGAGTCACCACCGCGAAGAGCGCCGCGGCCACGACGACGAGCCCGACCAGCGGCAGCCCGGCGACGGCGACCGTGCGCCGCCCGGAGCCGTCGTCGGCGGAACTGGTGAAATCGCGCCGGAGGAACAGCCGGTAGGCCAGCGCGGTCGCGACCACGGCCCACACCAGGCTGACCCCGATCCCGATCAGCAGCGGCCCGAGCTGGGCCGGGCTGGTGAACAGGCCGTTCCACGCGATGAAGGCGTAGCTGGGCAGGGCAAGGCGGATCGCGACGGGCAGCGGCAGCATCTGCGCGAGCAGCAGCACGATGGCGACGACAACGGGGAGCAGCAGTCCCATCGGCGAGCGCCCCCAGGCGACCGAGCCGAGCAACCCGATCGCGGCCAGCGCCAGCGCCGGGGCGAGTACGCAAACCCACGCGAGCAGGACCTGCCCGGCCGCGTCGCCGGGCGTGAGCTGGTGGCCGTCGAGCCCGGCCAGCGGCCGGCTGCCGACCGCCACGATTCCGCCGGCCGCACTGGAAACGGCCATCCCGGCCACCAGCACCAGGATCACCGTCAGGCTGGCCAGCGCCTTCGCCCCGAAGATCCGCCGCGGCGAGCGGACCGCCACCAGCAGATGGCGCCAGGTCCCGAGCCGGTCCTCGGACGCGAACACGTCTCCGGCGACCACCGAGGTCAGCAGCGGGAGCGCGTAGGTGCCCGCGAAGCCGAGCATCACCAACGGCCCGGCCCAGCCCGTGGCGTTCATCCAGCGGCCGAACAGGGTGTCGACGGGCAGGTCGCTCTGCTGGCTCACCACGGCGACGAAAAGCGCCGGCGCGATCCAGCAAGCGAGGACCAGCAAGCGAATCCGCCATTGCGCGAGGAGCTTCACCAGCTCGAAGCGGAACGCGCGGGCGACCGAAACGGGCCGGGCGGGCGCGTCGGTGCCGGTGAGGGTCGCGGTCATCGGCTGGTCTCCCGCTGCTCGGTGAGGGCGAGGAAGGCGGCCTCGAGCGGCGACACCACGGGGGCGAGTTCGCGCACGGCCACGCCCTCGCGCACCAGCCGCACCACGAGTTCGTCGAGGGCGGGCACCGGTCCGCGCACGACCAGCGCCTCGGTGTCCGGCCGGATCTCGGCGGCGTCGGAAAGGCGAAGTCCCGGCACCTCGACAGCCAGCCGGCGCGCGGCCGCCGGGTCGGAGGTGCGCAGCCGGTAGTCGAGCTCACCGCTTTCGGCCGACAGCTTGGCCAAGGGGCCGGTGAAGACCACGCGTCCGGTGGCCACGATGGTGACCTCCGAGCACAGTGCCTCGAGGTCGTCCATCCGGTGGCTGGAAAGCACCACCGTGGCGCCGTCGGCCGCGAGCCGGGTGAGGACACCGTGCACGTGTTTCTTGCCGGCCGGGTCGAGGCCGTTGGCCGGCTCGTCGAGCACCAGCAGCCGCGGCCGGGTGAGCAGGGCCGCCGCCAGGCCGAGCCGCTGGCGCATGCCGAGGGAGAACCCGCGCACCCGGTCGTCGGCGACATCGGTGAGCCCGACCTCGCCGAGCACGTCGTCGATCCCCGCCGTCCGCGCGCCGCCGCGCAAGGCGGCCAGCGCGGCGAGATTCTGCCGGGCGGTGAGCGAGGGGTAGAGGCCGGGACCGTCCACGAAGCCGGCCACGCCGTCGGGAGCGGCCAGCGCCCGTTTGACCGGCGTCCCCAGGATTTCCAGGTGACCCTCGTCGGGGACGGCCAAGCCCAGCAGCAAACCGAGCAACGTCGTCTTGCCGGCGCCGTTGGGGCCGACCAGCCCGTGGATCTGCCCCGGCGCCACGTCCAGGTCGACCTCGTCGAGCGCGACGACGTCGCCGAAACACTTGGTGATCCCTTGAGCCCGGACTGCCGCAGGTCTGCCCATAGCTCCCTCACCCGATTGTGCGATGTGCGTGAGAAACCTAGGGAGAGCACATGACTTCGGCGGGCGTGCCCGGTGAACGGGAGTCGAACGGGACTTGGCTGACACCTGCCTTCCGGAGGCAATGTCCGGGTTAAATCGTGACCTTGCCCAGCGTTAACCGAGTGCTTGCCTCAGGACTCCCGGGCCGGAGGTCAACGCCAGGTTCACTGAAGGCAAATTATGTTTTTGCCTAACCGTTCTTCGACGAAAGTCGCTACTTTCTGTCGACCGGGCCTGACACCATCCCGACCGGCCCTTGAGGGGTCCACCGCGATCTCACCGATCTCACTGCCGTGCTCGACCGGAACAGGAGCCCGAATGTCCTTGTCACCCACGAAACGCGCCGCGTCCGGCGCCCTCGTGCTGATCGCCGCCACCGCGCTCACGACCGCCACCGCCAGTGCGGCCACGCCCGCCGCCGTCCCCCGGCCGGACCACATCGTCGTCCTGATCGACGAAAACCACGCCCAGGGCGAAATCGTCGGCAGCCCGGACGCGCCGTACATCACCGGTTTGTCCCAGCAGGGCGCCAACTTCACGAACTCCCATGCGATCACCCACCCCAGCCAGCCCAACTACGTCGCCCTGTTCTCCGGGTCGACGCAGGGCGTCACCAACGACACCTGCCCCAGGACGCCGTTCTCGGCCGCCAACCTCGGCGGCGAAACGCTCGCGGCGAACCTCACCTTCGCCGGGTACTCGGAAAGCATGCCGAGCGACGGCTACACCGGGTGCACCTCGGGCCCCTACGCGCGCAAGCACAACCCGTGGGTCGACTTCGCCGACGTCCCCGCCAGCGCCAACCTCACCTTCGACAGCTTCCCGACCGACTACACGAAGCTGCCCGCGGTGTCCTTCGTCGTCCCCAACCTCGACAACGACATGCACGACGGCACCGTCGCCCAGGGTGACACCTGGGTGAAGCAGAACCTCGACGGCTACGTGCAGTGGGCCAAGACGCACAACAGCGTTTTCGTCCTGACCTTCGACGAGGACGACAACGGGCCCGACAACCAGATCCCGACCATCATCACCGGCGCCGGCGTCACCACCGGCGACTACAGCGAGAACATCAGCCACTACAACGTTCTGCGGACCATCGAAGACGCCTACGGCCTCCCGCACGCGGGCCAGAGCGCCTCGGCTGCACCGATCACCGACATCTGGGGCTGACCGCCCGCGCCCGGGTCCGGTGATGACCCGGGCGCGCGGGTCCACCCCGGGTGACGCAGTTCAGCGCGGCTCGGATTCCATGGCCTCGATCAGCGACTTCGGCCGCAGGTCGGTCCAGTTCCGCTCGACGTGGTCGAGGCAGTCCTGACGCGGGCCGGGCCCGAAGGCCGGGCGCCAGCCCGCCGGGACGGCGACGAACTCGGGCCACAGGCTGTGCTGGCCTTCGTCGTTGACCAGGACCAGGTAGGTGCCGTCGGGGTTCTCGAACGGGTTGGTCATCTGCTTTTCCTTTCCCTGCTTCAGTTCTCGTCCGGTGCGGGATCCACCGCGGCGGCGCGGCGGATCAGTGCTTCCAGCGCGCGGAACCACGTTTCGGCCAGGTCGCGGACCGCCTCCGGTGAGGTCACGGCCGAGGGCCACGACCAGTAGGCCGCCAGCGACGGCCCGGCCGGCTTGTCCTCGGTCAGCGCGTTGACGGTCAGGGCGTGCGAGACGCGCTTGCCCGGGTCGGCGCCGAGGTCCGCCGCGTCCGCCTCGGGCGCGTACGCCCAGTCCGCCGAGCCGGCGTGCCCGAACCGGCCCATGTAGTTGAACTCGATCTCCGGCCGCGGCAGCGCCGCCAGTTCCGGCCCGGTCACCGGGTTCAGGTGCCGCAGCAGCCCGAACCCGGTCCCGCCCACGGGCGGCGCGTCCAGCTCCGCCCGCACCCGCTCGAGCGCGGCCCCGGCCGCCGGGCCGCCCGCCAGCGCGTCGGCCACGTCGACCGTGCCGAGGTCCAGGCACACCGGCACCACGCTGGTGAACCAGCCGACGGTCCGGGCCAGATCGGCCCCGCCCGCCAGCTCGTCCTCACGACCGTGGCCTTCGAGGTCGACCAGCGTCGCGGCACCGTCCGAGCCCCGGCGACGGCGCCAGTCGGCCACCGCCAGCGCGAGGCCGGTGAGCAGGACGTCGTTCACCGTCGCCCGGAACGCCGCGGGCACGCGGCCCAGCAGCGGCCCGGTCAGCTCCGGCGGCAGGGTCAGCGCGAGGCTGTCCAGAGTGGACTCGACGTCACGAGCCGGGTCGAGCGGGCGGTCCAGCGGAAGCGGCACGCCGCGGCCCAGCGCCGCGCGCCACCGGTCCAGCTCCGCCTCGCGCTCGGGTGAGGTCGCCCGCGCGGCCAGCTCGTCGGACCAGCGCCGGAACGAAGTGTCCACAGTGGGCAGCGAAACCGCCCGGCCCGCCGAGACCGACTCCCACGCGGCCGCGAAGTCCGGCAGCAGCACCCGCCACGAGACGCCGTCGATCACCAGGTGGTGGATCAGCACCAGCAGACGGCCGGCGCCCTCGCCCGCGTCGAACCAGGTCGCCCGCAGCATCGCGCCGGCGTCCGGGTCGAGCCGCGCCCGGGTGGCCACGGCCTCGGCCGCGACGACCGGCTCCAGATCGCCCACGCCCCGTACGTCCACTGTAGACACCCAGTCCCCGACGTCGACCGGCCCCGGCACCCGCAGTGCCCACCGGTCCGTGGACCGGTCCAGCCGCGCACGCAGCATCGGGTGACGGTCGACGACCGCCTGCAGCACCGTCGTCAGCTGGTCGCCGGTCATGCCCGCGGGCGTCAGCAGCAGCGCCGCCTGGTGGTACCCGGCGATCGGGCCGCCCAGCTCGCGCATCGCGTGCATGATCGGCGTCAGCCCGGCCGTGCCCGTGCCGTCGTCGGAGACCGCCGGGGCGACCACTTCGGCAGCGACCTGCGCGAGCCCGGCCACCGTGCGGTGCCGGAACACGTCGCGCGGCGAGATCCGCAGCCCGGCGGTGCGGGCGCGGCTGACCAGCTGCATCGCGACGATGCTGTCGCCGCCGAGCGCGAAGAAGTCGTCGTCGACGCCCAAGCCCGGCACCCCGAGCACGTCACCGAACATCGTGCACAGCGCCCGCTCGCGGTCGGTTGACGGCGCGCGCCCGCCGACCAGTTCCGTGAAGTCCGGCGCGGGCAAGGCGGCCCGGTCGAGCTTCCCGTTCGCCAGCGCCGGCAGGGCCTCCAGCACCACAAACGCAGCGGGCACGAGGTAGTCCGGCAGCGTCTCGGCCGCGTGCCGCCGCAGCTCGGCGGCGTCCACCGCGGCCGACGGCACGACGTAGGCCACCAGCTGCTTGACGCGGTCCTCCCGCACCACGACCACGCTCTGCGTGACGGCCGGGTGCCGGTCCAGCGCCGCCTCGACCTCCGCGGGCTCCACCCGGAACCCGCGGATCTTCGCCTGGTCGTCGGCGCGGCCGCCGAAGTCGAGCCGCCCGTCGGACGTCCACCGCGCCAGGTCACCGGTGCGGTACATCCGGGCGCCGGGCGGGCCGAACGGATCCGCGACGAACCGCTCCGCCGTCAGCTCCGGCCGGCCGAGGTAACCACGCGCCAGTCCGCCGCCGGCCAGATACAGCTCGCCGGTGACGCCCGGCGCGACCGGGCGCAACGCCCCGTCCAGCACGTACGCGCGGGTGTTCGCGACCGGGCGGCCGACGAGCGGGCGCTCGCTGTCGCCGATCCGGGCCACCAGCGCGTCCACAGTGGACTCGGTCGGCCCGTACAGGTTGAACGCCTCGGTGCCGGGCAGCGCGGCCAGCCGACGCCAGAGCGCGTCCGGCACCGCCTCACCGCCGACCCCGACCACGGCGAGCGGGCAGCGATCGCCGTCCAGCAGCCCGGCGTCGGCCATCTGCGCGAAGAACGACGGCGTGACCTCGATGAAGTCGAACCCGTCGCGGCGGATCTGCTCGGCCAGCAGCTCCGGGTCCCGCCGTGCCTCCTCGCCGACGACGTGCACGGCGTGCCCGTCGAGCAGCCACAGCTGCGGCTGCCACGACGCGTCGAAGGAGAACGACCAGGCGTGCCCGACGTTGAGCTGCGCCCGCCCGGTCCGTTCGACGGCCGGCCGGTACAGCGTCTCTCGGTGGCTGTGGAACAGGTTCACCACGGTCGCGTGTGTCACCACCACCCCCTTCGGCGTGCCGGTGGAGCCGGAGGTGTAGATCACGTACGCCGGGTGCCCGGGTAACAACGGCCGGAGCCGGTCGTGCCGGCCGAGGTCCGTGTCCGGCAGGTCGACGGCCATCAGGTCCGGCAGCAGCACGGTGTCGGTGATCTCCGGCAGCGCGGGCCTCAGCTCCGGCACGGTCAGCAGGAGCGCGGGCTGCGCGTCGACGAGCATCGCGGCCAGCCGCTCGGCCGGGTAGTCCGGGTCCAGCGGCAGGTACGCGGCCCCGGCCTTGTGTACGGCCAGTATCGCGAGCAGCATGTCGGCCGAGCGCGGCAGCGCCAGCGCGACCAGGCTCTCCGGTCCGGCGTCCAGCTCCACCAGCGCCCGCGCGAGCCGGTTGGCGCGCGCGTTCAGCTCGCGGTACGTCCACGAAGCGCCGCCGACCACGGCCACCGCGTCCGGCGAGCGGCGGACCTGCGCCTCGAACAGCCCCGCGACGGTATCCGGTTCGATGTCGAGCGCCGTGTCGTTCCAGTCGCGCAGGATCCTTTGCCGGTCGGGCGCCGGCAGCACCTCGACCGTCCCGGCCGGACGGTCCACATCGGACACCATCGCGGCCAGCAGCCGCTCCATCCCGGCGAGCAGCCGGGCGGGGGTGTCCTCGGTGAACAGATCGGCGCGGTACTCGGCGGTCAGCCGCAGCCGCTCCCCCGGCTCGACGGCCCAGGTCAGTGGATAATGCGTCGAGTCGCGGTGGTCCACGATCTCCGCCCGCAGGCCGTCATGGTTCGGCTCATCGTCGGCGCCGGGGTAGCTCTCGAACACCATCAGCGTGTCGAACAGCTCGCCCAGCCCGGCCTCGCGCTGGATGTCGGCGAGCCCGACGTGCTGGTGCGCCAGCAGCGCGGACTGTTCTTCCTGCACCCGGTCCAGCACCGCGCCGAGCGGCTCGGCCGGGTCGAACCGCACCCGCACGGGCAAGGTGTTGATGAACAGGCCGAGCATCCGCTCCACACCGGGCAGCTCCGGCGGCCGTCCGGCGACGGTCGCGCCGAACACCACGTCGGTGCGCCCGGTCTGCGCGGCGAGCAGCA
>DASXYS010000155.1:0-22245 GCA_036502365.1 Amycolatopsis sp.
TTAAGGACGATTCCGTCCTTGACAGCGCACCGGTGCGCGTCTAGCGTCGAAGGCGACAGAGACGGCCGGTTCGAGCGGCTCGTCCGTCCAGCCGGACCCGCTGATCCGGCATGGCTCTTTGCCGAAAAGAGAACTGTGATGACTTCACCGAAGCTCGCCCACATCATCCTGAACACCAGCAACTACGAAGAGACGAAGCGCTGGTACCTGGAAGTGCTCAACGCGACGATCGGTATCGAAACCTCCGGGCACACCGCGTGTTTCCTCCGCACCGACGAGACCCACCATCGTTTCGGCATGTTCAACGTCGAGAAGGCCGACGATTCCCTCGCGCAGTCCGAGCCCGGCACCGGCGGCGACACCCGGCACTCCCGGCTGAACCACTTCGCCTTCGAATACCCGACCCTGGCCGGAATGCTCGAGACGCACCAGCGGATCGCGAAGTCGTCGATCACCCCGTCGATGTGCCTCAACCACGGGCCCACGATGTCCATGTACTACGAGGACCCGGACCGCAACGCCGTCGAACTGTTCTACGACAACAAGTTCGGCGAAGAGCAGATCCTCGCCTTCTACGAGGGCGGCGACGACCACGTCCTGGCCCCGATCCGCTTCGACCCCGCGGAGCTGCTGCAGGAACTCCGCGCCGGGAAGACCGTCGCCGAACTGACCGCCTGGTCGCCGCGAGGCGAATGACCGACCGCGGCGAATCCGCGCCGCCCCGTTTTCCTCGGAATAAGCCTCGAAAGGAAGCAGATCCATGCGACTCGTCAGTTTCGGTCCTCGCGGAAGCGAAGTTCCGGGGGCACTCGTCAACGGTGGCGTCCTCCCGCTGACCCCCGTGCTGACCGGCCTCGGTCTCGCGCGAACCGGCACCATTCGCAGCGTCCTGCCGTTCCTCGACCTGCTCCGCGCGGGTATCGACGCCGCGCTCGAGCGGGGCGACGAACTGATCCCGCTGGCCGAAACGCGCCTCGGCCCGCCACTCGTGGACCCCCCGAACATCTTCGTCTGCGGCGCGAACTACTTCTCGCACCTCGAAGAAGAGGGCATGGACCCGGAGAAGATGCCGAAGCTGCCGGTCGTCTTCCAGAAGCCCGCTTCGGCTCTGGCGGGCCCGACTGACGCGATCGTCCGGCCGGTCGAGTGCGCCCAGTTCGACTACGAAGCCGAACTCGCCATCGTCATCGGCAAAGGCGGACGCCGGATCCCGGCCGACCGCGCCGCCGGCCACATCGCCGGCTACATGATCACCAACGACGTCAGCGCCCGCGACCTCGGCGAGGGCGAAAGCAAAAGGCTGAACGCCGCTCCCCTGTTCCAGCTCATGCGGATGAAAGGCTGGGACACCTTCCTGCCGACCGGCCCCTGGCTCGTCACCGCCGACGAAACCGGCAGCTACGAGGACATCCGGATCCAGACGTGGGTGAACGGCGAACTGCGCCAGGACGCCTACGCCAAGGAAATGGCGACCAACCCCTACGAGCTCATCGAGTGGCTGAGCGCCACCACCACCCTCCAGCCCGGCGACATCATCACCACCGGTACCCCCGCCGGAGTCGGAATCGGCATGAAGCCGCCCCGTTTCCTCGTCCCCGGGGACACCGTCCGCATCGCGATGACCGGGCTCGGCCAGATGACCACCCCGGTGGTCGACGAGCAGCGAACTCGCTGAGAAAGAGCGGCACCCATGTCCGAAACCGTGAGCGAAGCCGCCCACTGCAGCATCTGTGAACTGAAAGCGACCACCCCCGCCGAGTCCGTTGTGTACACCGACGACCTGTGGACGGTGCTGCTCGTCCTCGACGTACCCGGCTGGTTCATGGTCACGGCCAATCGCCACAGCGACGACTGGCTGTGGGGCATGTCCGAACCGGAGGCCTCGACGCTGGGCCCGCTGATCCGCCGCGTCAGCGTGGCCGCCCGGGCCGACGCCGCCGCCGAACGTGTTCACCTGCAAGGGTTCGGTGAGAAGATGCAGCATCTCCACTTCATGCTGCTGGGCCGATCGGAGTCCACCCCGGCCGATTCCGGGGACCGGGGATGCTGACGCACGCGGCCGAGCTGGCCGACCGGGACGAGGCCTTCCGCGTCGGCACCCGGGTGCGCGCGAGGCTCGCGAGCGTCGTCGATTGACCGCGACGGCATGGTGAACAATGAGGACACCCGGCGTCCCGCTCGCTCGCGGCGAGGAAGGGCCGCGGTCGAACAAGCAATCTCCGACGCCGTCCTCGCCGAACTGGCTGAGGTCGGATTCGGGCGGCTGACCTTCGAGAGCGTCGCAGAGCGCGCGGGCACGGGAAAAAGCCCCATGTACCGAAGATGGCCCGACACCACGTCCCTCGTGATCGACACGCTGGAAAGGTTGCGCCCGAACCCCGGTGCCTACCGCCGTACCGGCATTCTGCGTGACGACCTGATCGGCATCACCCGGCATATGACCGCCACCCAGACCGGCGTCAAAGCCGATGCCTTCCGCAGCCTGCTCGGCGAAGCGCACCGGCATCCTCAACTGCTCGCCCGGTTCGGCGCACAGGTTCTCGACCCGATCTTCGAGGCGATGACCGACGTGCTGCGCGACGCCGCCGCCCGGGGTGAGATCTCCGCGGCCCGCTTGACCCCCGTCACCCTCGAAGTGCTGCACGCGTTGATCATCAAACGCGCGCTGCTCGACCAGCGCGCCCTCACTGAAAGCCACATCACCGAAATGGTCGACGAGGTGCTCCTCCCCCTCACCGCCGGGTCCGATCAGGTGCCCTGCCGGTTGCCGTAGTCCCGCGACGATCGGCTCCGCCCGCCTGGCGGTGGCCATCGACGCCACCTCTGACCATGCCCTCGAGCGAAAGCCACCCGCCGGACCCGTGCAAGGACGGCGGCCGCGGACTTACGCTTTCCTTGCGGGATCATGCATCCGGTTCGACGCGGACCCGATCACCGGGCGCATGGCCAGGTAGTAGAGCGCGCCCCCGACGATCGTGCCGAGGATCCAGGAGATGTCGGCGCCGCCCACGACGGCGACCAGCGGGCCGGTGTAGAACGTGGTGCTCATGAACGGGATCTCCACGCCGATGGCGAGCAGGTACGGGATCAGCGCACGCCAGTTGGCCCGGCCGTATTCGCCGTCCGGGTCGAAGATCGCCTGGATGTCGTAGCGTTCCTTGCGGACCGCGTAGAAATCGACGAGGTTGATCGCGGTCCACGGGATCAGGAAGTACGCGAGGAACAGGATGAAGTTCTCGTAGTTGGCCAGGAAGTCGCCCCGCCCGGCGATGGCGACCGCGGTCGACAGGACCGCGGCGGCGACGATGTAGCCGATCCTGGTGCGCCGGGTGATGGCGTGCCGGCGCAACGCGGTCAGTGTGGTCGCGGTGGACATGAAGCAGCCGTACAGGTTGAGCACGTTGATCGCGACGATGCCCAGGACGATGATCGCCGCGAACAGCCCGTGCGCGCCGGGGGCCAGGTCGACGACGAACTGGATGGAGCCTCCGTCGAAAGCCTGCTCGGCAACCGAAACCGCGATCGCGCCGAACAGCATCATCCAGACCGAGCCGAGCACCGAACCCGCGTAGGTCCACCAGAACGTCGAGGAGACCGGCGTGCTGGCCGGCAGGTAGCGGGAATAGTCCGCGACGTACGGCGCATAGGTGATCTGCCAGGTCGCGGCGACCGCCACCACCAGCAGGAAAACGCCGGCCGAGCCGCCGCCGCCGTGCCAGGCCCTGGTCACGTCGCCGGCCTGGAACAGCCGGACCGTGAGGTAGCCGAAGCCGAGCGCGCTGAGCAGGCTGATCCACCGGTCCGCGCGGTGGATCAGCCGGTAGCCGAACACCGCGAGCACCGTGCACACCGCCGCGACGAGCACGATCGCCACGTCCACGTTCAGGCCCGTCGCGCCGGCCAGCGCCTGGCCGCCGAGCACCGCGCTGGTCGCGAAGAACCCGACGTACATCACCAGCACCAGCAGCAGCGGCAGCACCGCGCCGTGGAACCCGAACTGGGCACGGCTCTGGATCATCTGCGGGATCCCGAGTTTCGGCCCCTGCGCGGAATGCAGCGCCATGAACACGCCACCGACCAGGTTGCCGGCGACCAACGCGAGCACCGCGGCCGGCAGCGGCAGCCCGAGCACCACGCCCAGCGCGCCGGTGACGATCGTGGTCACCTGCATGTTGGCCGCGAACCACACGGCGAACAGGCCGATCGCCCGGCCGTGCCGTTCGGACTCCGGGATGAACTCGATCGAACGGCTCTCGATCTGGAGTGCCGCGCCGTACTCAGCCATGGCGATCATTGAAGGCAGGACCGGGGCCGGGCGCCAGGACCGATCCGGAACGTGTGTCTGGGATTTCAGACCCGGAGCACGGTCAGCGGCGGCGGGTCGTGCGGGGCCGGTGGCCGGGGCCCAGCCACCGCCGGGCACCGCGGAGCGCGAGCCCGATCAGCAGGAAAACGCCGATGAGCATCACCGAGTACTCAAGGCCGTTCACGCGTCACCTTCCTCCCGCACCGCACCGCGGCATTCCGGCACCGTGGCACTCGACGGCCGGGGCGGCCACGGACGGCGACGCTTCCTTGACAGTGTGTGGCGCGACTTTTGACACGCCGTTGAGGCCGCCCCGCTCGCACCGACTCGTTGCCGGCCACCCGCTGTCGTAAGGTTGCCGTGGCGCGCCGGGAAGTCTGGTCGGCATCGGAGACGGGCGAGAGAGGCCGATCATGCGCGGGGTCGAGACAGTGCTGTTCCTGGTCGTGGTCGCGACCGTCGTGGCGACTTTCGCCAACCGGCTCCGGATACCGGCGCCCTCGCTGCTCGTCGTGGCCGGCGTCGTCGTCGGGCTGCTGCCCGGAGTGCCGCCGATCGCGGTGACCCCGGACGTGATCAGCCTGATCGTGCTCCCGCCGTTGCTTTTCGCCGCCGGGGAAGAGCTTCCGTGGCGCGACCTGCGCGCGGTCGGCCGCCCGGTCGCGACGCTCGCCGTCGGGCTCGTGCTGCTCTCGGCCGCCGCGGTCGTCGGGGTCGTGGTCGCGGTGACGCCGATCCCGGTCGGCCTGGCGTTTGTGCTCGGCGCGATCCTCGCCAGCACCGACCCGGTCGCCGTCACCGCACTGGCGCGGCGGCTCGCCCTGCCGCCCCGGGTGCAGGCGCTCATCCAGGCCGAAAGCCTCTTCAACGACGCGACCAGCCTCCTGCTGTTCCGCGTCGCGCTGTTCATGGTCGTGGCCGGCGGAGCCGTCTCCTGGGGCCGGACCGCGGGCGAGTTCGCCCTGCTCGCCGGGGGCGGCCTGATCGTCGGTGTGCTGACCGCGGCCGGCGCCTTCCTCATCCGGCGGCGCACCGAGGACCCGGTGCTGGAGGCCGTGGTCTCCCTGGTCACGCCGTACGCCGGGTATGTGCTCGCGGAGTCCGTCGGCGGGTCGGGGGTGACCGCGGTCGTCGTCGCGAGCGTCCTGCTCGGCACCCAGGCCGAACGGCTCACCACCGCGCGGATCCGGCTCCAGGTCGGCGCCGTCTACCAGACTGTCGTGTTCCTGCTCGAAAGCGTCGTCTTCGGCCTGATCGGGCTCCAGCTGCCCTCGCTCGTCCGGCGCGCCGCGGGCAGCGGGGCCTGGTGGCTGCTGCAGGCGCTGGCGATCGCCGCCACTCTCGTGCTTGTGCGGCTGGTGCTGGTGTTCGCGCTTTCCGCGCTACGCCAGCGTCGCGGCGGGCAACGGGTCTCCTGGCAGGTCCCGGCCGTCGTCTCGTGGGCCGGTGCCCGCGGCGTGGTGCCGCTCGCGGCCGCGCTGTCGCTGCCCGTCGTCGCACTCGACGGCTCGGCGGTGCCGGACCGCGACCTGGTCCTCCTGCTGACCACCGCGGTCATCGTGCTCACCCTCGTCGTGCAGGGATTCACCCTCGCCCCGCTCGTCCGCCGGGCCGGCATCGCCCTCGACCCCGCCGACATCCACCAGGAGCAGACCGAGGCCCGGCTACGGCTGGCCGAGGCCGGGCTGGACCACCTCGAGCAGCTCGCCGAAACCGAGTCCGCTCCCGGCTTCGTGCTCGATCAGCTCCGCACCAGCTGGCAGGCCCGGATCAACCGGATCCGCCTCGACGAGGACACCGAGCCCACCGACACCACCCGCTACGACACCTATCGCGCGATTCGCCGGGAAACCCTCGCCATCGAAGCCGCCGAACTCACCCGGCTCTTCGAACTCGGCACCATCACCGACACCACCCGGCGCCGGATCCAGCGCCTGCTCGACCTCGAACTCGCCGGCCTCAGCGACGACGACCCCCACTGAATCAGTCCGCGGCCGGCTCCGGCCCGGTGAGGTGGGCCTGGGCGTATTTCCGGAACGCGGCCAGCAGCCGGCTGTTGTCCCCCGCCCGCGTGGCGAGCACGACGTGGCACGGCTCGACGCCTTCGAGCGGGATGGTGGTCAGGTCGTTGCGGAAGGCGCTGCCCAGTGAGCCCGCGATGATCGCCACGCCCTGCCCGTCGGCGATCACCTCGAACTTGTCCTCGATGGCCTCGATGAACGGGCCGCCGGGAGCCCGGCGGCCGTCCGGGCGCGGGTCGACGCGCCAGAACGCGCTCCAGGCCGGGTCGGACTCCCGCAGCCGGGGCATGGGCTCGTCGGCGATGTCGTCCAGGGTGATGGATTCCTTGCCCGCCAGGCGATGCGTGCGCGGCACCAGGAGCACGCGCGGCTCGTCGTAGAGGACCGTCACGTGCAGCCGGTCGGTCGGGATCGGCAGCCGGGTCACCACGGCGTCCACCCGGTGTTCGAGCAGCGCCGAAGGCACCTCGTTCCAGGCCAGGTACGAGGCGACCACCTCGGCGTCCGGGTGCCGGCGGCGCAGCTCCCGCACCGCCGGGGTGACGATCATGCCCATCGAGTACCCGATGGTGAGCCGGCTCGGCTGCGCGGCGGCCCGGGTCCGGGCGGCGGCCTGCGCGGACGAACGCAGCACCGACTTGGCCAACGGCAGGAAGACCTCGCCGGCCCCGGTCAGCCGGCTGCCCTGCGGGGTGCGGTCGAGCAGGCGGGCGCCCAGCTGCTGTTCGAGCCGGCTGATCTGCCGGCTCAGCGACGGCTGGGTGGTGTGCAGCGCCGCGGCCGCCCGGCCGAAGTGCCGATGCTCGGCCAGCACCAGGAAACACCGCACCAGCCGCAGGTCGAGGTCGGCCGGGGGCAGGGAGTCGGTCATGTCTTCAGGGTAACTCGGGTCATCCGCGCCCGACCGCGTTGTCCTGCGTCTGACCAGTGGTGATACGGCGAGCGTAATACCGGATGCAGAACATTCATTGGCCCTGCGGCCCGACCGGCGAGCAGGCTGGAAGCACCACCGCCGGCCGACCACGCTCCCGAGGAGAATTCCCATGAATACCACCGAAATCGAGGCGGCCCGCAAGGCGCTGGGCCCGGTCGGCGTGTGCCTGCCGGTCGAGTTCACCACCGCGCTCGACGTCGGCGCCCAGCGCGATGCCGTGCGCCGGCTGGAAAGCGCGGGCTACGGCACGGTCTGGACCAACGAGGGCATCGGCGGCAAGGACGTGCTGGTGCAGCTGGCCGTGCTGCTCGCGGCCACCGAGCGGATGGTGTTCGGCACCAGCATCGCCAACATCTGGGCCCGGGAGCCGCAGACCGCGCACGGCGGAGCGGCGCTGCTGGCCCAGGCCTACCCCGGCCGGCTCGTGCTCGGGCTGGGCGTCGGCTACCCGGAGCAGGCGGAGAGCATCGGCCGGGAGTTCGGCCGTCCGCTCGCCACCATGCGCGACTACGTGGCCAGGATGGATGCCCGGACCTGGCCGCCCGCGCCCGCCGCGGACTACCCCCGGATCATCGCCGCGAACGGGCCGAAGATGCTGGCGCTGGCGGGCGAGGTCGCCGACGGCGCGTTGCCCGCGGGAGCCCCGGCGGAGCAGACGGCGCTGGCCAGGGCGTCACTCGGCCCCGACAAGCTGCTGGTCGTCGGCCTCTCCGCAGTGCCGGACGCCGACGCCGGCCGCGCCCGGGAAGCGGCGCGCGAGCAGGTGGCCGGCATGCTCGACCGGCCGGGCGCCGCCGCGAACCTGGTCCGGCTCGGCTACGCCGAGCAGGAAGTCCGCGACGTGAGCGACCGGCTGGTCGACGCACTCATCGCCCACGGCGGCCCGGCCGCCATCGCGGCCAAGGTCCGCGAGCACCTCGCCGCGGGCGCCGACCACGTGACGCTGCTGCTCACCATGGGCACGGAGTTCGCCACCGGCGTCGCCCGGCTGGAGCAGCTCGCCCCGGCGCTGACCGAGGTCAGCCATCCGGCCTGACCGGAAAGCGACTGTCCACATCAGACTCGGCTCGGCCCGGGCGCACTGGTGACCGGCACCGCCCCATCGTCCACATCAGACCCCGCTCCGCCCTGCGCC
This sequence comes from Amycolatopsis sp., assembly GCA_036502365.1. Classification (GTDB taxonomy): domain Bacteria; phylum Actinomycetota; class Actinomycetes; order Mycobacteriales; family Pseudonocardiaceae; genus Amycolatopsis. Next base: position 8,397 of record DASXYS010000155.1, read on the forward strand.
ACGGCCCGCGGCCCGCTGCCTTGACCCCGCCGCCCCGGCCCCGATCCGCCCCCATGGCCCCTGCCGCCCGCGCCCGGCTCACCCGCGCGATCGGCGTTTCATCGGGATTTCATCGGCCACCGCTAACTTCCGGCAGGGGGCCGGAAGTCGGCCCGTAGTCGCGCGAAGGTAGGGCTATGGCCAGCGGAACCGGTGGGGGAACGATGATCGAGGCGGCGTCGGCCGGGGTGGAGGGGCTGGCCGACGCCGTCACGTCCGGGCTGGATCGCGCGGGCCCGGCGGGCGCGGTGGCGCGCCCGGTGGTCAACGCGCTGCGCAACGTGTGGGAGGGCTACTTCGGCGCCCCCGTCCCGCCCGGCGGGACCAACTGGAACGCCTACTCCCACCAGCAGCTTTACCAGATGCTGTGGGACAAGGCCGACGTCGGCGACGTCAGCACGGTCGCCGCCGAGTGGCAGCGGCACGGGTCGGAGATGTCCTCGCACGCCGAGACGCTGCGCGGCCAGCAGGGCTCGCTGCGGGAGAACTGGAGCGGCGAGGCCGCCGACCACGCTTCCGGGCGGCTGGGGCAGCTCGGCGAGCGCGCCGACGGGGCCGGCACGCGGGCGGGCACCGTCGGCCAGGCCACGCAGCAGGCCGGCGACTCGCTCGCCGTCGCCCGCAACACGATGCCGAAGCCGCCCGGTGACCCGACCGGGCAGGCGGTCGCCGCCGCGGCGGCCGGCGGCGCGGCGGGCGCCGTGATCGGCGGGGTGCTCGGCGCGGGGGCCGGCGGGATCGGCGCCGGGCCGGGTGCCCTGATGGGGGCCGCGATCGGCGCGGTCGCCGGTGGCGGAGCGAGCCTGTTCCTGTCCAGCGTCCAGGCGTCGGAGAAGAAGGCCGAGGCGGTGCACGTCATGCAGCGCTACGAAACCGGCCTCAACTCCAGCTCCCGCGCCATCGCGCCGGGCGGCGGGACCACCGTCGATTCGTACGGCGCCGACAACAGCACCTCCGCGTCGAGCTACCTCGGTTCCACCGCCGGCAGCACCACCGGCGGAATGCCGTGGCCCCAGTCGGCCGCCACTTCGCTCGACCCGAACCTGACCGCCGGACTGCGGTCGGGCCTCGAAATGGAGAGCACGATGCTCGCCCGCAACGCCGCGATGGCGGAGCTGGCCGCGGCCCGCGCGGCGTCGGGCAGCGGCATGCTGCCCCCCGGCGGCCGCCAGAACGGTTCGGAAGAAGAAGAGCAGGAGCACCAGAACAAGATGCCGGTGCTCGACCAGGCCCTGCTCGCCCCCGAGGAACTGACCAGCAGCCCGGTGATCGGGCTGTGAACGACAGGAGTGACCCGATGAACTCGCCCGGCCACCAGGTCGCGCCGCACGAGCTGGCCCAGCAGGTCTCCGCTCTCACCCGGCTCGGCAAGCAGACCGGCGAACTGGTCGGCTCGGCCGGACGGCTGGCCGAGCGCACCCCGCAGCTCGGCACCGCGCCGCCCGCGCTGCACCTGGCCCAGCGGCTGCGCGAGGCCGCCGGGGAAACCGGCCTCACCGGCGAGATCGGCGCCGCCGACACCGAGCTGAACGGCTTCCACACCGCGCTGCAGACCACCGTCCGGCGTTACCTGGAGCAGGAGGCCGAGGCCGAGGCGGCGCTCAAGCAGGTCGGGCGGTCGGCCGGATGACCGCCGTAGTGGCCCGCGCCGGGCAGGAAACCGTCCGCATCGGCCTGGTCGAAGCCGACCTGCTGGCCGCGCACGCCGGCGCCGGCTGGCCGTTCCCGTTGCGGGTGCCCGCCTTCGGCCGGATCGCCGGCGAACGCGAACTCCTGCTGGACGTCGCCGCCCAGACGCTGCAGGCGCGACGGCTCGCCGACGACGCCGGTCCCGAGGGACTGGCCGCCGAAGCGGTCACCGCGCTGCGCGAAAACCGTGGTGTGGTCCATCTGGTGGTGACCGGGGCGGACGGCACTACCGGCGTCGCCGCCATCGTCTACCGGTCGGCCGCGCTGATCTGCCGTCAGACGCTGGACGACGACCCGGCCGGCACGCTGACCCTGCGGCGGGTGCCGGAGACCGCGGTGATCGACGCACTGCTCGACGAGATCCCGAAAGTGGACCCGGCCCGCGCGCTGCCGATCACGGTGCCCGCGGCCGCCGTCGACGCCGCCATGGCACTCGACGACGCCTCCGAAGACGACGCCTCGCGCGTCCGGACCCTGCGGGCACTCGTCCGCGATCACGGCGGCGACCCCGAGGCGCTGGACCACCTCGTCGGTCTGCTGGTGCCGGTGACCGGGCGCGGCCAGCTCGGCGCGACACGCGACGGGTGCACCCCGGCCGGCTCCGAACTGTCCTGGGTGGACGGTCCGAGGGGCCGGGTCCGGGTGAACCGGCCCGGCGACGGCTGGCTGAGCGTCAACCCCGTCCGCGCCAACGATCTGCGCTTCGCCCTCGGCGAGCTGGCCACCCTCGCCCGGCGGCCCCGATGACCACCACCGAACGATCAGGAAGGAATCCCGTGGACGCAGCACCGGTGGATCCAGAACAGTGGCTGGCCGATTACGACCGGACTCTCGCCCGCGCCGCGGCGAACGCCCAGGCCGCGAGCGAAAGCCTCAGCCGCGCCGGCGGACGGGCGACGTCCCCGCGCGGTGAGGTCGAGGTGGAGGTCGGGGCCAGCGGCGCGCTGACCGGCCTGCGGCTGAGCCCCGCGGCCCGCGCGCTCGAGGCCGACACGCTCGCCCGGCTCATCCTGAGCACCGTCCAGGCCGCCCACCGCGCGGCGGGTGCGCAGGTCGTGGAGATCATGACCGAGTACGTCGGCGACGGCCCGGCGCTGCAGCTCGTCCGGGACAACATCCCGGCCGACCCGGCCGCCGCCCCGCCCCGCGCCCGGGACGAGGACTACTTCACCAACCCGCCGGGGATCGTCGGATGACCGCCGGATTCGGGGTCGACCCCGCTCAGCTGCGACGGCACGCGGCCACCGTCGGCGACCTCGCCGACCGGCTCGGCACGCTGTCGCGCAGCGCGCCGGCCGGGCTCGGCGACCAGTCGCTCGGCGCGTTCGTCCAGTTCCTCACCGCGGGGCTGCAGAGCGCCGCCACCAGCACCACCGACGCCGTGTCGCACGCATCGTCCACAGTGGACAAGGTCAGCGCGAACCTGACGCGGGCCGCCGAAGGTTACGAACGCCGCGAACAGCACAATGGGGCCGCGCTGCCTGGGGAGGGCCTCCGATGACCAGCAGCACCACCACCAGCGACGGCAGCAGTAGCAGTAGCAACAGTGCCGGGCAGCTGCTCGCCGACCTGAAGTCGACCACCCAGGCGGTGCAGAACAGGGACTGGCTCTCGGCCGGCCTCGGCGGCGCCAGCACCGCGGTCGACCTGCTCAGTGCCTCGTCGGATCCATTGGCCGCGCTCACCGCGGCCGGCTTCGGCATGATCACCGAGCTGGTGCGGTTCCTCGAAGAACCGATGAAGCAGCTGCAAGGCGACTCGAACTCGGTGTCCTCCCACTCGCAGGGCATGAGCGACACGGGCAAGCAGGTCTCCTCGGTCGCGGACGACTACCGCCAGTCCACCGGCCCGGAGACCTCCGACTGGTCGGGCCCGGCGGCGTCGGGCTACCAGGACACCAGCTCCCAGCACGCCGACGGCGTCGACGCGGTCGGCACCGCGAGCACCGCGCTGGCCAGTGCCGTTTCGGGCGCCGGGGAGGTGGTCGGGAAGGCGCAGGCGGAGGTCGGCGGGCTGATCTCCGAGGCCGTCGGGCAGATCATCCCGCTGATGACGCAGGCCGTGGCGGCCGCGCCGGCCACCTTCGGCGCCAGTATCGCCGCGGCGATCCCGCAGGCGGTCACGATCGCCACCCAGTACGGCGGGCAGATCGCGCAGAAGCTCGGCGTGCTGCTGTCGGACTCGAAGAACCTGTTGCAGCTCATCACTTCCGTGACGAAGGGCCTCCAAGCGGTCACGCAGCTGATGAGCGCGCTCAGCGAGGGCTCGAGCCAGGACGGGTCGTCGACCGATTCCAGCTCCAGCCAGAGCTACGCGACCTCCGCCGGCACCGGCTCCAGCCAGAGCAGTTCGAGCCAGAGCAGCTCCTACCAGAACGGAACCGACCAGAGCAGCTCGTACTCCGACGGCACCAACGCGGACGGCACGACCTCGTCCGGCCTCGGCACAACCCCGTACCAGACGACCGATCCGGCGGCGACCAAGGCCGTCAGTCCGGCGTAAGGGCGGTCCGCAGTTCGCGGTCGAGGTCCGCGCCGGGCTCGACGCCGAGGTCGAGCCGCAGCCGCTCGCGGACGCGCCGGTGCACCGCCAGCGCGTCCGCCCGCCGCCCCGCCGCGCGCAGCGCCCGCATCAGCAGGACCGCCAGCGGTTCCCGGTGCGGGTGCACCGCGAGCAGCGCGGAAAGCTCGGCGATGGCGTCGTCGGCGCGGTCCAGCCGCAGTTGCAGCGCCGCCTTGTCCTGGACCAGGGTGAGCCGCCGCTCGTTCAGCCGCAGCCGTTCCCCTTCGGCGAACGGCCCGGGCAGGCCGGCCAGCGGCTCGCCCCGGAACAGCCCGAGCGCGCCGGCGTACGCGTCCACCGCGGCGGCGACGTCACCGCCGCGGGCCGCCGTGCCCGCGTCGGCGATCCTCGCTTCGAGTTCCCTCAGGTCCAGCGAAACGCCTTCGCCGGTGAACCGGTAACCACCGCGGTCGCTGCCGATCACCGAGTCGTGCGTGGGTTCGCCGGACGCGCGCAGGCACTTGCGCAGCCGGTGCACGTACACCGGGACGACCCGGCCGCCGGTGCCCGGCGGCTCCAGCCCCCACACGCCGTCGAGCAGTTCCGCCGTGCTGACCGTGACACCCGGGCGCAGCACCAGCCCCGCGAGCAGCGCCTGCTGGCGCACCGGCCCGAGGTCGAGCGCCCGCGGGCCGCGCCACGCCCGCAGCGGCCCGAGCACGCTGAAACGCAAGCCGGACAAGGATTCCGGCGCCTGGTCCGCCGGCTGTGGCCGGTCCGGCGCGGCGCCGCACTGGCCGGGCACGACGAGGCCGTGGTCGAAGGCGTAGACGATGGCCGCGGCCCGGTCCCGCACCCCCAGCTTCGGGTACATCGCGGCGAGGTCGCCGCGCACGGTGGCCTCGGAAACCGCGCAGCTGACAGCAATCTCGACATCGCTCAGCCCGCGGCCGACGGCAGTGAGCACGTCCAGCTCGCGCGGCGTGAGCAGTCCGGGCGGCGGGCCCGGGCGGTCCCCGGACGCGTGGCGGTAAGTGGTGAGCACCCGCCCGGTGACCGCGACGTCCAGCCACGCGTCGCCCGCCGCGACCGCGCGGACCGCGCGGATCAGGTCCTCGGCCGGGGAATCCTTGAGCACGTAGCCGACCGCGCCCGCCCGCAACGCGCCGGCCAGCAGCTCGTCGTCGTCGAACGTGGTCAGCGCGAGCACCGGCGGGCGCGGCCCGTTCGCCCGCAGCCGCCGGGTCGCCTCGATCCCGTCCACCTCGCGCATCCGCAGGTCCATCACGACCACGTCGACCTCGCCCGCGGCCGCCAGCGCGGCCGGCACCTCGGCGCCGTCCGCGCACTCCCCCGCGATGACGAACCCGTCGCGGGCGCGCAGGATGCCGCGCAGCCCGGAGCGCACCAGCTCCTGGTCGTCGACGAGCAGCACCCGCGTCACGACTCTGCTCCCGGAGTCAGCGGCACGGTGACGTCGACGACCCAGTCGCCGCCCTCGGGCCCCGCGACCAGCCGGGCGCCCAGCTGCTCCGCGCGGGCCGACATCCCGGCCAGGCCGGACCCGTCCCCGGCCGGCCGCGCGCCGGACGACCGTCTGTTTCGGACGGTCAGCCGCGCCTCGCCCGGCTCGATCCGCAGCCGCATGGCCACGGTGGCTTCCGGGGCGTGTTTGACCACGTTGGCCAGTGACTCCTGTGCGATGCGGTAGAGCCCGAGCCCTGCCGCGGCGCCGACCGCGCCCACATCACCCTCCTCGACGTAACGTGTGTCCAATCCGGCCGCGCTGGTGTCCGCCACCAGTTCCGCGATGTCGCCCGCGTCCGGCAGCGGCTGGGTGCCCGCGGATTCGCGGGCCAGCAGCCCGACCGTCCGGCGGATGTCGGCCATCGCCGCCCGGCCCACCCGCTCGGCCTCGGTGAGCGCGGCCACCGCCTCGTCGATGTCGCGGTCGGTCCGCAGGCCGTGCCGCGCGCCGGTCAGGTGCAGCAGGGTGATGCTCAGCGAGTGCGCGACGACGTCGTGCACCTCGCGCGCGATCCGCTGCCGCTCGGCCAGCATCGCCTGGTCCCGCACCGCCTCCTGTTTGCCGCGCTCGGCCTCCAGCGCCCGCACGTACCAGCGGAGCGTGAACCCGGCACACAACCCGAGCAGCACGGCGAGGGTGTACACGGAGAAGCCGACCAGCCCGACGGTCGCCGAGGCGACTCCGAGCACCCCGATCCCGGCGGCGGCCACCACGAACGCCAGCCAGCCCGCCGCGATCGCCGACACCTCCGCGGTCAGCACCGCCAGCATCACCGGCGCGAAGTCCGGCACCACCGGGTACGCGAGCAGCACCGTGACCGACGCGAGCACCGCCAGCGACTTCGCCCACGACGGCGCGATCCGCCCGGTCACCGCCCAGAGCATCGCCGACCCCGCGGCGAGCAGTACCGCCGCCGTCATCGCCAGCGGCGGCCGGCCGTCGCGCTCGGCGATCGCGACCACCAGGGGCAGCCCGGTGAACGCGCTGATGCCCAGCGGCGCCCACCAGGGCAACGTGATCCCCGAGCGACTCAAGCCATCGCCCAGCCGGGCCCGGAACGCGTCCGCTGCTTTCCCCCACATCCGGATCAGCCTATTCCCCGGACCGGTTCGCTTCGCTGCCGACTCGATGCAGCGGATGCCCCGTTCGCTGCGCTCAGTGCGGCCGAAGCGTCATTCGCTGCTTCCCGCACCGGCGGAATCCAGGAGGACTTCGGCCGCCGCGCGGGCATGGCGGCCGTAACGGGGATCGTCCAGGACCATCGCGCGGGCGGCGGCGCCAGCGGTGAGGCAGACCAGCTGCTCGGCCAACGGGTCCGCATCCTCGACGCCCAGCTCGGCCACCAGCTCCGTGACCAGGCGGAGCGTCACCCGCTTCTGGGCGCGCGCGTACGCGTGCACCGCGCTGTGCTGAAGCACCCCGGAATCCACCGTGGACGGGTTCACAGCTCGATCCCGTCGTGGCCCGACCGCTCGGTGCCGGCGCGCAGGTGCGCGCGCATTCCCTGAAGCCCGAACAGGATCAGCAGCTCGACCGCGCCACCGTCGGCGCTGCCCAGCCAGTGCGGCACACCCGTGTCGAACTCGGCCGCCTCACCGGGCGGCAGAGTCAGGTCGCGTTCGCCGAGCACCAGCCGGAGGCGACCGTTGAGGACGTACAGCCATTCGAAGCCCTCGTGCGTCTGCACTGTCGGCTCGAGCGGCTCCGGCCGGGCCGGGATGATCATCTTGAACGACTGCATCCCGCCCGGCCGCCGGGACAGCGGCACGAACACCATGCCGAACCGCCGGATCGGTTTCAGGTGGATCCGCGGGTCGCCGGTGCGCGGGGCGCCGACGAGATCGTCCAGCGGCACGTCGTAGGTACTGGCCAGCGGCAGCAACAGCTCCAGGGTCGCCCGGCGCTGGCCGCTCTCCAGCCGGGACAGGGTGCTCTCCGACACCCCGGTCGTCGCGGCGAGGTCGGCCAGGGTGATGCCTCGCTGACGGCGCAGCGCGCGCAGCCGGGGCCCGACCGCGCCGAGCACCTCGTCCATTCGATGGTCCACGCGCCCAGCTTGCCAGAACCGCAAGTTCCCGTGCCAGAACCGGGCGAGACTGGCGACACTGACCGCATGCCGACCGAACGAGCGCCGAAAACCACCCGCCGCCGGGACACCCCGCCGCCCCGGACCGGGAGCAGCGAAGCGGAAACCCTGCGCGGCTTCCTCGACTATTTGCGGACGTCGATGGCCGCGAAGATCGACGGCGCGCCCGAACCGCAGGTCCGCACCGCCGGGGTGCCGTCTGGCACGAACCTGCTGGGCCTGGTCAACCACCTGACGTTCGTCGAGCGCGCGACCTTCCTCGGCGAGAAGGTGACCAGTTGGCCCGCGACGTTCCGGGCCGCGCCCGCCGACTCCGTGGCCGACGTCCTCGCCCGCTACCGCGAAACAGTCGAGCGCGCGAACGACGTCCTCGACGGGTGCACCGACCTCGGCGCACCCATCTCCCGGCCGGGATCGCCGAGCGTCCGCTGGGCCCTCACGCACCTGATCGAGGAGACCGGCCGGCACGCGGGCCACGCGGACATCCTCCGCGAGCAGATCGACGGCGCCGCCGGGCGTTGAACCCGTTGCGAGATAAGGACTTCATGATCGCCGAACTGGCTGACTAACCGCAGGCGAACCTCCGGCGCCTCGGCGGATCAGGCGGGGCGAGAGCACGGGGCCGAGCCCGTCGCCCGCCTCGGCGTAGTTCAGGACAACCTCGCCGAGGTAAGCCTGCCGCTCCGGGAACGCGTGCGGGATATTTCTCCCTGGTGTCAGGCGCCGTACGTGGCCTGCTTCACCGCGAACACGTTACGGCTCCCGACCGTCTCCTGCAGGCTCCACAGCAGGTCGGCGGTGGCCGTGTCTTCCCAGTACGAAAGGCTTTCGCCGCCGCCCACCCAGGCGTGGGTGGCCGAGCCGGTGGCCGGGGCCCAGTAGTAGAGCTTCTTGTCGCCGGAGGAGTTGAACCACCAGCGCCCGTTGTGCGAAGCGACGCCGTTCAGTTTGTACCAGGGCAGTTGCAGGGCCTGGCCGGCCGTCGTCGAGGCGGCGAACGTCGTGGCCCCCGCGGCGAACGGGAAGCGGATCGCGCGCGGCGGGCGGTTGGGGTAGTCCGCGCAGCCGGACGGGCAGGTGTACTCCGCCATCACGATCGACTTGCTGACGCGGTCCAGCGAGATCGACGACCAGACCAGGGCGGCGTCCGAGGTCGTGCTCGCCGTGATGGTGCCGACCTGCGGCAGGACGTACGCGTAATTGTGGGCGTAGTAGGTGTTGCCCGTCTGGTGGCCGATCTGGTCCGCGGTCCCGCCGGTGTCGGTCTTGAGGATCTGGCGCATGTCGAACACGCGCATGCCGTGCCCGGTGTCGGCGACGTACAGATAATCGCCGTACCAGGAGACGCCCCCGGCGTGGATCGGGATGTCCTTGAAGTCCGGCGCCGCCGCGGTGCCGGTCGGCTGCACGAGCAGGATCTTGCGGTACTTGTCGGGGTAGGTCGCGTCCCAGTCGGCCAGGATGATCCGGCTGCGCTGCTGGGCGCCGCCGCACGCGGTGTCGGTGTACCAGCTGGTGGCCACGAGCTGGTGGCCGTCGTAGTTGCCGCTGTCCGCGGTGCCGACCGCGTCGCGGCTGGTGGTGATGCCCTGCGGGTAGCTCTTGCAGTCGGAGTTGTCCCCGGAATTGAACCGGAAACCGCCGGACAGCCCGGTGACGGAGAAGGACGACGGCAGCGGATCCCGGTCGAGGTTCGCGTTGTCCATCACCGTGTGGACGGGCGCGGTCCCCACCTTCGAGACCAGCGCCGAGTTGATGGCGTCGAACTGGGTGTAGTTCGCGCTCAGGGTGAACTGGCCGGCCGGCAGGGTAGTCGGGCCCGCCGCGGCGAAGGCCGGCGCGGCCACCACCCCGGCGGCCACCACCCCGGCGGCCAGCGTTCCGGCGGCGGCCAGCGCCAAAGCGAGCAGGAAAGAACGGCGTACTGACATGAATCCCCCAGGAGTCGAGTCAACTCCGCCACGCTAGGGCTCCCGCCGACGCCCGCGCAAGAGCCCGCCCGCTGCTGAAGGTAGCGGATGACGCTTTCCCCGCAGTGAGTGCAGCAAAAGCGTCATCCGCTGCAACCGCGGAGAAGGAGCACGGCGGGTTACGGCGCGGGGTCGGCGAGCGTCAGCACGGCGCGCGCCTGCTCGACCATCGCGACGTCCAGGAACGTCCCGTCGGCGAGGGCGATCGCGCCGACGCCCGCCGCCGTGGCCCCGGCCACGCGGGCGAGGACTTCCTTGGCGCGCAACACTTCCCGCGACGTCGGCAGGAACGCGGACCGGATCGTCGCCAGCTGCGCCGGGTGGATCGCCGTGCGGCCGCGGAACCCGAGCGCACGGCCGGCCCGGCACGAAGCGGCCAGCCCTTCGAGGTCGCGGACGTTCGGGTACACCGACATCGCGGGCGGCGGCAGTCGCGCGGCCCGCGCCGCGACGATCACCCGGCTGCGCGGCCACGCCAGCGCCGCCTCGTCCTCGACCTGAAGGTCCGAGCGCAGATCTGCCTCCCCCAGCGCGATCGAGGCGATCGCGGGTGAAGCCGTCGCGATCTCCAGCGCCCGCTCGACGCCCAGCGCGGATTCGATCAGCGGGTGCAAGACACGGCCCGGCAGCGCAGCCGCGAGGGCCAGGATCTCCTCCGGTGACTCGACTTTCGGGATCCGCGCGCCCACCGTGAGCGGAAGGCGGGCGAACGCCGCGAGGTCGGCTTCGTGCCACGGCGTGCTGGGGTGGTTCACGCGAACCTGCACCGGGCGGGTGCCGGAGCCGAGCAGCCGCACCGCGTTTGCCCGCGCCTCGTCCTTGTGCGCGGGCGCGACCGCGTCCTCGAGATCGACGAGCACCACGTCCGCGGTGGACTCCAGCGCCTTGTGCACCCGGTCCGGCCGGTCGGCGGGCGTGTAGAGGAAGGTCAGCGGCGGGGTCATACCGCTCCCCCGTCGCGGAGTTCGGCGATGCGCTCGGCGGAGAACCCGAGTTCGCGCAGCACGGCGTCGGTGTCCGCGCCGTGCGGGCGCCCGGTGAACCGGATGACGCCGTCGTTGCCGGACAGCCGGAACAGCGGGCCCTGCATCAGCATCGGCCCGAGTTCGGGGTCCTCGACCTCGTGGATCGTGCCCAGCGCGCGGAACTGAGGGTCCTCGACGATGTCGGCGGCGGTGTAGATCGGGGCGACCGCGGCCTGGGCCTGTTCGAACGCGGCAACGACCTCGTCCCGCGTGCGTTTCGCGATCCAGCCGCCGACGGCCTCGTCCAGCTCGTCGGCGTGCTTCGCCCGGTCGGCTCCGCGCGCGAACCACGGCTCGTCCACGAGGTCGGGCCGGCCGACCAGGCGGACGACGCGCTCGGCCACCGACTGGGCCGAGGTCGAGACCGCGACCCACTGCCCGTCGACCGTCCGGTAGGTGTTGCGCGGAGCGTTGTTGATGGAGCGGTTGCCCGTGCGCGGCTGGACGCTGCGCAGCTGGTCCCAGCGGGTGATCTGCGGCCCGAGCATGGCCAGGATCGGTTCGATGATGGCGGTGTCGACGACCTGTCCCAGCCCGGTGGTGCCGCGCGCGGCGAGCGCCACCATCACCGCGTACGCCGTGGCCAGTGACGCGACCCCGTCCGCGAGCCCGAACGGCGGCAGTGTCGGCGGGCCGTCCGGCTCGCCGGTCGTCGCCGCGAACCCGCTCATCGCCTCGGCGAGGGTGCCGAAACCGGGCCGCGAGCGGTACGGGCCGAACTGCCCGAAACCGGTGACGCGCGCGAGCACCAGCCGCGGGTTCCGCGTCGAAAGCTCGTCGTAGGAGAGCCCCCAGCGTTCCAGCGTGCCGGGCCGGAAGTTCTCGATCACCACGTCCGCGGTGGCGGCGAGGGCGAGGAACACCTCACGGCCGCCCTCATTGCCGAGGTCGATGGTCACCGTGCGCTTGTTGCGGCCCAGCGTCTTCCACCACAGGTTGACGCCGTCCTTGGCGGCGCCGTGGCCGCGCGACGGATCGGGCCGGCTCGGGTGCTCGACCTTGATCACGTCGGCGCCCATGTCGCCCAGGTGCATCGCGGCCATCGGGCCGGCGAACAGCGTGGACGCGTCGACCACGCGGAGCCCGGCCAGCGCGCCGGCGTCCGGATCACGGGAGACCGTCACGCAATCACCTCCGCCGGAAGGTCCCAAGCGCAACGGAAGCCGACCGTCGCGCTGCGGGCCAGGCCGAGCCCGGGCAGTAGCAGCTTCACGCTGTAGTCCGGCGCGTGGCGGCCGCCCTCGACGTACCACTCGGAGCCCTCGGCCCGGAAATCGCAACCGCCCTTGAGCATCACGAACCGCGTGCGCCCGTCGGAGTGCTCGCTCTCGGTCCAGTTCCACACCGCGGGCTCGCCGCGGCGCAGGCCGCCGGACTCCCCCGCCAGCTGCCATTCGTCTTCAGTGGGCAGCCGCCCGCCGCGCCACGCGCAGTAGGCCCGTGCGTCGTCGAGGTCCACATAGGTCACCGGCGCGTCGGCGTCTCCCACGGGCGACGGGGCCTGGTAGCCGGTGGCCGCGACGAATTCGGCGAACTGCGCGTTGGTCACCTCGCTCGCCGCGACCGCCACAGGCGTGGCCAGTTCACCTTCACGCTGGAACGTCCGCGCGTCGTGCAGCCGGGGTGGCAACGGCTTCCACTCGTCGACGTACGGCGCGCCCTGGTACATCCCGGTCTCGCGGGCGCGGTACCGGACTGTCAGCACATACGGCCCGGCCGGGACGACCACGGCGTCTTTTTCCGGCTCGCCATTCGTCCTTTGTGGAACGACGCGCGTGGCCAGCCGGTGCGGGAAGCGGGCGTCGGGATCGTGCCGCAGCCCGGCCAGCGCGTCACGGAGTTCCGGCAGCCACGCGGGTTCAGCCCCGAACGCGAGGGCCGCGCCGATTCCCCGGGCCGGCACCCCGTCCAGGAGGTCGATACCCGGCAACGGGCCGTGGTAGTCGGTCTCGCCGCGGTTGACGAGTGTCCACAGTGTCACGCCGTCCAGCTCCCAGCTCGACGCGTAGATCCCGGCCGCTTCGGCGGGCAGCTCGGCGAGCGGGGTCCACGAGCCTCGGAGCAGCAGCTCACTCACCGCGCGCTGGACCGTGACCATCCGCCGCACGGTCGCCGCGTCCCGGGGCGACCAGCCGACCCAGACGCCGAAGACGACCTCCCAGACCATCACCCCGACGCCGTTGAGCCATGCCGACTGCAGCTCCTCCGAGTGATCACGATGCCAGCGCCGCACGTGGTGCTGCATGTGCCGCCGCTCGTACCAGTGCGAGCGCAGGACACCGGGCACGGGTGAGTCGGCGAAGAACTGGGCCCACGACGCGGCGTGGTCCTCGATCCGCTCGACCGCGAGCTTGGACTCGCCCTCCAGCACCAAGCCGGGCCGGGCCGCTTCCAGCCGCGCGACGAACTCCGGCTCGGCTTTTTTGAGGGTGTCGAGGAAAACCCCGTCCACGCCGAGGTCGGCGACCAGCGCGGCCAGCTCGGTGCGGTCGTCACCGGCGCGGCGAGTGCCGACGTCCCAAGGGTTGTAGTCGACGAACACGTGCAGGCCCGCTTCGTGCAGCGCGGTGATCAGCGCCGCCAGTCCAGGCACGTCGCGGTAGAAGTCCCACTGGTTGCGCTCGTCGAGGCCGATCACCGGGTACGCGTGCCACAGCACCACCGCGTCCAGGCCGCCGAACCGCGCCCGCGCGTCGGCCAGGAACCGATCGGGCGTGAACTCCGCGGTTTCGAACGAATACAGGAGTTCGTCCCACAGCCACACCTGCGCGACGGCGTAGCAGGTGGCCGCCCACGCGCCGGCCGGACGCTCGTAGGCGGCGCCCGTGTAGCCGTGGCGCCGCCGCGCGTCTTCCCGCCAGACCCGCAGATTCTCGCGCCATGCGGGCCAGTCGGCCGGATCGGCGGGCGCGGCGAAGATCTTGGCCTCGTCCAGCGCAGCCAGCGCTTCCACGTCGAGCACCGTGAGCACGGCGGGAACTTCGGCAGGCCGGTCGATCGGACGCGGGAC
>DASXYS010000156.1:0-10948 GCA_036502365.1 Amycolatopsis sp.
CCGGATGAAGGCTTTCGGTACGACGGTCTCTTCCGGGTCGAGGACGCCTCTTACGGTCGGACGGGTGATGGAAATTTCCGAATTTGCCAGTTTCGAATGGTGAAAGATGACTATTCGGAGAATCTTGACGTTGTCGCGAAGGCCTCGACTGAAGTCGAACTGCTCGGCACGGAGGAACATGCCGGCAAGCCACTAGGCAATGAGAAACCGGGGCGCCGCTCGGTGTGGAGCCAACGGGTCGTGCGGAGCACTGCCGTGGCTAAGAAGGTCAAGAAGATTCACCAAGATACGTGCCAGGCCTGCGGCGATCAAGTGGTCTTCGGTGACCAGAGTTACTCGGAAGGCGCCCACGTTCAGGCTCTCGGGACGCCCCATGACGGTCCAGACGTCGAGGGTAACCTTCTCTGTCTCTGTCCTAGTTGCCATGTACGGTTCGATCTTGGCGCGCTAATCATTCACGACGATCACTCGTTGTGGCTTAACGGCCAGCCATACGGAAAGCTGCGCACTCATCCGAGGCACCGCGTCGACCCCAAGTACTTGGCTCAACATCGAGCGGCGCACGAGAAGGGCGCTTAGCCTTCGACGATTCGCCCTTCGATCACCGGGTGCGACTTCTCCGGAGACGCCGACTGCGGGGCCGGCTCCACGATCTCGCTGTCCACGACCATGACGGGGCCGCGGGTGCGGTTTGCGTAGCGGACCGCGCGCTTCTCGGCGCGGCGCAGCCACAGCTTGCGCGCCACGGCGCGGGACGGCGGCAGCATCAGGAGCAGGCCCACCACGTCGCTGACGAAGCCCGGGATCATGATCAACACGCCGCCCAGGGCGACGAGCATGCCGTCGGTCAGTTCTTTCTCCGGGTTGCGGCCGGATTGGGCCGTGGAGACGAACGCGCGCATCGCCTTGCCGCCCTCGCGGCGGGCCAGCCAGGAGCCTACGAAGGCGCCGGCCAGCAGCAAGGCGATCGTGCCGAGCACACCGACGGCCGAGCCCACCGCCCAGATCGCGGCGAACTCGGCGATGACGTAGAGCAGGAACACGACAGCCATACCCAGTGAACGAACGAGCTGCCCGATTTGCTCCCGGCACCGCGTGCGCCCCTGCTCTGAGGCCGGCGAATCCGCAGGACCGCGCGGCTAACCCGACCAGGTCACACCGACTTCAGTGAACGGCGCGAGAGCTGGCCCGGACAGCGGCTGCCTGCCGATCGAGGTCGGACCCATTGCGCCAGCCGTCACCAGGTCACACTGACCTCAGGAACGCCTCCACCTCGCGGGACGAACTCAGCAGCACCTGCAGCGCGGTCGGCGCCTCCGCCTGGATACGGGCGAGCAGTCGTGAGCGGTGCGAGGCCCGCCAGCCCCAGATCCATCGGACGAACTCGAGGTCCACCTTCGACACGCACCCCGGCGCCTGCGTGTCGCGGCCGCGTTCGCGCAGGTGGCGGAACAGCACGCGGCGCATGCTCGTCCAACGCGAGACGTCCAGGAACACCACGGTGTCGGCCAGCGGGAACCGGATGTCGAGGGTCTTGCTGTAGTTCCCGTCGATCACCCAGCCGTCCGTCCGCACCGCCTCCACCTGGGCCGCCCGGAAGTCCTCCAGCGGCGCCTCCACCCAGCCCGGACGCCAGTACAGGTGATCGAGATGGGTGACGGGGACGTCCAGGCGCGCGGCCAGCCGACGCGCGAGGGTCGACTTGCCGCTGCCCGAGTTGCCGAAGATCAGGACCCGCCGCATCACGGAGCAAGCGTAATCGGCGAACGGAGTCAGCCAGGCCGGGAAAGCGGCAAGCGTGGTCAGCCGGACAGGAAACTCGCCGCGACCAGGCCGATGAGCAGCAGGTCCGGCCCGCGCACGAGCTGGCGCGCCAGGCCCATCGGGACCAGCACGCCCTCGTAGAGCACCAAGCCGAGCGCGCCGAAGTCCAGCGCACCACGCGTGACCGTTCGGACGACCGCGACCGCCGCCAGCAGCGCGGCCACCGCCGCCCGACGGTCAGCGGCACGCGAAGGAGCGCGACGACGGCCGTCCAGGCCACCGCGAGCACGACCAGCACCATCACGGTGGCGGCCTTCAGCCGCAGGTTGGAGGCATCGAACCAACGCCGCAGGCCCGGCACGCGGTAAACCTGCGCGACCGGCGCGGCGAACGGCAGCAGCGCCAGGTAACCGCCCATCCCGACCAGCCACACGGACGTCACCGCGGGAAAAGTCACGTGCGCCGCGGCCACGCCCAGCGCCAGGAACAGCGGCAGGCCGAGCTGGTGCCGTCGCGCGAGGACCCCCGTGACCAGGTACCGCGTCACGGCGAACCGGCCGTCGAGCGCGGTCCGCCAGCGCACCGGGCGCCCGGCCGGCAGCAGGGCCCAGACGTCCAAAACGCTGCCGACGTGCGCCGCACCATCCGTTCGGTGAAGTGGTGCACGAGTTCACGGCGGCCGGCCGTGCGCGCCAGCGGCGCCGAGAACCCCAGCGCGACAGCGGCCGAGGCGGCCGCCACCGCGAGTGTCCACAAAGGAACAAACGGGAGCACGCCGAGCACCGGCACCAAAGGCAGCACGGCCTCGCCCCACACCCGCGCGCGGCGCGCCAGCGCCAGTGCGAGCCCGGCGACGCCGACGAACAGGCTCAGCGCGCCGCCGACGTCCGCCGGGAACCCGATCAGCACCCCGGCCATCGCAAACGCGTACCCGGCCGCGGCGAACCGCGCGGCCCAGTCGACCAGCAGCCGCCGGGTGAGCGTGCGCGGGCGCGAGTCGTCGAAGTCCGACCAGGTCAGCGCCGCCGGATCCGCCCACAGGTGGCCACGGCGCGTGGTCGCCCGCCACGCCATCGCGAGCCCGACGCACAACACGGCGACGCCGCCCTGCACACCAACCGGGGCGTCGCCGATCAGCTGCGAGTGGACCAGCGCGGTGTTGTAGAACGGCGACCCGAGCACCCCGCCGAGCACGACCAGCGCGAGGACCAGGTCGGCCCGTTTCACAGCTCCACCACGTAGTCCGCGACCTCGTCCACCAGTGCGGAGTGGTGGCTCGCTGCGACGACCGCGGCCCCGGTGGCCTTGGCCTTGTCGACCAGCTCGGTCAGCCAGGCACGCCCGGCGGTGTCCAGCGCGCGCTCGGGTTCGTCGAGCAGCAGGACGTCGTACGGGCGCGCGGTGGCCGCGAGCAGCAACAGCCGGCGGCGCTGGCCGGCGGACAGGTCGGCGGCCGGCACGTCGGCGCGTTCGCCCAGCCCCGTCACCGGCGGGACGCCGAACGAGCGCGCCAGCAGGTCGAGGTGCTGGCGCGCGGTCAGCTCGTCGAACAGCGCCGAGTCGTCCATCAGCACCGAGACCCGGCGGCGGAACGACGCCGTCCGCTCGTCCGGCGCCGCCCCGCACACCAGCACGGTCCCCGACGTCGGCTGCTGCGTGCCGTAGAGGCACCGCAGCAGCGTCGACTTGCCGACCCCGTTCGCCCCGGTGACGACCACGCACTCGCCGGCGTTCACCGCCAGGTCCAGGTCGCCGAACAGCTCCGCGTCCCCGACGCTGACGC
Source organism: Amycolatopsis sp. (assembly GCA_036502365.1). Classification (GTDB taxonomy): domain Bacteria; phylum Actinomycetota; class Actinomycetes; order Mycobacteriales; family Pseudonocardiaceae; genus Amycolatopsis. Next base: position 3,548 of record DASXYS010000156.1, read on the forward strand.
CGAGCCCCCTCGTTTCGATCAGCACAACGCATCCCCCTTGAACGGGATGCTAACCCGGCAGTTCGTCCAGATAGGCCTGTGCCTGCAAGGTGAACAGCTCCGCGTAGCCGGCGCCCGCGGCCATCAGTTCCTCGTGCGTGCCGTACTCCGCGACCTTTCCGTGGTCCAGCAGGAGAATCCGCTCGGCCTGGCGGACCGTGCTGAAGCGGTGCGAGATGTACAGCGTGGTGCGGCCCTCGGCGAGCGAGCGCAGCCGCGCGAACAGGTCGTGCTCGGCCTGGGCATCCAGTGCGGACGTGGGCTCGTCCAGGATCAGGATCGGGGCCTCGCGCTGGAAGGCGCGGGCCAGTGCGATCTTCTGCCACTCGCCGCCCGACAGCGAGACGCCCTGGTCGAACCAGCGGCCGAGCGGGCTGTCGTAGCCGGACGGCAGCCGTTCGATGCGCTCGTCGGCGCCGGCGCGGCGGGCGGAGTCCTCGATGTGCGGACGGTCCTCGAGCCGGGTCAGGTCGCCGAGGCCGATGTTCTCCGCGGCGGTGCCCTGATACGTCACGTAGTCCTGGAACATCGCGCTGATCCGGGTGCGCAGCTCGTCCGGGTCGTACTCGCGGATGTCGACGCCGTCGAGCAGGATTCGGCCGCCGGTCGGGTCGTAGAGCCGGCACAGCAGCTTGAACAGGGTGGACTTGCCCGCGCCGTTGCGGCCCACCACGGCGATCGTCTCGCCGGGCCGGATTTCGAACGTGACGCCGGTCAGTGCGGCCTCGTCGGCGCCGGGGTAGCTGAAGCTCACCGACTCGAACCGGATATGGCCCTCCACAGTGGACGGCATCGGCCGTGGGGACGGCGGGGCCACGATCTCCGGCTCGGTGTCCAGGAACCGGTACAGCGTGTCCAGGTAGAGATTGTTCTCGTACATCCCGGAGAACGCCGTGAACAGCCCGGAAACCGAGGACTGCACGGACGTCGCGGCCGCCGTGTACAGCGCCAGATCGCCCAGCGTCAGCTGCCCGCCGACGGCCTCCAGCGCGATGTACAGCGCGATCGCCGAGCCCACCAGGGTGCTCAACAGGCCCCAGGACGTCGAGCTCACGTTGCGGTTGATCGTCAGCTTCCGCTGCCGCTCGTACGAAACCACGCCGAGCCGACGGAACCGGTCCACGAAGTACGGCCCCAGCCCGAAGAGCTTGGTCTCCTTGGCGTAGGTGTCCGTGGTGACCAGCGAGGACAGGTAGTCCATCCGGCGTTTGATCGGTGACATCAGGAAGGTCAGCCAGAACGCGCGCGAGCCGTACTTCGACTGCGAGATGAACGCGGGCACCGGCGCGAGCAGCGCGACGAGCGCGAGCAGCGGGCTGATCGAGACGAGCAGCGCGATCATGCTGCCGAACGTGATCGCCGTGCGGCCGAGGCCCAGCGCGGAGTTCATCATCGACAACGGCCGCGTCGGCGCTTCTTGGGTGGCCTGGCGCAGCATGTCGTACGACGTCGAGCCCTCGAAATACGCCAGGTGCAGTTCGCTGGAATGCGCCATCACCCGGTGGCGAATGGTCAGCGCCATCCGCTCCTGCAGCAGCGACTGCGCGATGGTGGTGAACGCGCTGCTGATCGCCGTCGCGGCCAGCACGCCGAACTGGAAAAGCGTGATCCGCACGATGTCGCCCGTACTGCCGCGATGCTGGATCGCCGCGACAACCGAGTCCAGCAACAGTTTCGCGATGTACGCGGTGGCTGTCGGCAGCAGACCGGAGACCACCGTGACCAGCGTCAGCACGATCGTCAGCGGCGGGCTGGCCTGCCAGGTCAGCCGGGCCACCTTCGGCAGCCCGCGCACGGTTCCGGCCACCGACGTCTTCATCCGGGCGAAGCGCGACTTCAGGTCTTTCGGCTGCTCCGGCTGTTTCGGCTCCGGGATGTCGACCGGGCCGGTCAGGCCGCTGTCAGGCACCGTTGACGGCGGCCGGCCCCGACCCCGGCGGCCGACGAACACCCCACCTCCTGGGATCACTCGGACACCGCGCCGTGCAGGAAGAGGTCGATCATCTCGGCGGTCGACGGCCCGTCCGGCATCGGCCGGGACATCGAGAACAGCATGGACAGGAACAGCGACGCGGTCCGGTCCGCCGGCAGCCGCAGTTTCGCGGCATCGGGCTCGAACAGGCCCTCGATGGCCTCGCGCATGGCCTCCCAGGACTCGAGCCTGCTGTCCCGGCCCCTGCCCGTCTGGTTACGCAGGTGCTCGGGCCGCGCGCGTCCCTTGTGGACCGACGCCATCACGGCGCCGACCCGCTGCAAGTGCGCGGTGAGCGCCTCGACGGCCTCCAGCAGCCGCTTCTCCAGCGGCAGCTCCCCGGGGATCTCGCCGATGATCTCCAGCGATTCCCCGGGGTCGAGCGCGGCGACCACACACGCGTCGATCAGCTCGTCTTTGTCCTTGAAGGCCCGGAAGATCGTGCCCTCGCCGATCCCGGCCGCCCGTGCGATCTGGCTGGTCGTCACGGCGGCCCCGTGCTCGACGACCAGCGGCAGCACCGCGCGCACGATCATCTGCCGCCGGTCCTGCGGCGCCATGCCCGGCGCGCGGCGTCTCGCCTCGATGGGTGTCATGCGATCCAAGGTACGGAGTGAGCGCTCACTCCGTCAACTGGATTACCCGGATTACGCGGGAGCGACCGGGTTGCCCTCGAACCGGCGCTGGGCCGGGACCGTCTCACCGCGCATGACCAGTGAGTTCGCCCCGATCGAGCAGTCGTGCCCGAGGTGGGTGTCGAACAGGGCCACCGTGTGCGGCCCGAGGGTGGCGCCCGCGTCCAGCCGCACCGGGCCGAGGCGCAGGATCCGGTCTTGGAACAGGTGGGTCTGCACGACGCAGCCGCGGTTGACCACCACCCCGTCGCCGGCGCTGACCAGGTCCGGCTCCGGCAGCCATTTCGTCTCGACGATGACGCCGCGGCCGATTTTCGCGCCGTGCGCCCGCAGGACCGCGCTGAACACCGGCGTGCCGAGCACCGCCGGGCCGAGCCAGCGCATCACCAGCTCCTCGTGGTAAACGGCCACCAGCTCGTTGCGCCACACGAAACTGCTCCACAGCGGGTGTTCGGACGGGCGGACCCGCCGGTTGAACAGCCATTTCGCGGCCAGCGCCAGCGTCGTCGCGACCACTCCGGCGCCGAGCAGGATGGGACCGGAAAGCGCGAACGCCAGTGGGATCCCGAGCCCGGTCGAGACGGCTTCGATCACCACGAACACCGCGTAGCCGAGCATCGCGCCGAGTGCGGTCGGCACCAGCCGGGTCAGCTCGACGAGTGCTCGTCGCAAGACCAGCTGCCACGACGGCGCGTACGTCCGGGCCGAGTCGGTCACGGTGGCGCGGCGCGGGATGGCCATCGCCGGACGGCCCAGCCACGACGTGCCGGGTTCGGCGGTCGCCGGGGCGTGCGAGAGGACGCCGATCAGCGAGCCGGAGTGGACCGTGCGCCCGGGCGCGACCTCGGCGGAGTTGCCGATGAAGGCCTGGTCGTCCACCGTGGCCCGGCCGATCTCGACCCGGCCGCCGCCCAGCCGGTACGGCGCGAGCACCGAGTCGTCGGCCAGGAAGCTCCCGGCACCGACGGACATCATCTGCGGCAGACCGACCACAGTGGACGCTTCGGTGCGGCGCCCGATCGACGCGCCCAGCAGCCGCAGCCACAGGCCCGTCACCAGGCTCGCGTACAGCGGAAAAGCGCTGTTCCTGGCGCTGGTCACCAGCCGCTGCACCAGCCAGGCAGCCCAGCCGGCGCGGCTGTGCACCGGGTGCGAGCCGGGCCGCAGCCCGCGCCCGGCCAGCCGGACCAGCACAGCGGTGAGGCCCGCGTTGAGCAGCAAGGTCACCACGCCGAGCGGCGGGATGAGCCAGATCAGGCTGGACAGCGTGTCGCCGGTGGTGAGGCCGAGCCAGGTGTACACGGCGGCCGAGGGCAGCACGGCGAGCAGCATGATCAGGCCGGACAGCACCGGGGTCAGCGCGTACGCCAGCCGCCAGCGGCGTTTGACCGGCGGTCGTCCGCTCGAAACGGCCGCGCCGGGCACGGTGTCGCGGACGAAGGTGCCCGGCGGCACCACGGCGCCGTCGCCGACCACGCTGCCCGGCATCAGCGTCGAGCGGCTGCCCACGGAGGCGTCCGCGCCGACGTCGACGGTGCCGACGTGCAGGGTGTTCCCGTCCAGCCACCAGCCCGCGACGTCGGCCTCGGGCTCGACGGCGCATCGGTCGCCGAAGCGCCCGAGCCCGGTGACCGGCGGCAGAGTGTGCAGGTCGACCTCGCGGCCGACGCTGTTGCCCAGCAGCCGCGCGTAACGCAGGTTCCAGGGTGTGCCCGGCAGCCCGGCGACACCGACCACGGCGGCGAGCCGCTCGGCCGTCCACAGTCGCATGTGGACGGACCCGCCCTTGCGATACGCGCCGGGGCGCAGCCGGTGGAGCAGCAACCGGGCGCCGAGTCCGGCGACAAGCGCCCGGCCGGGCGAGGAAAACGCCAGCAGCAGGCCGGCCGCGATGGCGATCCAGCCGGCGAGCGGGACGGTCGCGTCTCCGGTCAGCGAGTCGAAAACGGCGGCACCGGTGAGCACCGCGAGGGTCCACCGCATGCCGGGAATCCATTGCAGCAGAACGTAAAGCAGGGTCTGCAGAGCGCCGGACCGCCGGGACAGCGGCCGCACCGGCTCGATCACCTCAACCGCCGCGCTGCCCGCGCCGACCAGATGCTCGGTCAGGTCCAGCAGGCCCGGGTGCTGGTAGAGATCGGTGATCGACGCGTCCGGGAAACGCGGGCGCAGCGCGGAGATCAGCCGGGCGGCGGCGAGGCTCGTGCCGCCGTCGGCGAAGAAGTCCGAACCCGGCGCCGGGGTGACGCCGAACAGCTCGGCCCAGCGTTGCGCGATCCACGCCAGGTCCGCGCGCAGCCGGTGCGGCACTTCGGCCGTCTCGGCGACGTCGGACGGCTTGGGTCCGGTGGGCAACGGCCAGGGCAGCGCCTTCCGGTCCACCTTGCCGGCCGCGCTGAGCGGGAACTCCGGGAGGACCGCCAGCGTCGGCACAAGCCCGTGCGGCAGGCGTTTCGCCAGCTGGGCGCGCGCGGCTTCGGCGTCGAACGGGCCGTCCACCAGCAGGTATCCGACGAGCACCAGCCCCCCGCGGACCGCCGCCGCGGCCGCGGTCACCCCGGGCAGTGCCAGCAGCGCCGCCTCCACCTCGCCCAGCTCGATCCGACGGCCGCCGATCTTCACCTGGTCGTCGGCGCGGCCGATGAACACCAGCCCCGCCGGATCGGCCCGGACCAGGTCACCGCTGCGGTACCCCCGGTCCCAGCCCAGCCGCGGCATCGGCGGGTACGCGTCGGCGTCCTTGGCCGGATCGAGGTACCGCGCCAGGCCTATGCCGCCGATCATCAGCTCGCCGGTCGCCCCCTGCGGGACCGGCGCGCCTTCGGGGTCGACCACGGCGACCCGCCAGCCCGGCAGCGGCACCCCGATCCGTACCGGCTCCCCGGCGCGCAGGCGCGTCGCCGTGGAGACGACGGTGGCCTCGGTCGGGCCGTAGGTGTTCCACACTTCGCGACGGCCGTCGTCGAGCCGGTCCACCAGTTCCGCCGGGCAGCCCTCACCGCCGAAGACCAGCAGCCGCACCCCGTCGAGCAGTTCCGGCGGCCAGAGCATGGCGAGTGACGGGACCGTCGAGACCACCGTGACCCGGCGCCGCGCCAGCCACGGCCCGAGGTCCGGGCCCGCGCGCACGACCGACCTCGGCGCGGGCACCAGGCACGCGCCGTGGCGCCAAGCCAGCCACATCTCCTCGCACGAGGCGTCGAAACCGACCGAGAGACCGGCCAGCACGCGATCGGCCGGGCTGATCGGGCGTTCACGCAGGAAAAGCGTCGCCTCCGCGTCCACAAACGCCGCCGCCGACCGGTGGGTCACCGCGACGCCCTTGGGCGTGCCGCTGGAGCCGGACGTGAAGATCACCCACGCGTCGTCGGACGGGTCGAGCCGCCGCCGGGCGCCCTCGGCGAGCGCGAGGTCCGGGCGCATCCGCAGGTCCGGGCGGAGAACGGCGCAGACGCGCGCCTCGGAGAAGACCAGCTCGGCGCGTTCGGCGGGCTCGTCGAAGTCGGCCGGCACGTAGGCCGCGCCCGCGGCCAGCACGGCCAGGATGCCCGCGTACAAATCGGCGGTGCCGGACGGGATCGCGATCCCCACCCGGTCGCCGGGGCCGATGCCGTGCGCGCGCAGCTTGCGGGCGGCCCGTTCGACGCGGTCGGCGAGCGCGCGGTAGCTGAATCGCGTGGCGCCGTCGTCGAGTGCGGTCGCGTGCGGATATCGGTCCACAGTCCGGGCGAAGATGTCTACCAGCGTGCGAGGCGGCGGCGGTGGTTCGGGTACGTGAGCTACCTGTGGTGCGGGTGCGGAATAGAGGGAGCGGCTCATGTTGGAAACTCCTGCACAGCTTGGGTAACTGCTGACAAACCCACAGTAAGATCGTTTTCTGGGCCGGTACTGTCAGTCGGCTGTGCGGGCGCTGTGCGGCGGAACCCGTTGTGGGGTAAGGACTTCACCGGAATCGAACACACGAAAAAGGGGCCTCCCGCGTACGGAAGGCCCCCTTTCGGCTACTCGGTCAGTACGTGATCGCCACCGCCGGGTCGGCGAGCAGCGCGCCGACGTCGGCCAGGAACTCCGAACCCTGCTGGCCGTCGATCACCCGGTGGTCGAAGCTCAACGAGAGCTGCATCACCTTGCGGACCACGATCTGCCCCTCGACCACCCACGGGGTGTCGCGGATGGCGCCGACCGCGAGGATCGCCGACTCGCCCGGGTTGATGATGGGCGTGCCGGTGTCGACGCCGAAGACGCCGACGTTCGTGATCGTGATGGTGCCGTTCGCCATCGCCGCGGGGGTGGTCTTGCCCTCGCGCGCGACGTCGGTCAGCTCCGTCAATGCGATGGCGAGCTCCTTGAGCGACATCGAGTCGGCGTCGCGGATCTTCGGCACCACAAGACCGCGCGGGGTCGCCGCCGCGATGCCGAGGTGCACGTAGTCCTTGTAGACGATCTCCTGCGCCGCCTCGTCCCACACCGCGTTCACATCCGGCGTGCGCTTCGCCGCCAGGCACACGGCCTTGGCCGCGAACGCCAGCGGGGTCAGCTTGGTGCCGGTGAACTCGCGCGACTTCTTCAGCTTCTCGCGCAGCTCCATCATCGGCGTGACGTCCACGGTCAGGAACTCCGTGACGTGCGGGGCCGTGAAGGCGCTCTGCACCATCGCGTTCGCGGTCGCCTTGCGGACGCCCTTGATCGGCACGCGGCGCTCGCGCGTGGCCGGGTCGTATCCGGCGTCCACAGTGGACGGCTGGGTGACCGGGG
>DASXYS010000157.1:0-48215 GCA_036502365.1 Amycolatopsis sp.
TGGTTCTGGCGCCTGGAGTCCCGTGTTCCCAGCACGATCGCGGTCACGACGCCGGCCAGGGCCAGGAGGATCAGCAGGACCAGTATGTGCCACGGCTGGATCGCGTTCACAGAATGAGCACCCCTCTCACCGAGACGCCCATCGTAGGGGCCTCAGCCCAGCGCCGCCTTCGCGATGGCCAGGGCTTCGGCCGGGGCGAGGCCGAGGCTGCGGGTCACGGCGGCGTATTCCTTGGCTGCTTCGCGGGCGCGGGAGCGGCTTTCGTCGCCCGTTGAGCCGACGAAACTGCCTGCGCGGCCGCGGGTTTCGATCAGGCCCGCCTCTTCCAGCTCGCGGTAGGCGCGGGCGACGGTGTTGGGCGCGACGCCGAGGTCGGCCGCCAGCCGGCGCACCGTGGGCAGCTTGGTGCCGACTGGCAGGGTCCGGTCGTTGATCTGCGTGGCGAGCGACGAGCGCACCTGCTCGTACGGCGGCACCGGCGAAGCGCTGTCGAAGCTGACGGTCACCCAGCCCACCCTAGCGGCGCCGCTGCTTGCGCAGCCGGATCACGATCGCCACGATCAGCGCCAGGAACGCCAGCCCGAACCCGGCCAGCACCACCCACAGGCCGAGGTAACCGCCGTCGCCGGTGTGGATGTGCGGACGGGCCAGGAAAAGGTCCATGACAATCAGTCTAACCGGACGAAACGGCCGCCCTGATCAGCTCGACCAGGTCCGCCGAGTCCGCCGGCAGGGCGTCGACCGGCCACCAGCGCAGGTCGTCCGACTCGTCGCTGCGCACGGGTTCCGCGCCGGCCGGCGCGCGCACCACGTAGCGCACGTCGAAGTGCCGCGTCGGCAGGCCGAGCGAGCAGGTGACCGGGTGGACGTCCAGGTGCACCGGCTCCGCGCCGATGCGCAGGCCCGTCATGCCGGACTCCTCCGTGGCCTCCCGCAGCGCCGCACCGCCCAGCGAAGCATCCGACGGCTCGCAGTGCCCACCCAGCTGTAGCCACCGTCCGACGCGCGGGTGCAGCGTCAGCAGCACCCGCGTCCCCGTCGAGTCCAGGACCACGGCCGACGCCGTCAGGTGCCCCGCTTCGCATGAACGCCGGCAACTGTCGTCGCGGGACGCGAGGAAGCCGAGGAACGCTTGCCGCAACGCTTCCTGCGAGGCCGACGACGGCGCCCAGGAAGTCAGTGTTGCCACGGCATCCGAGTGCACGGCATCGGTGAGCGGGCCACCCGACGGAGCGTTTGACTCAACAGCGCCGACCGGCCCGTTCACAGCTCGACCAGCCCGTCACCGGCCGGCCGCGGCTCCCGCGCCGGCGGCGGCCCGCCCGCCGGGTAGCCGATCGCGACGGCGCCCAGCGGCTCCCACCGCTCGTCCAGGCCCAAGGTGGACCGCACCAGGTCGGCCGCGAAGATCGTCGAACCGATCCAGCACGAGCCCAGGTCCTCGGCCGCCAGCGCGACCAGCAGGCCCTGCACCGCGGCGCCCGCGGCGACCGTGAACATCGTGTGCTCACAGTCGTTCCGGCGCTGGTCGCGGTAGGTGTGCGCGCCGTCGGGCACCAGGAACGGGATGACCACCTCGGGCGCGTTGTACAGGATGTCGCCGCGCGAGAGCCGCTTCGCGATCTGCTCCTCGGTGAACTCGTCGCCGCCCAGATCGCCGCGCCAGGAGTCGCGCATCGCGTCGAGGAGTTTCTTGCGCAGCCCGGGATCGCGCAGCCAGACGAACCGCACCGGGTGTGTGTGGTGCGGCGCGGGCGCGGTCAGCGCGGACGCGACGGCGCCGCGCAGTACCTCGGGGTCCACCGGCTCGTCGCTGAACGAGCGCACCGATCGCCGGTGCGGCACGGCCTCGCGCCGGCCCTGCGCCAGCGCTTCGTTCGTGCCAAGGCGGAACAGGTCTTCGTCGACGGGCCGGATCAGGTTCCGCGCGGTGGAGCCGTCGTCGGTGAGCGTCAACCCACGGACCACGGCCACCGGCAGGCTGCCGAGCTTGCCCTTCACCAGGTCCGCCGCCGCGGCCAGTTCGTCCGCCACGGCGATCTCCGTGACGGCCAGTTCGTTGCCCTGCGAGTCGATCTGGCCGGCGTACGCGTGCAGCACGCGCAGCCCGGACGAACCGATCGCCGCGTCCGTCTGCCCGACGCGCCAGGCTCGGCCCATCGTGTCCGTGATGACCACGGCCAGCTCGACACCGAGCCGTTCGCGCAGGCCGTTTCGCAGCGCCAGCGCGGACGCGTCCGGCGCGGCCGGCAGCAGCGCGACCTCGTCGCCCCGGACGTTCGACGCGTCGATGCCCGACGCCGCCTGCACGATGCCCAGCGGGTTCTCGGTGATCAGCGTGCGCGCGACCCGCGCGACGACCCGCACGGACTCCTGCTCGATCAGCTCGCGGCGCGCGGCGTCGCGGGCCTCGGGGTCGGCCGGTACCCGCACAAGCCGACCCTCGATCTTCGACACGACCTTCGAGGTGACCACCACGACGTCGCCCGAGCGCAGCCACGGCGCCGCCGCGACGATCGCTCCGGTGAGGTCGTCGCCAGGCCGGAACTCGGGCAGCCCGGCCACCGGCAGGATCTCGATCTTCGCCGAAGCGTGGTCGGCGAACTCGGGCTCAGTCAAGGGAAACTCCCGCAACGTCGAAGGCCGCGCGCGCCATCGCCGCGGTCGCGTCCACATCGGACATCAGCAGCGGCACCGCGCGGACGGTGACTCCCGGCACGGTCACGTCGTGGTCCTCCTCGGCGACGAGCCAGCCGTCGAGCACTCCGCCGTCCTTGCGCGCGCCGTAGTGCCGGCCCACCGCCTCGGCCGAGGTCTCGACGCCGATCGCGGTCAGGCATGCGTCGGCCATGCCGCGCAGCGCCTTGCCGCCGATGATCGGGGAGATGCCCACGACCTTGGCCCGCGACTTCACCAGCGCCTCGCGCACCCCCGGCACGCCCAGCGTCGTGCCGACCGACACCACCGGGTTCGACGGCGCGAACAGCACCAGGTCCGCTTCGCCGATCGCCGCCAGCACCCCCGGCCCCGGCTTCGCCTCGTCGTTGCCGACGGAGACGATCGAGTGCGCCGGCGGCCCGGCCTTGTAGCGCACCCACCACTCCTGGAAGTGCACGGCCTTCTGCTGGTCCGGCTGTTCCGGGTCGTCGATCACGACGTGGGTCTCCACCCGGTCGTCCGACATCGGCAGCAGCCGCACGCCGGGCTGCCAGCGGTCGCACAGCGCCTCCGTGACGGCCGAGAGCGGGTAGCCCGCGCGCAGCATCCGCGACCGGATCAGGTGCGTGGCGATGTCCTTGTCGCCCAGCCCGAACCAGGTCGGCTCGGCGCCGTACGCGGCGAGCTCGTCCTTCACCACCCAGGTCTCGCCCGCGTGGCCCCAGCCGCGCTCGGCGTCGATGCCGCCGCCGAGGGTGTACATGCAGGTGTCGAGGTCTGGGCAGATGCGCAGTCCGTGCATCCACACGTCGTCACCCGTGTTCACCAGCGCGGTGACCTCGTGCGGCGACTCGGCGGGACCGATCGCGGGCATTCCCAGTGCGGTCTTCACCCCGAGCAGGAACCGGGCGCCGCCCACCCCGCCCACCAATACGACGATCTTCACGACTGCGGATCCTCGCACGCGCCGGGCCCCGGGCCCCAATACCGGTACCTGTGGTGCTCCGTACAGCCCAGCCCGGAATACAGCGCGAGTGCCCCGGCGTTGTCCAGCGCCACTTGCAGGACCCATTGACCGGCCCCGTGCTCGCGGCCCCACGCGGCCAGCGCGTGCATCAGCGCCGACGCCAGCCCGCGGCGGCGGAAGTCCGGCCGCACCGCCAGCCGCGACACGTGCAGCCAGCCGTCCACCACGGCGCCGCGCACGGCTCCGGCGGTGACGCCGTCGACCTCCACCACGCCGTAGCCCACCTTCCCGGTGGTCAGCACGTGCCGCTCGGCGTCGCCCGGCTCGCGGCCTCCGGCAGTCAGCTCCCACCAGGCCGGCGTCGGCTCGTCGAGCACCTCGCCGTCCGGCGCGGGCCCGTCCGGCAGCGGCCCGGTGAGCACCGAGACCCGGTGGCCCGCGGCGTGCTCGGTCCACTCGACCCAGCCCGCGCCGGCCACCGCACGCTCGACCGCGCTGTCCTCGATCACCTGGACGACCGCCGGGATCGCCTGATCGTGGGCGAAGTCACACACGGCTTTCAGCGCTTCCGGGACCTCGATCCCGGGGTCTCCGACGGCGAGTGCGCTGTTCGCGCGGCCGGTGAAGCCGTCGGCCCACCGCAGCCGCCACTGTCCGAGCGCGCGCTCCACGACCGGCGGCCAAGCCCGCGCACAGACGATTTCAAGCTTTTCCGAGTCGTTCACGGTTAGATTGTGACTGAGACTCCGGCCCGATCACCGCAGGAGAACCGATGAGCTTGGCGCGCAAGGACGACCGGCACAACGAGGACCTGGTCGAAGAGATCGCCGACGGCTTCAAGCGAACGCTGAAGGAGCCCGAAGGCGAGGGGAAGCCGAAGAGCCCCGGCTTCGTCATCACCGGTGACGCCCGGTCCGCGCCGAAACCCCGGCGCAGGGACCGCTGAGCGGGCCGTCTCCGGGCCATACCAGGGGTATGGATAAGGGTTGCCTAATCACCACCAGGGGTGCGGGAAGCGCGTAATGTCCGCAGCGACTGGCTAAGCAGAGAAAAGCAGGAGTACGCAGTGACCTACGTGATCGCCGAGCCCTGCGTCGACGTGCTCGACAAGGCGTGTATCGACGAATGCCCCGTGGACTGCATCTACGAGGGCGACCGGATGCTGTACATCCACCCGGACGAGTGTGTCGACTGCGGTGCCTGCGAACCGGTCTGCCCGGTCGAGGCCATCTACTACGAGGACGACGTGCCCGACAACTGGTCGGACTACACCAAGGCGAACGTCGACTTCTTCAACGAGCTCGGCTCGCCCGGCGGCGCTTCGAAGGTGGGCAAGACCAGCAACGACCCCTCCTTCGTCAAGGCGCTGCCCCCGCAGGGCGAATGACCGCGGCGAAACTGCCCGACTTCCCCTGGGACTCGCTCGCCGGCTTCAAGGCCCGCGCGCAGGAACACCCCGGAGGGATCGTCGATCTCTCCGTCGGCACGCCGGTGGACCCGGTGCCGGCCGGGATCCGTGACGCGCTGGCGTCGGTGTCGGACATCCCGGGCTACCCGGCCACCCACGGCACCCCCGCGCTGCGGGCCGCGGCCGTCGAGGCACTCGGCCGCCGCCACGGGGTCGAGGGCATCGAGCCCGACGCCGTGCTGCCGACGATCGGTTCGAAGGAAGCCGTGGCCTGGCTGCCGCGGCTGCTCGGCTTCGGGCCGGGCGACCTGGTCGTGATCCCGGAGCTGGCATACCCGACGTACGAGGTCGGCGCGCTGCTCGCCGGCGCCGAGGTGGCCAGGGCCGACGGCCTCACCCAGCTCGGCCCGCGGCGTCCCGCGATGATCTGGCTGAACTCGCCGTCCAACCCCACCGGCCGGGTGCTTGGCGTCGACCACCTGCGCAAGGTCGTGGAGTGGGCGCGCGAGCGCGACGTCGTCGTGGTGTCGGACGAGTGCTACCTCTCGCTCGGCTGGGAGGCCGAGCCGGTGTCGGTGCTGCACCCGTCTGTCCACGGTGGACGGCTCGACGGGCTGCTCGCCGTGCACTCACTGTCGAAGTCGGCGAACCTCGCGAGCTACCGCGCGGGCTTCGTCACCGGCGACCCGAAGCTGGTCAAGAACCTGCTGGAGATCCGCAAGCACGCCGGCATGATCGTGCCGCGCCCGGTCCAGGAGGCCATGGTCGCCGCACTGACCGACGACGAGGCGCTGGCCGCCCAACGGGAGCGGTACCTCCGCCGTCGGGTCGTGCTGCGCAAAGCGTTGCAGGACAACGGTTTCGAGATCTCGCACTCCGAGGCGGGCCTGTACCTGTGGTCCACCCGGGGCGAAGACTCGCTGACCACCGTCGGCTGGCTCGCCGACCGCGGCATCCTCGTGGCGCCGGGCACCTTCTACGGCCCGACGGGCGGCAAGCACGTCCGCGTCGCACTGACCGCCACCGACGAACGCATCGACGCGGCCGCCGAGCGACTCTCCTCCTGAACCGCGTCGCTCAGTAGTCGCGGCCGGTGAAGCCGCGGTAGACGAAGCGGGTGAGGGCCTCGACGGCCTCGTCGTCGGTGGGGACGGTCCAGCCTTCGGGTTCCGGGGCGAGCAGCCACATCTGCGCGAATCCGTCGATCAGCTGGTACATCATCGCGACGCTGACCTGGGGCGTCGCGGGCAGCCGGAGGCCGGCGGCGGTGACCTGGTCGAGGTGGTCCGTGATGTCCGCGGACTGGGCTGCGCCGAAGCTGGCGAAGCCCCGCGAAAAAGCCTCGTTGACCATCGATGCCTGGCGCAAGGCCTGCATGGTGGCCGCGTTGGCGCGATAGAAGTCCCAGTACTGGCGCACGTGCCAGCGGACGGCCGCCGGGTCGCTGAAGTCGGAGAGGTGGCCATTGTCGGCCGACTGCTCGTCGCCCGACGCGGCCAGGTCGTCCAGCAGCGCTTCGAGTAGCTCTTCCTTGCCCGCGAAGTGGTTGTAGAACGAGCCCGCGGCGCGGCCGGCCTCGGTCGTGATGTCCGTGATCTTGGTGTTCAGGTAGCCCTTGCGCGCGAACACGCGCTTGGCCGCCTCCTTCAGCGCCGTCTCGGTCTCGGCGGCTCTTTCCTTGCGGCTCGTCGCCGTCATGCGGCACCTCCCTTGACAGGAACGCTAGCAGCGGGGATTCTGAATTCATATTCACTGAATTTTAGTTCATTGGAGGGGTTATGGACACCACGGTGCTGATCGCGGGGGCGGGCCCGACCGGGCTGACGCTGGCCATCGAGCTGGCGCGGCGCGACGTCGACGTCCGGCTGATCGACAAGGCCGACACCTATTTCGCCGGCTCGCGCGGGGATGGGCTGCAGCCGCGCACGCTGGAGGTCTTCGAAGACCTCGGGGTGCTGGACGCGGTGCTCGCGGCCGGTTCGCCGCAGTACCCGACGAAGGTCTACCTGGACGGCGAGTACGTCACCGAGCGGTGGATGAGCGAGCACGTCGAGCCGACGCCCGCTCTGCCGTACCCGAACGTCTGGTTCCTGGGCCAGTCGCAGACCGAGGGCATCCTGCGGGCGCGGCTGGCGGAGTTCGGCGTGCGGGTCGAGCTGGGGACGGCGCTGACCGGCTTCACGCACGACGACCTCGGCGTGACGGCCGTGCTCTCGCGCGGCGGCGTGGAGGAGACCGTGCGCGCGGCTTATCTGGTCGGGGCGGACGGCGGGAAGAGCGTCGTGCGCAAGACGCTGGGGATCGCGTTCGAGGGGACCACGGACGAGTCGATCCGGATGCTGCTCGGAGACGTGCGGGCCGAAGGTCTGGACCACACGACGGCGTACTGGTTCGCGCCCGCGGCGAAGCTCATGGAGGGCGTCATGTTCACGCCGCTGGCCGGCACGCCGCACTTCCAGTTCGGTGCGCCGCTGGGCGACGGCGACCTGGCGGCCGAGACGTCGCTGGCGGCGCTGCAGGCCCGGCTCGACTCGGTTTCCGGCGGCGGGATCCGGCTGCACGACCTGGCCTGGTCCACGGTGTGGCGGCCGAACATCCGGCTGGCCGAGTCGTTCCGGCGGGGGCGCGTGTTCCTCGCGGGCGACGCCGCGCACGTCCACCCGCCGACCGGCGGCCAGGGGCTGAACACGGGCGTGCAGGATGCGTACAACCTCGGCTGGAAGCTCGCCGACGGCTCACCCGAGCTGCTGGACAGCTACGAGCCCGAGCGCCGGACGGTCGCCGCGCGCGTGCTCGGGGTGTCGACGGCGCTGATGGAAAAGTACGCCGACGGCGATGAGGAAGCCCACCGCCGCGGCCCCGAAACCCAGCAATTGGACATCACCTACCGCGGCGGCCCGCTGGCCGCGCCCGCCACCGGCGACCTGCGCCCCGGCGACCGCGCCCCGGACGCCCCGCTCACCGACGCGAACGGCAAGTTACTGCGGCTGTTCGAACTCTTCCGCGGCCCGCACGCGACCGAACTGGTCTTCGGCGACGGTCCGGTGGACGTCGGTTTCCCGGGATACCGCATCCTGCCCGCCGGCTCCACCGCGACGGGCGCGGACCTCGTCGACGCGGGCGGGCACGCGTACGCGGCGTACGAAGCCACTCCCGGTCGCCGCGTGGTGGTGCGGCCGGACGGGTATGTCCGGTCGATCGGTTGAGTTCCGCCGCCCTGCCCCGCTCGAAGCGCCCCAATGTGGCGTTGGTTGCGTTGGACGCACCGAACGCCACATTGGGTGCGCTGGACGCACCGAACGCCACATTGGGGCGGTTGAAGTGACCGCGCCGGGTCAGCCGGGTGCGTGGATGGCGAGTGCGGTTTTCCGGATTCGGGCCCAGACGGCGGGCCAGGCGGCGCGGGCCTCGGTGCGCTTGCGGAGTTCGTGTTCGGCTATGCGGCCCGCGACGAAGCCGAGGTCGGCATCCGCGGTGGGCAGGAGGGCCCGGACGCGGTCGGTGGCCACGACGGCGTCCTGGTGATCACCGAGGACGGTTTGGAGTTTGCGGGTCGCCTTCACCAGCGCAGCGAGCTTCGCGGACTGCTTCTTCTTCGCCGAGGAGCGGGCCAGCTCGGCGTTGTAGCGGAGTTTCTTGCCGTGGATGCGCAGGGCGTGCAGGTCGTCGTCCGGGGGGTCGGCGGGGAGGGCGCGCACGGCTTTCGCCAGGCGGCGGTACGGCTTGCGGACGTCGGCGATCAGGTCGCGGTCGGCGGACGGGGTCTCGTCGATCTCGTGGTCCGCGGCGCGGGTGAGCTGGGCGACGCTCTGCAACAGGGTCGCGTAGCGGGCGCTGGCCAGGGCGCTCGTGAGCCGCCTGCGGGCGGCGGTGCGTTCGGTGACGAAGGCCGACACGAGACGGCGGCCGGCCGGCTGGTCGCGGACCTCGAACGTCGCGATCACCTCGCGCAGGTGGCCGATCAGCACGTCGTAGTCCCGGACCTCGCCGAGCGACTGACCCAGCCAGCCGAGTTCGGCGCGCGCCCGCTCGGCACCCGGGCCGACCAGCGCGCCGGACGTCTTCAGCACGCTGCGCATGCGCCGCAGCGCGACGCGCATCTGGTGCAGATCCTCGGGGTCGGCACCGGTGCGGGTGCCCGGCTCGCGGGCCAGCAGCTCGCGCAGCTCGTGGTCGAGCTTCGCGCGGACGTGGGTGGCCGCCGGGTCACGTGGCCCGGCCTTCGCGGGTTCGTCGGGCAGGCCCAGCTCGGCCGGGGTCGTCGGCTTCGGGGCACGGCGGCGGGCCGGCGTCACGGGAACTGCTTCGGCGGTCACCACCTGAATGGTAGGTGAACAAGCAGCTCGCCGGAACGGCGAAGAACGTCGAAGGGCGTGCTCCCGTAGGGGAAAGCGCTCCCCAGGCGGGCTGGGGCAGGTGAATGACAGGTGAACATCAACGACGAACGGCGCGTTCCCCCGCGGGGGAACGCGCCGTTGGCGAGCCGGCTTCAGTTCGCGTGCAGGGCCGCGTTCAGCTCGATGCCCACGCCGGTGCGGGCCACGACCTCGACGGCGCCGGTGGCCGAGTTGCGGCGGAACACCGCGCCCGAGATGCCGGAGATCTCCCGCGCCTTGACGGTCTTGCCCTCGACGACGACCTTGGTCCCGGCCGTCACGTACAGGCCGGCCTCGACGACCGAGTCGTCGCCGAGCGAGATGCCGACGCCGCCGTTCGCGCCGATCAGACAGCGCTCGCCGATCGAGATCACCTCGGTGCCGCCGCCGGAGAGCGTGCCCATGATGGACGCGCCGCCGCCGACGTCACTGCCGTCGCCCACGACCACGCCGGCCGAGATGCGGCCCTCGACCATCGACGCGCCGAGCGTGCCGGCGTTGTAGTTGACGAAGCCTTCGTGCATGACGGTGGTGCCGGACGCGAGGTGGGCGCCGAGGCGCGCGCGGTCGGCGTCGGCGATGCGCACGCCGGTGGGCAGCACGTAGTCGACCATTCGCGGGAACTTGTCCACGCCGTACACGGTCACGGCGCCGCGGGAGCGCAGCCGCAACCGGGTCTGCTCGAAGGCCTCCACCGGGCAGGGGCCGTGGTTGGTCCACACGACGTTGGCCAGCAGGCCGAAGATGCCGTCGAGGCTCTGGCCGCGCGGCTGGACCAGGCGGTGCGACAGCAGGTGCAGCCGCAGGTAGACGTCGTGGGCGTCGGCGGGGGCCTCGGCCAGGCGGCCGACCGTCACGCGCACCGCGACGACCTCGACACCGCGGTCGGTGTCCGGCCCCAGCAGGGTGGCGGCCGCGTCGCCGAGCAGCTCGGCGGTCTCGGCGGCGGACAGCCGCTCCGTGCCGCTCGTGCCCGCGTCGGTCAGCTTCGGGTGCGGGTACCAGGTGTCCAGCACCGTCCCGTCGGCGGTGACGGTGGCCAGCCCGACGCCGACGGCGCCGGTCGTTTCGGGGTCAGGGGTCTGCTCGCTCACGCTGGTCACGGTAGCCGAGCGACGCGCCTCAACCCGTGGTGGCCTGCTGGCTCACGAGTTTCTTGATCGAATCCAGTGCCGCGGAGATGTCCGTGAGCGCCTTCGTGCACGCGCCGCCGGGGGTCGGCACGGTGGTGCAGCCCGCCGCGCGGAACGAGTTGACCGCCTGGTCGAGGCCACTGGCCTCGCCGTCGAGCGGCCGGTCGACGGTTTTTCCCTCTTGCGCCCGCTGGTGCACGGCGCCCGCGGTGCCGCCGACCTCCGTGACGTATTTCTCGCAGCCCTTCGGCAGCTGGGTCTCCGGGCTGCCGTAACAGGCGTCGGCGGACAGCGCGTCGAGCTTGATCGGCAGCGCGTCCGGGCCGACGGGGCCGGGGTTCGGCCGGGGGGTGGGGCCTGCCTCGCTGCCGCAGCCGGCGAGAGCCAAGGCCAGGATGCCGCTCAGGGCGACCAGGGAGCTTCGCGTGCGCACGTCCCTCACGGTAGCCCTCGCGCCCGCTCGGTACGGTGCCGGTATGACCTCCCTCGAGCTGCGCGCCGATCCTGCCGACCTGACCGCCGCCCTCGTGGACGTGTTCAGCGTCTCCGGGCAGGAGGCCGGGCTGGCGGACGCGGTGGAGGCCGCGTTGCGGGAGCAGGCGCCGCACCTGGAGGTGGTCCGCAACGGCGATGCCGTGCTCGCGCGCACGAACCTCGGTCGCCCGTCTCGGATCGTGCTTGCCGGGCACCTCGATACGGTGCCGCTGAACGACAACCTGCCGTCCCGGCGCTCGGGCGCCGGCGACGACGAGACGCTGCACGGCCTCGGCTCGGTCGACATGAAGGGCGGCGACGCCGTCTTCCTGCACCTCGCCGCGACGCTGGTGGAGCCGAGGCACGACGTCACGTTTGTCTTCTACGACAACGAGGAGGTCGAGGCCGTGAAGAACGGCCTCGGGCGGATCGAACGCGAGCTGCCGGAGTGGCTGGCGGGCGACCTGGCGATTGTCGGGGAGCCGTCGAACGGGGTGATCGAGGCCGGCTGCCAGGGCACCCTGCGGGTCGAGGTCCGCAAGAGCGGGACGCGGGCGCACACCGCGCGGGCGTGGATGGGGGAGAACGCCATCCACGCGCTTTCCGAGCCCCTGCGCCGGCTGGCCGAGTACAGCCCCCGGGTGGTCGACATCGACGGCCTGACCTACCGCGAGGGCCTCCAGGCCACCGCCATCTCCGGCGGGGTGGCGGGCAACGTGGTCCCGGACGCCGCCGTGCTGACCGTCAACCACCGCTTCGCGCCCGACCGCAGTCCCGCGCAGGCCGAGGCCCACGTGCGCGAGGTGTTCGACGGGCACGATGTGTCCCTTGTGGACATGTCGCCGGGCGCGCTGCCGGGCCTGTCCGCGCCCGCCGCCGCGGAGCTGGTGGCCGCCGCGGGCGGGCGGGCCGCCGCCAAACTGGGCTGGACGGACGTCGCGCGGTTCGCCGCACGGGGCATGGCCGCGGTCAACTTCGGCCCCGGCAACCCGACCCTGGCGCACACCCGGCAGGAGAACGTCCGGGTCGCGGAGATCCGGCAGGTCACGGACGTGCTGCGCAAGTTCCTGGGGTAACGGCGGTCAGCGGCCTTCGAGGGATTTGACGTTGTTGCCGAAGGTCCAGCCCTTCGAGCCGTCCCAGTTGAGGGACCAGGTCATCAGGCCCTTGACGCCGGAGACCGAGCCGTACGCCTGCGAGACGAGGTCCGGGGTCATGTAACCGCCGCCGGCGCCGGACTGGGCGGGCAGGCCCGGGACCTGCTTGTCGTACGGGACCTTGACCGTGGTGCCCTGCACGGTGAGGCCGTCGTTGAGGCACTGGGTCTGCTTGGTGAAGCCGGTGACGGTGCCGGCCTCGTAGCTGTCGCCGGAGCAGCCGTACATGCTGCCGTTGTAGTACTGCATGTTCAGCCACCACAGCCGGCCGTTGTCGGCGTACTTCTTGATGATCGGCAGGTAAGAGCCCCAGATCGAGCCGTAGGTGACGCTGCCGCCGGTGACGTACGCGGTTTCCGGCGCCATCGTGAGGCCGAAGTTCGACGGCATCTGCGCCAGCACGCCGTCGATGATCCGGATCAGGTTCGACTGCGAGGCGGACAGGGTGTTGATGCTGCCGCTGCCGCTGAGGCCGGTTTCGATGTCGATGTCGATCCCGTCGAAGTTGTACTGCTTGAGGATCGGCACGATGGTGCTGACGAACTTGTCGGCCACCGTCGACGAGCTCAGGTCGATGCCGGCCGTCGCGCCGCCGATGGACATCAGGATCGTGGAGCCGGCGTCCTTCGCGGCGCACATCTCGGCCGGGGTCGCGACCTTCACGCCGGTGTCCATGCCGTCCTGCCACAGCACGGTGCCGTCGGACTGGATCACCGGGAACGCCGCGTTGAGCACGTTGTAGCCGTGGCCGGCGATGTCGGGGTTGGTGATCGGGGTCCAGCCGAGGCCGGGGTGGACGCCGTTCGCGGCGCCGTCCCAGTTCTCCCAGTACCCCTGCAGGACCTTGCCCGATGGCCGCGATTTCACGGCACAGGTGTCGCCTTGCGCGGACGCTCCGGCGGGCGCGGCCCCCATCATCGGGAGGGCCAGCAGTGCCGCCAGCGCGGCGCCGAGCACACGTGACTTCCGGGTGAACATACCGGCTCCCGTCTCGAGAACAGCCCACGGCGTTGTCGGAGAACGGTAGGCGCCCCGCTCGGCGGTTGACTACCTACGAACGGGTGGTCTAGACAACTAAGGCGGGTCTGGCCGGGCGCAGGGGGCTGGGCCGGGCTGCCCGGATCCGCGGGCCGGGCGAGCTGGCGAACGCCGCGCCGTCACCCCATCCGGCTTCCGGCCGGACGAGGTGACGGCGGGCGCGCTCACTCCGGGAGGCTCACGTGGTCGTGAGCTTCCAGACCGCATAGCCGATCGCGTCGCTGTTGCGTTCCAGCGGCGCGTCCGGGATGTTCGAAACGGTGTCGCACGAACGGTGGTAGCAGTTGTCGAACGCGGCGCCCGCGGTGCCGCCCCACTTCTGTTGCTGGGCGGTGGTCTTCACGTCACCGGCGCCGGTGGCCAGGCCGCCGACCGGGATGCCCGCGCTCTTGAACGACGCGTGGTCCGAGCGGCCGTCACCCTCGCTGTCGCCCTCGGTCCGGATGCCGACGGACGTGAAGTACTCGTCGAACACCGCCTTGACCGAGGCCACGTCGTCGTAGACGAAGTAGCCCCAGTTCTTCGAGCCGATCATGTCGAAGTTCAAGTAGGTCTTGATCTTCGTGCGGTCGGCCGAGGACAGGCTGCTGACGTAGAACCGCGAGCCGCGCATGCCCGACTCCTCGTCGGCCCACCACGCGAAGCGCACGCGCTTGGCCATCGCCGGGTCCGTGCGCGCCAGGGTCAGCGCGACTTCGAGGATCGACGCGCTGCCGGAGCCGTTGTCGTTGATGCCCGGTCCGGCGCTCACGCTGTCGAGGTGCGCGCCCAGCATGAGCACCTGGTTCGCGTCGCCCTTCGGCCATTCCGCGATCAGGTTCTGCGTGCGGCCCGCGCAGCTCGTGCAGGTCTGCCGGGTGACGGTGTAGCCTGCGGCCTGCAGTTTCTGCTCCACATAGGACACTGAGGCCGCGTAACCACCGCTGGCGGAACGGTTTCCGCCGTTCTGCTGGGCGATGGTCTGGAGCTGGTTCAGGTGCGTCTTGATGTTCGCGAGCGAGATGTCCGGGGCCGGTGCGGCGACTGCGGACTGGGCGACCGCGGGCGTCAGCACGCCCAGCGCCAAGGTCAACCCGGTCAGGCCCGCGACGGCCTTCCTCTTCCAATCCATGGGTTTTCCCTTCCCGCTCAGTTGACGGTGCGCGCGGTGCAGCTGGCCGGCTCACCGCTGGCGGCGGTCACGCTGACGGCGTTCCACGCGGCCTTCACGGCGTTGAATTCCGTGCAGCTGCCCGGGTACAGCGCCAGCGCGGCCTCGAGCGTCGCCTTGCGGGCAGCCTTGTGGTTCCACGAGGAGGTCTTCTTCAACAGGCCGTTGTAGAAGATCTTGCCCGCCTTCTGGACGCCGATCCCGGTGACGGTGCTGTTGTTGCAGGTCGGGCTGGCGGGCTTGCCCGCGGCCGCGGAACCCTCGGCGAGCAGGTAGAACCAGTGGTTCTGCGGGCCCGCGGCGGCGTGCACCTCGGTGCTCGGGATCGACGAGGAGTAGCAGTTCGGGTCGCCGACCAGCGAGGGGTTGTACATGTACCGGATCGGGCCCTGGCCGACCAGGTTCACGCCCTCGCCGACCTGGTAGTCCGGGGTGTCCTTGGCGTTGTTCGCGTACGCCTCGGTGAGCGCGCCGAAGATGTCGCCGGTGGACTCGTTCATCCCGCCGTTCTCGTTGCCGCCGCCGGCGCCGCCCGGGGTGGTCTGGAAGATGCCGTGGCCGAACTCGTGCCCGACGACGTCCATCGACGTGGCCTGGCGCCGGTTGTCCTGCGAGTGGCCGAAGTGGGTGGACGAGCCGTTCCAGTAGGCGTTCACGTCGTTGAGGCCGACCGACGCGGGGTAGCCGCCGCCGGAGCCGTTGATGCCGTTGCGGCCCAGCCAGTCGCGCAGCATGTTCCACTCGGTCTGGACGCTGAACAGGGTGTCGACGCAGGCGGTCTCGAGGTCGGTGCCGCTGCCGCTGCCCCAGGCGTTGTCGGTGCCGGTGAACACCGAGCCGCCCTCGCGGCCGCAGCTGAGGCCGGTCCGGCCCGGGTCGCGCATCGAGAACGAGCTGCCGGAGCCGGTGGTGTCGATGCCGACGTTGCCCACGTAGTAGCTGTTGCCGGTGCCGGCGAGCGCAGTGCTGTCAGCGCTCCCAGCGCTCGCGGGGGCGTCGGCCTTCACGTCGTCGCGCTGGTCGAGAACGGCGCCGGTGGCCGCGTCGACGAACACGTGCAGGTTGCTGGGCGCCTTCGCGGTGCGGCCCGCGACGACGACCTCGTACGCCAGCTTCGGCGCCGAGCCCGCCAGTACGACCAGCTCCGGTGCGCTCACACTGTCCACAGTGGGCAGTTGAGTGCGCGCGACGGAGGCGGCGCGGGCGGCGTCGAAGGTCGCCTTGGTGGCCACGCCGATGGGGGCCGTCTCGGCGGCCGCGGTGTCGCGCACGCGGCCGGTGCCGTCGGCGACGACCACCGCGTCACCGCCCACGACCTTCAGGCCGTGGTAGGTGCGCTCGTAGGAGCTGTAGAACAGCCCGGCGTCACCCGGCGTGGTGCCGAGGCGGCGGAACGCCTCGTCCGCGCCCTTGCGCAGGTGGTCCAGTCCAGCGGCGGCGGCCTGGTCGGCAGCCGTGGCCGCGACGGCCTGGGGGTCGGCGGCGGGCTGGGCCGGGGCCGCGCCGGCCGGGGTCACCGGCAGCGCGAGCAGGGAGAGCGCCAAACCGGCGGCGGTGGCCACGGCGGCGGTGCGCACTTTTCTGACGGTCATCGAGGTCCTCTCGGGGTGCCTGACCGCAGCCCGGACACACCGGCGGTGGGGAGGGGGAGACGCCTGCCGGGTCACGGGTTCACGGTGAGCGGGACGGGTAAAGGTGCCTTCGAGCTGGGGAGATGCTGGTCGGATCCGCGGACACCGTGAGTAAACGAGCGGTCACCAGGACGGTCAATGCGCCGAATGGCCCAGCGGGGCATTACCCGGACCTGAACCAACCGGGAAAAACCCTTGAACATCAGGGCTTTCGCGCCGGACGGCAGTGCGTCGCGACTTTCGTAGGGATTTGTCCGTTACACCCCGTTCGTAGGGGTGGGCCGGTGATCCACACCGGGGGCGTTCACGGGGGTGTCATCCGGGGGTCACCGCCGCGGCGACGCTGGGGTTCTCCCGGGTGGCGCTGGCCGTAGGCTCAGGGGGGTGAGCGAAGAGTCTGAGTTTCCCGACGGCCAGTACCCGGAGCGCCCGGTGGAGCGCCACAAGGGGCCGGTGGTGCTGCGGCGCGACCGCCGTGACCAGGGCAGCACCACCGATCAGCGGCTGCTGGACGCCCGCGGGCCGAGCGACTGGGTGCACACGGACCCGTGGCGGGTGCTGCGCATCCAGGCCGAGTTCGTGGAGGGCTTCGGCGCGCTGGCGGAGGTGCCGCGCGCGGTGACCGTGTTCGGGTCCGCGCGGACCAAGCGGGACCACCCCGAGTACGAGCTGGGCCGCAAAATCGGCGGGGCGCTGGCCGCGGCCGGCTTCGCGGTGATGACCGGCGGCGGGCCGGGGGCGATGGAGGCGGTGAACCGCGGCGCGGCCGAGGCCGGCGGGTTCTCGGTGGGCCTCGGCATCGAGCTGCCGTTCGAGCAGGGCCTGAACCCGTGGGTCGACCTCGGGGTGAACTTCCGCTACTTCTTCGCGCGGAAGACGATGTTCGTCAAGTACTCGCAGGCGTTCATCTGCCTGCCGGGCGGCTTCGGCACGCTGGACGAGCTGTTCGAGGCGCTGACGCTGGTCCAGACCAAGAAGGTGACCAAGTTCCCGGTGGTGCTGTTCGGCACCGAGTACTGGGGCGGGCTGTACGACTGGATCGCGAAGTCCGTGCTGGGGGGCGGGAAGATCGGCGAGAAGGATCTCAAACTGCTGCACCTGACCGACGACATCGACGACGCTGTGCGGGTGGTGCAGGAGTCGTACCAGGCCTGGGAGGATACGCACTGATGCGGGTTTGTGTGTTCTGCGGCTCTTCGATGGGCCTTTCGCCGGTGTACGAGGAAGCGGCGGCGGCGCTGGGCAAACTGCTGGCGCAGCGCGGGATCGGGCTGGTTTACGGCGGCGCGAGCGTCGGCACCATGGGCGCGGTGGCGGACGCGGCGCTCGCCGCGGGCGGCGAGGTGATCGGCGTGATCCCGGAGGCGCTGTCCCGGGTGGAGATCGCGCACGCCGGGCTGACGGAGCTGCACGTCGTCCCGGACATGCACCAGCGCAAGGCGAAGATGGCCGCGCTGTCCGACGCGTTCCTCGCGCTGCCGGGCGGGGCGGGCACACTGGAGGAGCTGTTCGAGGTCTGGACCTGGGCGCAGCTCGGCCTGCACGGCAAGCCGATCGGGCTGGTCGACGTCGCCGGGTACTACGCGCCGCTGATGTCGTTCGCCGAGCACATGGTGACGGAAGGCTTCCTCGGCGCCGGTTACCGCGACCTCCTCACGATCGACGCCGATGCCGCGAAGCTGCTCGACCGCTTCGGGATGACCGCCTGACCGGGCGTCGCTCCGGACCACCTCACCGGTAGGATACGAAAATACTTCGAGTTCCAGCCGGACCGAAGGTGGGGACACCTTCACCCACCTCGCTGTGACCAGTCAAGTTCGGTGGGTAATCCCAGGTCATCGGGACCGGCCTTGCCGCGGTCGCCTCGGCGCCGGTCGTTAAGGTCGAGCTGTCCCGCCGACAGAGCGCACGGAATGAGGTTCGACGGTGGCGGTCCTACTGGTGTTGCTCGCCGCCGCCGTCAGCGGACTGGGCCTGGTGCTCCTGCGCAAGGCGAACCAGTCCGAACCGGAGCGGCCCGGGTTCTCGTGGGCGCAGCTGTGGCTGATGATCCGGCATCGCCCGCTCTGGCTGGCCGGGATCGCCACGATGCTCGCCGAATTCGGGCTGCACGCGCTCGCCCTTTCGCAGAGCACGGTCACCACGGTGCAGCTGCTGGTGGTGATGGAGCTGCCATTCACGCTCATCCTGTCCCAGCTGATCCTCGGCGGACGCCTGCGCTACCGGGAATGGGCGGCGATCGCTTCGATGACGCTCGGCATCGTCGTGCTGCTGCTGGCCCTGTCGCCGCACGGCGGCCACGCGGACGAGGTCCCGCTGGGCACCTGGCTGGCCGGGCTCGGCGTCACGGTCGCGGCGGCCGCCGGGATCCTGCTGGCGTCGCGGTGGGCCGGGCGCGTGGCCAGGACGGCGCTGGCCGGGATCGCCGCCGGCATGGGCGCCGGCCTGATCGCCGTGGTGGTCAAACCGGTCACGGCGGCGGCGGGCCACGGCGTGGGGGCGCTGGTCACCACCTGGCAGACCTGGGCGTTGATCCTGGTCAGCGCCGCGGCGTTCGTCTTGCTGCAGAACGCATTGCAGGCCGGGCGGCTGGTCGCCTCGCAGCCGGGCATCACCCTCGCCAACCCCGTGGTGGCGGTCCTCTGGGGAGTGCTCGTGTTCCACGAACAGGTGCGGGGCGGGTGGTGGCTGCTCGGCGCGGCGCTGGGGGCGGTGCTGCTCGCGGTCGGCGCGGCGCTGTTGTCGGGGTCGCCGCTGCTCGACGGTTACCAGGAAGCACCCGAAGACGAGGAACTGCGGGTGCTGGTCATCGGTGAAGAGGACCCGAACACACCGGACGACTCGGACGTTTCACGAAGCTACGCATGAAGGCGATTTCGGCGTGCCGCCCCGGCGCGTTCTGACTCACGTTGAAGAGGAATCCTCGATGTCGCAGGCGATCGGCTGGAACAACTTCGTCGACACCGAAGCGGAGGCGGAGCGTCGGCGGCTGCTCCTGCTGGAGCGGATCTTCGACCCGTTCAGCCTCCGCCAGCTCGACGACCTCGGGGTCCCGCCGGGCTGGCAGTGCCTGGAAGTCGGCGCCGGGGCGGGTTCGGTGGCCCGGCGGATGGCCGAGCTGGCCGGGCCGGAGAACGTGGTGGCGACGGACCTCAGTCTCAAGTTCCTCGGCCCGCTGGCCGATCTCGGCGTGACGGTGCTGCACCACGACGTCACCACCGATGATGCGCCCGGGGAGTTCGACCTCATCCACACCCGGTTCGTGCTCGACCACCTGCCCGCGCGTGAAGCGGTGATCAAGCGGATGGCGTCGTGGCTCAAGCCCGGCGGGTGGCTGCTGCTCGAGATCGGCACGACCATGCCCGAATTGGCTTCGCACCCGGCGACCCGCCGGTCCATGGCGGTGCTGACGCAGGTCATGACCGAGCGCGTCGGGACGGCCGCGGACTGGGCCCGCACGCTGCCGGTCCCGCTGGAGGCGGCCGGGCTGGCCGACTGCGCGGCGGAGGGGTCGATCCTGCCGGCCCGGGGCGGGCAGGATCTGGCGCACTGGCTGATGAACACCACGAAACTGGTCGAGGAGCACGCGCTGGCCACGGGCCTGATCACCCGTGAAGAACTGGACGAGGCGTTCGCGATGTACCAGACACCGTCCTTTGTGGACTACACCTGGATGACCGTGGCGGCTCGCGGGCGCCGGGACTGAGCCGCGAAGGACTCCCCGCGTAGGGAGTCCTTCACGGCGTCAGCGCCGCGCTGGGGTCAGGCGTACCGGCAGATGCCGGACGCCCCAGGTGAAGTTCGACGCGGTGTAGCCGGGTTCGCCGGTCTGCTCGATCGAGTCGACCCCGGCAACGAGCTCTTCGAGGAAGACCGAAAGCTCCAGCCGCGCGAGGCGGGCGCCGAGGCACTGGTGCCGTCCGCCGCCGAACGAGAGGTGCTTGTTCGGGGTGCGGGCCAGGTCGAACCGCTCCGGGGCGTCGAAGGCGGCCTCGTCGCGGTTGGCCGAGACGTTCCAGACCGTCACCCGGTCACCTTCGGCGATGTCGGTGCCGGCGATCCGGGCGGGCCGGGTGGCGGTGCGCAGGACGTGCACTCCCGGTGTGGTCCACCGGAGCACCTCTTCGATCGCGGTCGGCAGGATCGAGCGGCCCTCGGTGCGCAGTTTTTCCCACTGGGCCGGGTTTTCCAGCAGCGCGAGCACCGCTCCGCCGGCCGAGTAGCGGGTGGTCTCGTTGCCGCCGGCGAGCACCCCGTTGCAGTTGACGGCGATCTCCTCGTCCGAGAGCAGCCGCGTCTCGCCCGGCACCGAAGTGGACCGCCGGTCGTGCGCGATGCGGCTGACGAAGTCGTCGCCGGGGGAAACGCGCCGCTCGGTCACCAGTTCCGAGAAGTACAGGAAGATCTCGGCGTGCGCGGCCAGCCGGCTCTGCTCGTCCTCGCCCTCGAAGGCGGCGTTCATCGTGCCGCCCAGCCAGTCCCATTCCTCGCGCGGGACGCCCATCAGCGCGCAGACGACCCGGGTCGGGACCCGGCGCGCCAGGTCGACGATGTCGATCTCCCGGTCCCGCAGGGCCTCGCCGAGCAGCTCCCGTACCACCCGCCGGATCAGGTCCTCGGCGTGCGGGATCTCGGCCGGCGAGAAACCCTTGGCCAGCACGCGTTTGAGCTGCGAGTGGTCGGGCGGGTCCGAGACGATCAGCATCCGCTGGGTCACCGCGGCGACCGCCGCCGGGTTGGTTTCCAGGCGCATCCCGTTGCGGGAGCTGAAGGTCTCCCAATCGTGGTAGACGCCGAGCGCGTCCTCGTACCGGGTCACCGCCCAGAACCCCGGGCCGTCGGGCTCGGGGTGCCAGTGCACCGGGTCGTGCTCCCGCAGCCAGGCCATGTCCTGCCAGAAGCCGTTGCCGGAAAACGTCTTCTCGTCGGTGAGGTCGATCAGCACGCCGGACCCCCGGCGGTCAGCAGCTTCGCCAGCAGGGGCAGGGTCGTCTCGGCCAGCTCGGTGCCGAACATGTGGCCGCCGCCGAACTGCCGCCGGTCGAATTCCTTTGTGGTGTAGGAACTCCACTCGTCCAGTGCCGCCGGGGTGACCAGTTCGTCGGTGTCGCCGCCCCACGCGTGGACGGCCGAGTCCAGCCGGGTTTCGGCGGGCAGGACGAAGGTCGAGGCCAGCGCGCCGTCCTTGCGCATGATGCCGAGGGTGTACTCCCGGGCGTCCTCGTCCAGCGCTTTGACCTCCGCGGAACTGTTGTCCAGCAGCTCCTGGATGACGGCGTCGCTGCCGTACCGGCCGCTGTCGCCGGCCCAGGTGTGCGGGGGGTCGCTGGCCGCGATCACGAGTGCGGCCGGTGGCCGTCCGCGTTCGCCCAGCCGGCGCGCGACCTCGTAGCCCAGCAGACCGCCGAAGCTCTCCCCGAACACGACCAACGGGGCTGTCGGCGCGACCAGCCCAGCGACCTCGGCCGCCACCGCTTCGGCTGCTTCGGCCATTGTGGACGGATGTTCCTCGCGCCAGCGGTTCTCCCGCCCGGGAAGCTGGACGCCGACCACCGAAACGTCGTTGCCGAGCCGGTCCTGCCACGAGCGGTAACGCCCGCAGCCGGCGCCGCCGTGAGCCAGGCACAGCAGCGTCGGGCGCCGGGCCGGCTCCGGGTGCCAGGCGACGAGCCAGGACGCCGGGCGCACGCTCTCGGTCTTGGGCTCTGTGCGCCGGTCCAGTTCGCGGGCGAGCATGGCCGGGGTCGGGTTGGCCAGCAGGACGGTGATGGAGAACCGGATGCCGGTGGACCGGCGCAGCGCGGCCACGGCCCTCGCCGCGAGCAGGGAATGGCCGCCCAGCTCGAAGAAGTCGGCGTCGACGTCGGTGACCGGACGTTCCAGCAGCTCGCTCCAGGCCGCGCACACCTCCGCTTCCCTGGGGGTGCTCGGCGCTCGTCCGGCCGCGTCGTGTCGTTCGGCGCACGCCCGGCTCAGCGCCTCCCGGTCCACCTTGCCGTTGGCGGTGGCGGGCAGCGCGGGCACGAAGTCGACCACGGCGGGGACCAGGTGGCCGGGCAGCTTGGCCCGGCAGTGCTCGCGGACCATTGCGGCCCCGCTGGTGAGGTCGTGCCCGGCCGCCACGACGGCGGCGAGCCCCAGCGCCGCACCGGATTCCAGGACGAACGCGGCCGCCGTGGTGATCGCGGGCAGCTCCTCGGCGACCTTCTCCAGCTCCGCCGGCTCGATCCGGAAGCCGCGCACCTTCACCTGGTCGTCGGTGCGGCCGAGGTAGTCGAGCTGGCCGTCCGGCCGGGCCGAGACCAGGTCGCCGGTCCGGTAGAGCCGGTCGGCGATCCCCGGCACAGCCACAAAACGCGCGGCGGTCAGCTCCGGCTGGTTGCGGTAGCCCCGGGCGAGGGCGTCGCCGCCGATGTACAGCTCACCCGGCGTTCCCTCCGGGACGGGCCGGCGGTCCTGGTCGAGCACGAAGGTCCGGTAGCCGGCCGGCGCGCGGCCGATGGTCGACACGTCGTCGCCGCGGGCGGTGTCGGCCCAGGTCGCGGCCATGGTGGCTTCGGTCGGGCCGTACACGTTGAGCACGCGGTGGTTCGCCGCCAGCAGTTCGGCGAGCCCGCGGGGGCAGCGTTCCCCGGCGACGACCACCACCTCCGCGGTCGACAAAGCGCCGGTGCAGGCGGCCATCAGCGACGGGGTCAGCACCACCGTGCGCGGTCCGATCGCGGCGATGCGCTGGGCCAGGTCGACGTCGTCGGTGCGCTCGTCGGTGAGGTCGATGATCGCGGTGCCCTGCCCGTGCAGCAGGTGCAGCAGGGTGCACCACAGCCAGCCGTCGAAGGCGGGGGACAGCGCGTTGACGCCCAGCCCGCCCGGCGTGAGGCCGATTTCCGCCAGCGCCGCGAGGAAAACGCCCAGGCCGCCGTAAGTGATCTCCACGCCCTTGGGCCGTCCGGTGGTACCGGAGGTGTAGACGATGTACGCGACCGCGCCGGGGGACAAGGGCGCGGGCTCCGGTGTGGAGCCGGTTTCCGGTGCGGTTTCGGGATCGACCCGTGGCCGGTCGCCGTCGAACGGCGCGGCCTCGTGGGCCAGCAGCACCTCGACGCCGGCGTCGGCGAGGACGAAGGCGAGCCGATCGGCCGGGTGGCGGTCGTCGAGCAGCACGGCGGTCGCGCCGAGCCGCCAGACTGCCAGCAGGCCGGCGGCGGCGAGCCGGGAGCGGCCGGTGGCCACCCCGACCACGGTGCCCGCCCCGGTTCCGGCTTCGGCCAGCGCCGAAGCGATCGACGCCGTGTGCCGGGCCAGTCCGCGGAAGTCGAGGGTCCCGTCGGGCGCGGAGAAGGCGGTCTCGGTGGGGGTGCGCTCGGCCCACCTGTCCACCGCGTCGAACAAGCGTGCCAGGTCTTCGTGGACTGCTGAGGCGCTAACAGGCATGCGGGTTCCCATCCGTGGAAGGGCGAAGACGGCGACAGCCGGCACCGCGAATTCCCGGAACCGCAAAGGGGTCGTGAACCGGAACAAATGCCGGTGACGGCGGGTGACAGATTACTGACGCAGTGCTCCGGTGGCAATACCGATTAGCAATATTCGCCTTTTCGTCTCGGTGTCTTTCCGTCTGAGTAGTCGGTCCTTACTGGACTGGACCATCTGGCGGAACCGGAGAAAGTAGTGTTTTCCTGTGAAAGCGGAGGCTCGGCAACGGTGACGCCTGTTGTCTTGCTGTCAAGATCCCCACCAGCGGAGTTACTGGTGAGTATGACCGAACTCCGGCGAGTGCGCCAGTGTGGAAAAAGGGAGCCCGCGTTATCGGTCGTGAACCTATTGTCCGGTCTGTCACGGTCGTGTTGTTACTCGCCCGGTCATTTCCGTTCGGCCAGGTCACGGCGCGACCGCGGGCATATTTATCCGGGTAATTGCAGGAAGATGTCAGGCGGCGCCTTCGTCGGGGCGTTTGTGATAACGGTCCACGTACTCCTGGCCGGACAGCTCCAGGATCATGTACATGATCTCGTCGGTGACGGAGCGGCGGATGGCCGAGGACGAGTCCTGGCCCTCGTAGCGGGAGAAGTCCAGCGGCTCGCCGAAGACGACCTTGATCTTGGCCGGCCGGGGGATCCTCGCGCCGCCGGGCTGGATGCCCTCGGTGCCGAACAGGGCGACCGGGACGACCTTGGCGCCGGTGGAGAGGGCCAGCGCCGCCACGCCGGTGTGGCCGCGGTGCAGGCGGCCGTCCAGTGAGCGGGTGCCCTCGGGGTAGATGGCGAAGACGCCGCCCGCCTCCAGCACCTTGCGGCCCGCCTCCAGCGCGGCGAGGCCGGCCTGGGCGTTGCCGCGCTCGACCGGGACGTAGCCCAGCGCGTCGAGGGACTTGGCGATGAACCGTCCTTTGAGGCCCTTGCCGGTGAAGTACTCCGCCTTGCCCAGGAACCTGACCTGGCGCGGGGTGGTGAAGGTGATCACGCCGGTGTCGAGTGCCGCCCGGTGGTTGGAGGCCAGCAGCACGGGGCCTTCGGCCGGGATGTTCGCCAGGCCCTCGATCCGCGGGCGGTAGAGCACGCGGACCAGTGGGCCGACGACAAAACGGAGGAGCAGGGGCAGCAAGGGGTCTCCCTCCAGTGGGGCCGGGCGGCTTCCCCAGCATGGCACGATCGGGCCCCATGACCTGGTTCGAACGTCGCACGTGGCAGGAGCCGCGATGGGCGCCCGCCGACATCCTCGCGGCGAAGCGTGGCCGGACGGTGTCCGTCGTGCTGCCGGCGCTCGACGAGGAGCAGACGGTCGGTGGTGTCGTCGCGTCCGTGCGGCCGCTGCTCGGCACCGTCGTCGACGAACTGGTGGTGCTGGACTCCGGCTCGACCGACGCGACGGCCGAGCTGGCCGAGGCCGCCGGCGCGCGGGTGGTGCGGCGTGAGGACGTGCTGCCCGGCCTCGCGCCCCGGCCCGGCAAGGGCGAGGTGCTCTGGCGGTCGCTGGCGGCGACCACCGGCGACCTCGTGGTGTTCCTCGACTCCGATCTGGTCGATCCGGATCCGGCGTTTGTGCCGTCGCTGCTCGGGCCGCTGCTCACCGAGTCCGGCGTGCATCTGGTCAAGGGCTTCTACCGCCGTCCGCTGCGGCTCGAGAGCACCGGCGGCGGCCGCGTGACCGAACTGCTGGCCCGGCCCGTGCTCTCGGCGCTGCGGCCGGCGCTCTCGGACCTCGTGCAGCCGCTCGGCGGCGAGTACGCGGGCACCCGCGAGTTCTTCGAGTCGGTGCCGTTCGCGGGCGGCTACGGCGTGGAGATCGGGCTGCTGCTCGACGTCGAGGCGCGCCACGGTCTCGACGCCCTCGCACAGGTCAACCTGGGCGTCCGCAAGCACCGCAACCGCTCCCTGCTGCAACTGGGCGTGATGGCGCGCCAGATCCTCGGCACGGTGCTTGCCCGCTGCGGCGTGCCCACCGACAGCGCCGCGCGGCTGACGCAGTTCGTGCCGGTCTCCGGGGAGTGGCTGCCCGACGTCACCGAGATCCCGGTACTGGACCGGCCGCCGATGCGCGAGGTACGGGCCGGCCGTCTTCGAGGGTGAGCACCTCGTCGAACCCGGCCAGGTGCTCTGGCCGGTGCGTGACCAGCACGACGGTCCCCTTCGCGGCGGCCAGCACCCGGGCCAGCACCTCGTCACCGTGCTCGGGGTCCAGGCCCTCCACTGGCTCGTCCAGCACGAGCACCGGTGGTGCGGCGAGCACGGCGCGGGCCAGCACCAGGCGCTGGCGCTGGCCACCGGACAGTGCGGCGCCGTCGGGCCCGGTGTCGCGGTCCAGCGGCAGGTCGAAGCCCGCGGTCTCGCAGGCTTCGAGCAGTTCGTCGTCGGTCGCGCGCGGTTTGGCCAGGCGGAGGTTCTCGCGGACGGTGGTGTGGAAGACGTGCGCGTCGGCGAGCGCCCCCGAGACGATCCGGGCGTCGTGCTCCCGCAGCGGGCGGCCGTCGATGGTGACGTGGCCGGACGTCGGCTCGACGAAGGCGAGCAGGACGTGCAGCAGCGTCGTCTTGCCCGAGCCCGACGGGCCGAGGATGCCGAGGCGCCGGCCCGGCGGCAGGTCGAGGCTGACACCTGCGAGCGCCGGCGGGCGGCCGGGATGGGTGACGCCGAGGTCGTGCACCCGGAGGTGGCCGGGGCCTGGTCCATGGTCCGGTGGGAGGTCGCCGGGATCCGGGTTGTCCTCAGGGCGGGGGTTCCCTGGGCCCGGCTCGCCGCGCTCGTGCGTTGTCGGCCGTTCGCCCAGTACCGCGCGGACGCGGCGGAGCGAGGCGCGCACCTCCGGCAGCCGCCGGGCGGCAGCGGTGAGGGGCAGGACCACCTCGAACAGCGCCATTACGGACAGTGTCAGCGCCGCCGTGACGGGGACACTCGCGGCACTGAGCAGCGCGACGGCAGCGGTGGTGGCGAACTGGACGAGTACCCCGGTCGCGGTGAACACGGCCAGCCAGGTGGCGGTCCGGCGCGACCGCGCGGCGAGCCCGTCCACCACAGCGCCGGCGGCCGCCCGAGCCGCTGGTTCGGCGCCGTACGCGATCAGCTCACGACGGCCGGTGCCCAGCTCGACCGCGCGTTCGGCCAGCTCCTGCCGGGCCGGCGCGGCGGCCGCGGCCTGCACCGCGGTGACGCGGGCGGCCGGCCAGGGCAGCAGGGCGGCGACCGCCAGCCCGGTGGCCACCGCGGCGGCCGCGGGGAGGCTCACCAGCGCGACCGCGGTGGTCACGACCAGACCGGCGATCCCCGCGACCCCGGCGGGCAGGAGCAGCCGGAGCAGGGCGTCCTGCACCGCGTCCACATCGGACACCAGCCGGGTCACGAGGTCGGCACCCGAATGCCGCGCGACGCGCTGGGGCAGGAGCGCTTCGTACACGCGGGCGCGCAGTTCGGCGAGATGACGCAGCACCACTTCGTGCCCGGCGATTCGCTCCGCGTACCGCAAACCACCGCGCAGCAACGCGAACACCCGCACGGCGAGCACGGCCACGGTGAGCGCCGCGAGCGGCGGCCGTTCCGCCGCGCGCAGCAGGAGCCAGGCTGCGGTTCCGGTCAATGCCAGCCCGGACAGCTCGGCCCCGGCGGCGAGCAGCGCCGCCCGGAACAGTCGGGGAATGTCCATTGTGTCCTTCTCCGGTGACTCAGACGGGCTGCGGCACCCGGCCGCCTCGCAGCTCGACGACCCGCGTCGCCAGCGCCGCCATGGCCGGGCGGTGGGCGACGAGCAGCGCGGTGCGGCCGGGCAGCAGGTGGCGGGCGCCGTCGAGCACGGTGCGCTCGGTGCCGGCGTCGAGCCGGGCGGTGGGCTCGTCGAGCAGGACCAGCGACGCGTCGGTGCGAGCCAGCGCGCGGGCCAGCCCGACCCGCTGCCGCTGCCCCGCCGAAAGGCCTGTGCCCAGCTCGCCGATCCGGGTCGCGTAACCCTGGGGCAGGGTGGCGACGACGTCGTCCAGCGCGGCGGCGCGAGCCGCGGCGACGACGTCACGCGGGCCGCCCATGGCGATGTTGCCGGCGACCGTCCCGCTGAACAGAGTCGGGCGTTGCGGCAGCCAGGCCAGGTCGCCTCGCCATTGCTCGTGGTCCAGCTCGCGTAGGTCGACTCCGTCGACCAGCACCCGGCCTGCCGTCGGCGGGACGAAACCCAGCAGGACGGCCAGCATCGTGGACTTGCCCGCGCCGCTCGGCCCCACCAGCGCGACGGGCTCGCCCGGCCGTAGTGTCAAGTCCACTTCGGACAGCGCGGACGTGTCGCCGTAACACACCGAGACCCGCTCGAAGGCGACTTTCGGCGCACCTCGCCGTCGGGTCACCGCGCCGCCGGACCGGGTGGCGACGGGTTCGGCCAGTATCTCGCGCATCGCCGTGAGTCCCTCG
This sequence comes from Amycolatopsis sp., assembly GCA_036502365.1. Lineage (GTDB taxonomy): Bacteria > Actinomycetota > Actinomycetes > Mycobacteriales > Pseudonocardiaceae > Amycolatopsis. The sequence goes on from DASXYS010000157.1 coordinate 27,878, forward strand.
GCTGCCGCGTGGAACTTCGCGCCCGCGGCGCGCAGCGGCAGGTACGCCTCGGGCGCGAGCACCAGCACGAGCATTGCGGTGCGGGCCGGCATCGAGCCGTCCAGCAGCCGGAAGCCGATCGGCACGGCGATCAGCGCGATGGACAGCGTCGCGACCAGTTCCAGCACCAGCGCGGAGAGGAACGCGACGCGCAGGGTCTTCATGGTCGCGCCGGTGTGCGCTTCGGCCATCGTGCGCACGGTCCTGGCCTGCGCGGCCGCGCGGCCGAACAGCTTCAGCGTCGGCAGGCCACGGACCACGTCCAGGAAGTGCCCGCCCAGCTTGGTCAGCAGCGCCCACTGCCGTTCGGTCCTGGCCCGCGTGTGCGCGCCGATCAGCGCGGCGAAGACCGGGATCAACGGCAGCGTCGCGGTCACGATCAGGGCGGAGGTCAGATCGGCCGAAAACAGTCGGGCCAGCACGGCCACCGGCACCACGGCGGACACCACCAGTGCCGGCAGATATCCGGTGAGGTGCGCTTCGGCCGCGTCGACCCCTTTGGTCACCCGGGTCGCCACCGAGGGGTTGTTCGAGCCCAGCAGACGACGGCGCAGCCCGGCCTGCGCGCCTGCGGCGAACCGCCCGGTGACCACCCCCTGAGCCAGCGCGAGCAGCATCCGCGCGAGCACCGCGACGAGCAGCGCGGCGCTGACCCCGCCGCCGGTGAGCAGGGCGGCGAGCCCCTCGGCCTGGACCAGCACCGCGCCCGCGGTCAGCGCACCCAGCACCTCGAGCACGGCCAGATACCGGCGCAAACCGGGCAGTGACGGCATTTTCTCCCCCTGTAAGCCCTAGAAGTGCAGCAGCGAGTCACGGTCGACCGGCGTGCGGTTCATTCGCCAAGCCAGCCACTGCACCACGATCAGCAGCACCATCGATGGCACCGCGAACCAGGCCAGCAGCGCGGCCGTCTCAGGCGCCGTGGCCGCGGCGTCGAGAGTCAGCGCGTACGCCGGGTCCACACTGGACGTCAGGATGGTCGGCAACCGCAGGACGCCCACGAGCAGCGCCGGTGTGGCGGACAGCAGCATCACCGCGGGCAGCGCGAGCCGGTAACGGCCGGTTCGAAGTCCGAAAAGGACGGTGGCGAACGCGGCGAACGCCGTCAGCACCACCACCAGTGCGAGCCACGACGCGCCGGTCACCACCGCCGCGCCCCAGACCGTCGCGATCACCAGGAACGCGCCCAGCGGCAGGGCCGACGAACGGGCCAGCCGCTCCGCCCGGGTGGTCAGCTCGGCCGGCCCCCGCACCGCGAGGAAAACAGCGCCCTGCAAGCAGAACAAGGCCACGAAGCCGAGGCCCCACAGCAGGGCGTACGGGGTGAAGAGCGCGAGGACGTCGTCCACCGGGTGGCCTTGGGCGTCCACTGGCAGGCCCAGCACCAGGTTGCCGAGGAACAGGCCCCATGAGACCGCCGTGACCAGCGCGCCCGCCGTGATGCCGAACGACCACGGGCCGCGGCGCGCGCCCGGCCGCCGGCTGCGCAGCTGCACCGACGCGGTGAAGGTGACCAGCCCCAGCAGCAGGACCACCACCAGCACGTACGCGCCGGCGAAGACCTTGCCCTCCAGATGCGGGAACGCGCCGAACAGCACCCCGACCGCGGCGACCAGCCACACCTCGTTGGCCAGGAAAAACGGCCCCAGTGCGCCGAGCGCCCGCCGCTGCCGGGCCTCGTCCGCGCGGCCGAGGCCGGGCAGCAGCATCCCGACGCCGTAGTCGTAGCCGGCCAAGCCGAAGTAACCGCCGAGCAGCAGGCCCAGCCCGCACCACCAGAAGGTCGCCATGGTCAGACTCCACTCAGGACGGGCAGCTCGGGCTCGGCCGGGGACGACGCGGACTCCGGGCCGCGGCGCGCGATCCGGGAGAGCAGCACCCAGTCGGCCACGGCGAGGATGAGGAACAGGAGTGAGAAAGCGATGAAGGAGAACAGGATCTGGCCCGCGCCGACGCCGGCGAGCGCGTCCGCGGTGCGCAGCTTCCCCCAGATCAGCCACGGCTGACGGCCGATCTCCCGCACCAGCCAGCCGCAGATCGCGGCGGCGAACGGCAGCGCGATCGCGGGCACCATCAGGTACAGCAGCGGCCGGGCGCGGGTCAGCCAGTTCCGGAACAGCAGCAGCGTGCCGGCCAGCGAGCAGAGCAATGCGAGGAAACCGATGCCGATCATCAGGCCCAGCGGTGGCCCGATGGCGGCCTGCTCCAGTTTGCCCGGCTGGTACATCTTCAGCTCGCCGAACTGCGCGAAGCCCTGGTTGACCGTGAGGATGCTGCCGACCAGCGACGTCACGACGCCGATCCGCATCGAGCGGCGGAAGAACTCGATCTCCGTGGTGCGCTTGAGGAAGTGGTGCGCGCTCACTCCTGTCACGAAGAAACCGCCGGTGATCAACGAGGCCGAGATCAGGTGGGGCAGCGACGACACGAGCGCCGGGTTGGTGAACAGCGCACCGAAGCTGTCGAGCCGCAGCACACCGCCCTCCGGATGGCTGCCGACCGGGTTCTGGAGGAACGAGTTGGCCACCATGATGAACAGCGTGGAGGCGTACGCGGTGAGCGTGACCAGCCAGACCAGCGCCAGGTGCACCCACTTGTCCAGCCGCCCCCAGCCGAAGATCCACAGACCCAGGAATGTGGACTCCAGGAAAAACGCCACCAGCGTCTCGATCGCCAGCGGTGCACCGAAGACGTCTCCAGCGAATGCGGACAGCCCGGTCCAGGTGAGCCCGAACTGGAATTCCATCACGATTCCGGTGACGATGCCCAGCGCATAGTTGATCACATACAGCCGGCCCCAGAAGCGGGTCATCCTGGTCAATTCGGGCTTCCCGCCGAGGGTGGCGCGGGTCTGCATGATCGCCACCATCGTGACCAGGCCCAGTGTGAGCAGCACAAACAGGAAGTGGAACGAGGTCGTCGTCGCGAACTGAAGTCTCGCGATCGGGAGTGCGTCCATGCCGTGACCCTATAGGTAGTGTGGCTACATGTAGCAAGGAAATCTATGAAGTCAGGGATATCTCAGGGTTTTCCCGGAGCACTTCCGCGGCCCGCGTGGATTACTCTTCCCGTACCGGTATGCGTAGAGTGGGTACCTATGAAGGCGGACACGCTGCGTGGGCACCTGGACGCGCTGCTGCTGGCTGTGCTCGACGGCCGGAAGCTGCACGGCTACGCGATCATCGAGGCGTTGTCGCTGCGCAGCGACGGCGCGCTCGACCTGCCGACCGGGACCGTGTACCCGGCCCTGCGCCGGCTCGAGCGGGCCGGCTACCTGGCCAGCGAGTGGGATGTGGTGTCCGGCCGCAAGCGCCGGACCTACCGCCTCACGCGGGCGGGGCAGCAGGCGCTCGCCGCCGAGCGGGCCGAGTGGCAGGAGTTCACCGCGGTGATCGGCGGCGTCCTCCAGGGGGGAGCGTGAACGTGATCGACGAGTATCTCGCGGAGCTCGACCGGCGGCTGATCGGCTGCCGGTCGACGAAGGCGGACCTGCTCGGCGAGGCGCGCGACGGACTGCACGACGCCGCGGAGGCATACCGGGCCGGCGGCCGGACTGCCGACGAGGCCGAGCGCCGCGCCGTCGCCGACTTCGGTGCGGTGGCCGCGGTCGCCGGGGACTACCAGGCCGAGCTGAGCATGCACAGCGGTGTGCGGACGCTGTGGAAACTCATCCTCGGCGTCCCCGCGATGTCGCTGGGCTGGGATTTCGCCCGGCTGCTGACCTATGGCGACTGGACCAGATTGTCGACGCCGAGCCCGGGCTGGTACATCGAGATCACGCGCGTGTCGCACGCGGCGATCTTCACCGTCCCGCTCGTCGGGCTGGTCACGCTGCTCTGCACACGCTTGCTCGGCCGCCGCGTCGACAGCGTCCGGCTGGCCCGGATCTGCGGCGTGCTGATCGCCGTGGCGGTCGGGCTCAACCTGGTCTCGATCAGCGGGCTGCTCGTGGCGACGGGCGCGGTCGACGCGTCGAGGCTGTTCCTCAGTGTGCCGTGCGCAGTGCTGATGGTGGGATGGGCCTTGCTTTCGCTGTGGCTCGTCGTGCTCGCGCGACGGTCCCGGGGCCGGTGTGCCACGATCGTGACGTGACGACCGCGCTGATCTACCTCGTAGTCATGCTGCTGGTGGCCGCCGTGGTGTTCCTGCTCGCCGCGGTGGTGTTCGGCCGGGGCGAGGAGCTGGCCCCGCTGCCGCCGGGCAGCTCGCCCACGCGCCTGCCCGCCGAGGACATCACCGGCGAAGACGTGCGGCAGGTGCACTATCAGCTGGTGCTGCGCGGCTACAAGATGTCCGAAGTGGACTGGGTGATGCGACGGCTCGGCGTGGAGCTGGACGGGCTGCGGGCCCGCGTCGCCGAACTGGAGGCCCGCGAGGTGCAGGAGGCGCACGAGGCGGACGCGCAGCCGTGGGCCACAGGTGAGTGACCTGGTGCTGTCCGTCGACGTCGCGGCGCCGGCGGGGACCACCTGGCTGGCACTGACCGACTGGACGCGCCAGGGCGAGTGGATGCTCGGCACCTCGGTGCGGGTGGTCGAGGGCAACGGCCGCAGCGTGGGCTCCAAGATCGCCGCGTTCACCGGCGTCGCCGGGGTCGGCTTCACGGACACGATGGAGATCACCGCCTGGGAGCCGCCGCTGCGGTGCACGGTGCGCCACCTCGGCAGCGTGGTGCAGGGCACCGGGGTGTTCCAGGTGGTGGCCAAGGGCGCGGTGCGCTGCACGTTCGTCTGGGCGGAGCACCTGAAGCTGCCGTTCGGCGTGGCCGGGCAGCTGGCCTGGCCGGTGCTGCGGCCGGCGTTCGTGCTGGGGGTGCGCCAGTCGCTGCGGCAGTTCGCGCGCTTCGCGGAGGACTATTCGATGGGGGGACGATGACGGGAATGACCGGATTGCTCGGCGAGGACGGCGTGGCCCGGTGCTCGTGGGGCAACTCGGCGCCGGACTACGCGGCCTACCACGACGAGGAGTGGGGCAGCCCGCTGCACGGCGAGGCCGAGCTGTACGAGCGGCTCTGCCTCGAGTCGTTCCAGTCCGGGCTGTCGTGGATCACCATCCTGCGCAAGCGCGAGAACTTCCGGAAGGCGTTCAAGAAGTTCCAGCCGGCGAAGGTCGCGCGCTTCGGTGACGCGGAGGTCGAGCGGCTCATGCAGGACGCGTCGATCGTGCGGAACCGGGCGAAGATCCTGGCCGCGATCACCAACGCGCGCGCCATCGCCGCGCTGGACACGTCGCTGGACGAGCTGCTGTGGTCCTTCGCCCCGGCTTCGCACCGGCGGCCGAAGACGATGGCCGACGTGCCGGCGATCACCGACGAGTCCAAGGCGATGGCGAAGGACCTGAAGAAACGCGGCTTTGCCTTCCTCGGCCCGACCACGTGCTACGCGCTGATGCAGGCGACCGGCATGGTCGACGACCACGTGGCCGGCTGCTTCCGGGCCAAGCGCTCGTGACGCGGTGAAGGCCTCCTTCGCCGCGGCGCACGCGGGGAAGGAGGCCTTCGCGGAGTGTCCTATTTGCCCTGGAAGTTCGGCCGGCGCTTGCCGACGAAGGCCTCGACCGCCTCGGTGTGGTCGGCGGTGGCGCCCAGCGCGGTCTGCGCCGCGTCCTCCGCGGCGAGCGCGTCGTCCAGAGAGGACTGAGCCGCGACGGACAGCACGTGCTTGATCTTCGCGTACGCGACCGTCGGCCCGGCGGCCAGCTTCGCGGCCACGGACTGGGCGCGTGCGGCCAGTTCCTCGTCCGGCACGACCTCGCCGACCAGCCCGATCCGCAGCGCCTCGGCCGAGTCCACCGTGCGGGCCATCAGCATCAGCTCCGCGGCGCGGCCGAGCCCGATGAGCCGCTGGAGCGTCCACGACGCACCGGAGTCCGGGCCGAGGCCGACGTTCGCGAACGCCATCAGGAAGCTCGACGAGCCCGCGGCGATCCGCAGGTCGCTGGCATACGCGAAGGCCGCGCCCGCCCCCGCCGCGGTGCCGTTCACCGCCGCGATCACCGGCTTCGGCAGGTCCATGATCGCGTGGACGATCGGGTTGTAGTGATCGCTCACGGTGTGCAACGGGGCGGGGTCGTTGGCCTGGAGCAGTCCCACGTGTTCCTTCAGGTCCTGCCCGGCGCAGAACGCGCGGCCCGAGCCGGTGAGCACGACCGCGCGCACGTCCGCGTCTTCGGCGGCCGCGCGCAGTTCGGCGAGCAGCCGCTCCTTGAGTTCGACCGTCAGCGAGTTGTACGCCTGCGGCCGGTTCAGGGTCAGGGTGCGCACGCCGTCGGCGTCGGCGGTCAACAGGACGTCGGATGTGGTCACTGGTGCTCCTCTTGGCGAAAACTCGGTTCTCCGGGCCAAGTGTTTCAGCCCGGCGGGCGGCATACCAGCACCGATGCAAGGGCAAATGATCGGTCCGCGTTCGCGCCCGGCCGCTGATGAGGGACAATGGGGGCCGAGACCCGGCTGGTTTGGGAGTGCGCGACCCGGGCGCGCCGGTTGAGACGGAGGGAGCACGCTATGGCGGCCATGAAGCCCCGGACCGGAGATGGTCCCCTCGAAGTGACTAAGGAGGGGCGGGGCCTTGTGATGCGGGTGCCACTGGAGGGTGGTGGCCGGCTCGTCGTCGAGCTCTCCGCGGAAGAAGCGAAGGATCTCGGCGTGGCACTTCAGGAGGTCACCGGCTGATCCCCGGCTCCCCGGCTCTGTTCATCTCCGCACCCCGGTCTCCCGTCGGAGGCCGGGGTCGCGGCTCGTCTGCGCCCAAAGGTTGCCCACTGTGCGTAACTCACTACCGCCCGTCCCGACGAAGCTGCCCGAGCTAGAGGTTTCCGTCACTTATCGGCGCGGTGCCCCGCTCGCGCATCTCGCGACGGCGCCGGATCCGGCCGGGGAGTCGCATGTGGAGCACGGCGCGAGCGGCAAGAGCGGCGACGTCCACGAGGTGCCGGGCGGGGGCTCGCCCCGGTGGGTGGTCGGGCTCGGCGAGGGTGGGCCGCGGGACTACCGCAAGGCGGGCGCGGCATTCGCGCGCGCGGCCCGCGCCGCGGTGGAGGACGGCTCGGCCAAGGCCGTCCAGATCGCACTGCCCGAGGACGTCACCGGGGAGCAGGTCGGCGAGCTGGCCATGGGCCTGCTGCTCGGCGGCTACCGGTTCAAGGTGACCACAGAGGAGCCGAAGCCCGCGCTGACGGCCGTCCGGCTGGTGGCGGCGAGCGAGGACGCGGTGGCGGAGTACGCGGCGCGGGTGGCGCGGGTGCGGGAGCTGGCCGCGGCTGCCGCGCTGACCCGGGACCTCGCGAACACCCCGTCGAACGTCAAGAACCCCGCCTGGCTGGCCGGCATCGCAGCGAAGGTGGTGGGCGCGGCCGAGGGCGTGACCGTGACCGTGCGGGACGAGAAGTGGCTCGCGGACAACGGTTTCGGCGGGGTGCTCGCCGTCGGCGGCGGCTCGGCTTCGCCGCCGCGGCTGATCGAGCTGGAGTACCGGCCGCGCGGCGCGTCCTCGCACGTTCTGCTGGTGGGCAAGGGCATCACGTTCGACACCGGCGGCCTGTCGATCAAGCCGGCCGACGGCATGCACCTGATGCGCACCGACATGGCGGGCGGCGCGGCCGTGATCGCCGCGGTGCGCGCGATCGCCGCGCTGAAGCTGCCGGTGCGGGTGACCGCGCTGGTGCCGGCCGCGGAGAACCACGTGTCCGGCTCGGCCTACCGCCCCGGCGACATCGTGCGCCATTACGGCGGCCGCACCACCGAGGTCGGCAACACCGACGCCGAGGGCCGGATGGTGATGGCCGACGCGCTGGCGTACGGCATCGACAAGTACAAGCCGGACGTCGTGGTCGACACCGCCACACTGACCGGGGCGATGAAGGTCTCGCTCGGCCTGCGCACCGGCGGCCTCTTCGCGACCGACGACGAGCTGGCCGCGCGGGTCGTCGCCGCCGGCGCCCGCGTCGGCGAGGCGTGGTGGCGGATGCCGCTGGTGGAGGACTACGCCGCGTCGATCCAGGGCGAGCTCGGCGACGTCCGCCAGGCCCCTGGCGGCCCCGGCGGCATCATGGCGGCGCTGTTCCTGCGCGAGTTCACGGCGGGACTGCCGTGGGCGCACCTGGACATCGCCGGCCCGGGCCGCGCGGACAAGACCTACGACGACGTGGTGCCCGGCGCGTCCGGCTTCGCCAGCCGGACGCTGGTGGAGTTCGCGGCGTCCTACGCTTCCTGACTCGTGAGTGTTTATGACGGTTCTAACCGTCATAAACACTCACGAGCTTTTACGTGGTCACGGAAGGCGCGCACGGCGGGCGAGACCGGTTCGCCCGCGCGCCAGGCCAGCCCGATCGTCCGGCCGACCGGCGGAAGCAGCGGGACTTCCGAGACCCCGGCCGGCGCGCCCGGCTCGAAGTGGGGGAGCAGGGCGACGCCCAGCCCGGCCGCGACCAGGCCGCGCACGGTGTCCGATTCCTGGCCCTCGAAGGCGATCTTCGGGCTGAACCCCGCTGCCGCGCAGAGGTCGTCGGTGATCCGGCGGAGGCCGTAACCCGGCTCCAGCATCACGAACTCCTCGTCGGCGAGGTCCGCCATGCCGACGCCTTCGTGCCCGGCCAGCCGGTGGCCGGCCGGGACGGACAGCAGGATCGGCTGCTCGTCCAGCACGGCCGTGTCCAGCGCCGCCTCCTCGGGCACCGGGGCGAGCAGGGCCAGGTCCAGCTCGCCGCTGGAGAGCCGGTCGAGCATCTCCTGGCGTGACCCCTGCACCAGCGTGAACCGCGCGGCGGGGGCCTTGGCGCGGTAGTCGCGCAGCAGCGTCGGCACCAGTGAGCGGCCGAGCAGGTGCAGGAAGCCCAGCACGACGCGGCCGCTGCCCGGCTCGATCTCCTCACGCGCCAGCCGCGCGCCCGCGTCGACCGGGCCCAGCGCGCGCTCCGCCGCTTCCGCCAGCAGCTCGGCCGCGCGGGTGAGCCGGATGCCGCGGCCGTCGGGGACCGTCAACGGGCTGCCCAGCGCTTCGCCGAGCGCGGCCAGCCGGCGGCTGATCGTCGGCTGCGGAACGGCGAGCAGTTCGGCCGCGCGTGTGACGTTCCTCGTCTTGCGCAGGGTCGCGAGCAACAGCAGATGGGGTGCGAGCTGCGCAGTCAGGCTCTCATGCGACATGGTATCGATTATCGCTGACGGTCGTATTGGACGTATTGGTTAGCGCTGCTTACTTTCAGGTCGTGACCATTACCGCTCCCACCCGACGGGTCAAGGTCGCTGTCGCCGCCGCCGGATTCACCTCCTTCGCCCTGCTCTACGCCCCTCAGCCGGTGCTGCCGCAGCTCGCCGCGCAGTACCACCTCGACCCCGCCGGCGCCTCGCTTGCGGTCAGCGTCGCCACCGGCGCGCTCGCCATCTCCGTACTGCCGATCGCGGCACTGTCCGAAGTGGTCGGTCGACGGCCGGTGATCCTGGCGTCGGTGGTGCTGTCCGCGCTGCTGGGCCTGCTGCTGCCGCTGATGCCGTCGTACCCCCTGTTGCTGGTGCTGCGCGCGGTGCAGGGCGTCGCGATCGCGGGCTTCCCCGGCGTCGCCACGGCGTACCTCGTGGAGCGGCTCGGAAAGAAGGGCGTCGCCGCGGCCGTCGGGGCGATGATCGCGGGCAACTCCATCGGCGGCATGACCGGACGGCTCGCGACGGGCTTCACCGCGGGCCCGCTCGGCTGGCGCGGGGCGTTGTACGTCGTGGCCGGGATTTCCTTGGTGTGCGCCGTGATCACGGTGGTCACGCTGCCGCCGTCGACCCCGCAGGCGGACGCTCGACGCCAGACCCTGCGCGACGTCGGCGCCGGGCTGGTCGCTGCCGTGCGGAAGCCGGTGCTGCTCGCGCAATACGGCGTGGCGCTGCTCGCGATGGGCTCGTTCGTCGCGCTGTACAACGCTGCGGGCTTCCGGCTCACCGGTTCGCCGCTGAACCTGTCACCCGCCATCGCGTCACTGGTGTTCCTGGCGTACGCGCTGGGCTCGGTCTCGTCGGCGACGGCGGGCCGGTTCGCCGCCCGGATCGGGCGCCGCCGCGCCCTGACTGCCGCGCTGATCCTGATGGCGGCCGGTGCCGCCCTGACCATCCCGGACTCGCTGCCCATGGTCGTGCTCGGCTTCGCGGTGCTGACCTGCGCGTTCTTCGCCGCCCACTCGATCGCCAACAGCTGGGCCGCCGCCGAGGCGCCCGAGAACGCCCGCGGCCAGGTCGGCGGCACCTACACGCTCATGTACTACCTGGGCAGCAGCGTTGTCGGCTCGATCGGCAGCGCGGTCTACGGGCAGGCGGGCTGGGCCTGGCTGATCGGCGCCGTCGCCGGGTGCCTGCTGCTGGCCGTCGCCGCGGTCTGGGCAGGCACGGCCGTCCGCTCGCCCGCCCCGGCCCGCCGTGCGCTGGCGCCGCGCTGATCAGCAGTGGGCGGCGACCAAAAGGCCGCCGCCGACCGGGAGCAGGGCCGGGACCAGGCGTTCGTCCTCACGCATCGCGCGGGCGACCTCGCGCAGGGCGAGCGTCTCCGGGTCGCGGCGGGACGGGTCGGCGACGCGGCCGCCGGCCAGCACGTTGTGGAACGCGATGATCCCGCCGCGGCGCAGCAGGGCCACGCCCTTCTCGTAGTAGCTGGGGAACTCGATCCGCGCCGCGTCGATGAACACCAGGTCGTAGCCGCCGGAGGTGAGCCGCGGCAGCACGTCCAGCGCGCGCCCGACGATCAGCCGCGTCCGGCCCGGCGGGTAGCCCGCCTCCAGGAACGCCTTGCGCGCGGCGCGCTGGTACTCCGGCTCGAGATCGATGGAGGTCAGGATGCCGTCCGCGGCCATGCCGCGCAGCAGGTGCAGGCCGCTGACACCGGTGCCCGTGCCGACCTCCACGACCGCCCGCGCGCCCACCGTCGCGGCGAGGAAACGCAAGGTCGCACCCGCCCCGGAAGCCAGCGAGGAGCAGCCGAGATCGGCCGCGCGCGCCCGCGCCGCGGCCAGTACGTCGTCGTCGGGGAGGTACCCGTCGACGTACTCGGCGCCGACCGGATCGGCTGCCGAGGCCGCATGCGTCCCGGAACTCACGCGCGAAGGTTAGCGTTGGTTGTCGATAAATACGCGAAGGCTCCCTGGTAAGCCCGCCGAAATAACTTCTCAGGCTGTTCTCAGTCCTGTCTCACTAGAACCATAGGGAGACCCGCGAGACTCGGGTTCCAAGCGCACGGGAACACCGTGCACCCGGAGCACGTTGGCTGAGCAGAAGAGGAGACACGCAGATGGAGGTGCCTGCCCCCCTGATGCAGAACGCCGATATGCCCGAAGCCGAGCCGGTCGCCGTGGACGGCCGTGGCGAGGCGGCTTGGACGCCGCCCTCGTGGGACGAGATCGTGCGCGAGCACGCCGACCGGGTGTACCGGCTGGCGTACCGCCTGACCGGTAATGCCCACGACGCCGAGGACCTGACCCAGGAGACGTTCATCCGCGTCTTCCGCTCGCTGGCGTCCTACAAGCCCGGCACCTTCGAGGGCTGGCTGCACCGGATCACCACGAACCTGTTCCTCGACATGGCGCGCCGCCGGTCCCGGGTGCGCATGGAAGGGCTGCCGGACGACACGGACCGGATCGTCGGCGACGACCCGAGCCCGGAGCAGGTCTACACCGACACGCACCTGGACCCGGACCTGCAGGCGGCGCTCGACGAGCTGCCCCCGGAGTTCCGCGCCGCCGTGGTGCTGTGTGACGTCGAAGGCCTTTCCTACGAGGAGATCGGCGCGACGCTCGGCGTCAAGCTGGGCACTGTCCGCAGCCGGATCCACCGTGGCCGCCAGGCGCTGCGCGCCTCGCTCGAGCGCCGTCGCGCGCAGCGGGACGAGTCTGCGAAGGTGTCGGTATGACCGCACCGCGAGGCTGGGGACTCCCCGAGTCGCACCTGCTACCGGACGTAGTCGTCGCATTCGTCGACGGTGAGCTTTCACTGGGCCCGCGGGAGCGGGCCGCTTCGCACATCGCGCGCTGCCCCGGCTGCGCGGCCGAGGTGGCCGCCCAGCGGCAGGCCGTCGCGGCGGTCAAGCGCGCCGTCGACCCGGCCATGTCGGCCGGGTTCCTGGCCAGCCTCCGGTCCATCCCGGAGCACACCGACCTGCCCAGCTCACCCGACAACCTGGCGGTGACGGCCGACGGCCAGCTGGTCGCCATCCAGCGTCCCGACCGTGTGGCCGGCCTGAAAGACAGCGGCTTGAAGAACAGCGGAGTGTTCGGGGGCACCCCGTTGGGCTCGACCGCGCCGCTCGGGCACTCCTCCACGGTGCTCGGCGGCGGCCGGTTCACCTTCAGCCGCAAGAAGGCGGCTCAGGGCGCGGGCGTGGTCGTCTCGGGACTGGTGCTGAGCGCGCTGGCCCTGGTGGGGACGTCGGCGGACAGCGGTGAGGGCTCGACCGACCCGGGCCCCCAGCCGCCGCCGAACGCGAACCTGCTGCCCGCCCAGATGGGGGTGCAGCCGCTGCTGTCGCCCACGTCGACCTCGGTCCGGCCGGTGAGCGACACCACCGCGGTGGCCCCCGCTCGCTGAAAGACCCAGCTCCACCGCTGAGGGCTCGCCTGATCGCAGGCGGGCCCTCAGTGCTTTCTCCGAACGGCTCTGCTTTCTCCGAACGGCTCTCCCCGGACGCCGTGTTTTCGGACGTCACTGCGCGGCCGCGAGTCCTGTTTGTCCTTTTACCTGGTCAGACAACAGCCATTTCACCGTCGTCTGGGCAGACTCGGTGGTCTGGGCTTGGGTATCGTCGACGCCCAGCCACCTGATCTCAGCCCCGGGGAAAAATGACCGAGCAGCCTGACGCGAACCCAGCCCAGCCGGGCTCCGCCGGTGACGACCGGCTGGGCCCCCGTCCGCTGGACCGGCCCGCCGTGGATCCGGCCCAGTCGGCGGTGTTCGGCCGGCCGCGTGGAGTAGACGGCGCGTTCGACAAGCTCTACACCCCGTCGTCCAACGGCAGCCAGAACCTGAGCCTCGCGCCGCCCGCGCCCGAATCGCTGGCGGAGGCGTTCCGGCGCCCGCCGGGGTCCGAAGGCGTGCTGCTGGAGCGTCCGCGTGAGGCCACCGGTGAAGCGGCCGCCGCGGAGCCTCCCCTGTGGACGGACGACAAGGACCCGTGGCGCGACCCCGCTGCGGGCGCCGTGCTCGCCGGTCCCGCCGTGCCGGCCGAGGACGAGCCGAAGCCCGGCAAGCGCCCGGCCGGCGCGTTGCTGAGCCTGCCCGAGGTGCTGTTCGGCCGCCGGGTGCAGACGAAGGCGCTGGTGCTGCTCGGCGTGGTCGCGCTGCTCATCGGCGCGGTCGGCGGGCTGGTCGGCTGGTGGGTGGCCGACACCGGGTCCGCGCTGACCGGCAGCGCCACGATCTCCGAGGCCGACGCGGCCAAGGAGCGCCCGCCGGGCTCGGTCGCCGACATCGCCAAGCGCGTCTCGCCCGCCGTCGTCTCGCTCGAGGTTTTCAAGCCCGGCGCGGACTCCGGCGAGCAGGGGTCCGGGGTGATGATCGACCCGCAGGGCTACATCCTGACCAACGAGCACGTGGTCACCACCGCGGTGGCCGATTCGACGGTGAAGGTCACCGCCATCTTCAACGACGGCACCCGCACCGAGGCGAAGATCGTCGGCACGGACCAGAAGAGTGACCTCGCCGTGGTGAAGGTGAACGTCACCAATCCCGTGGTGCTGCAGATCGGCAAGTCCTCCGGCCTGCAGGTGGGAGATGCGGTGATCGCCGTCGGCTCGCCGCTGGCGCTGCAGAACACCGTGACTTCCGGCATCGTCAGCGCGCTGGACCGGCCCATCACCGCGGGCGGCGACAACGGCACGCCCCCGGTGACCTACGAGGCGATCCAGACCGACGCGGCGATCAACCACGGCAACTCCGGCGGCGCGCTCGTCGACTCCACCGGCGCGCTGGTGGGCATCAACTCGTCGATCCGCTCCTCCAGCGCCGACGGCGGCAGCATCGGCATCGGCTTCGCCATCCCGAGCGACTACGCGATCAAGATCGCCAAGGCGCTGATCAAGGACGGCAAGGTGACCCACGCGGACATCGGCATCAACGCCTCGTCCACCGTCACCGGCTCGGCCACGATGGGCGCGCAGGTGAAGAACGTCGCGCCGAACGGCCCGGCCGCGGCCGCGGGGATCAAGGAGGGCGACGTGATCACGAAGATCGGCGACCGCCCGGTTCGCGACTCCGCCGAGCTGACCGTGGCCGTGCGCAACCACGACGTCGGCGAGGTGGTCCCGGTGCAGCTGGCGCGGGCCGGCGCGTTGCTGGTGGTCGACGTGACCCTCGGGTCGGACTGATCGGTCGACAGGTTCGTCTTCGGGCCTGCCGGAACGCGGGGTGGCCCGGGTAGGCTGAGCGGGTAAGGCGCGAGCGGAGGTTCACGGGTGTTCGACAGTGTCGGCTGGGGCGAGATCCTCGTGCTCATCGTCGCCGGGCTCTTCATCCTCGGGCCTGAGCGCCTGCCGGAAGCGGCGTCGTGGATGGCCAAGAGCGTGCGCAAGGTCCGCGAGTTCGCCACCGGCGCCAAAGAGCAGCTGCGCGAGGAGATGGGCCCGGAGTTCGACCAGCTCCGCAAGCCGCTCGAAGACCTGCGCGGGCTGCGCAACTTCGACCCCAAGCGCGTGGTCACCCAGCACCTGTTCGACGGCGACTCGGACCCGCTCGGGCTCGGCGCGTTCAACGGGTCGAACGGATCCACTGGCACCAACGGGTCCAACGGCACGAACGGGTCCAACGGCGCCGGCGTCAAGCCGCAGAGCATCGCCCCGCAGGCCGAGCCGCTGAAGCCGGGCGAGCGCCCGCCGGTGGACCCGGACGCCACCTGACCCCTTCCGGCGATTGCCGATCTTCCTGGGTAGCCTCTGGGCAACCGTCCATAACCGCCAGGAGGTCTTGAGATGTCGCTTCGCACGGGAGTACTGGCCGGGACGGTTGTGGTCGCCGCGATGGCGCTCGCCGGCTGCACTGCCGACGACGAGCCCAGCACCGCGCCGCCGGCCACCACTACTCCGGTCGTGACACCCGCCGTCCCGAGTTCGTCGGGCGCGCCCGCGGGCAACGCCACGGGAGCTCAGCCGAACGTGAAGCGCGGCGCCGAGACCGGTGAGGCCGGCGTCGACGTGCTGATCACCGTCGCCTACGCGAACGGCCAGGTCACCCCGCCCGCCGGCATCGTCGACGTGCAGGTCGGCGACAAGGTGAAGCTCACCGTGACCTCGGACAAGGCGCAGAACATCGACGTGCAGGGCCAGCCCGACCGCAGCTCCAACGTGCGCCCGGGCCAGCCCGCGGACGTGAACTGGACCGTGCTGAAGGCCGGTGACACCCAGGTTTCCCTGCGCGAGGCGAACACCGTGCTGGTCACTGTGCACGCCGTCTGACCCCGGAACGCGGCGATGGGCCTCACCGCGCGGTGGGGCCCTTCGCCGCGTTGGGGGGCTAGCGCCCGGCTGGGCTGACGTTCAGCATCATCCCGGCCAGGCCGCGGGCCCGGACGGTCAGCTTCTTCGCCGCTTCCTTCAGCACCAGCGACGCGGGCGCGTCCGGCTCGGCCAGCACGATCGGCGTGCCCTCGTCGCCCTGCTCGCGCAGCCGCGGGTCGAGCGGGACCTGGCCGAGCAGCGGCACCGGCGAGCCCACGGACTTCGACAGCGAGTCCGCGACCGACTGGCCGCCGCCCGAGCCGAAGATCTCCATCCGCTCGCCCGAGGGCGTTTCGAGCCAGGACATGTTCTCGATCACCCCGGCCACACGCTGGCGGGTCTGCATCGCGATCGCGCCCGCGCGCTCGGCCACCTCGGCAGCGGCCTGCTGTGGCGTGGTGACCACCAGGATCTCGGCGTTCGGGATCAGCTGCGCCACCGAGATGGCGATGTCGCCGGTGCCCGGCGGCAGGTCCAGCAGCAGGATGTCCAGGTCGCCCCAGAACACGTCGGCCAGGAACTGCTGCAACGCGCGGTGCAGCATCGGGCCGCGCCACACGACCGGGGCGTTGCCCGGGGTGAACATGCCGATCGAGATCACCTTCACGCCGTGGGACTGCGGCGGCATGATCATCGTGTCGACCTTGGTCGGCTTCTCGCGCGCGCCCAGCATGCGCGGGATCGAGTGGCCGTAGATGTCCGCGTCCACCACGCCGACCGACAGGCCGCGCTCCGCCATCGCGACGGCCAGGTTCACCGTCACCGAAGACTTCCCGACCCCGCCCTTGCCCGAAGCCACGCAGTACACGCGGGTCATCGAACCCGGCTGGGCGAACGGGATCACCGGCTCGGCGGCGTCTCCCCGCAGCGACTTGCGAAGCTCGCTGCGCTGCTCGTCGTTCATCACGTCCAGCTCGACCCGCACGTCGGCGACGCCGGGGAGCTTCTTGACGGCCTCGGTGGTGTCCGAGGTCAGCGTCGCCTTGAGCGGGCAGCCGGCCACGGTCAGGTAGATGCCGACGGTGACCACACCGTCTTCGCCGACCACGACGTCCTTCACCATGCCGAGGTCGGTGATCGGCTTTTTGATTTCGGGGTCGTACACGTCCTTCAGCGCGGTGCGGACGTCGTCGACGCTGGGGAGCTGCTGTGTACTCGTCACCCAGCCCATGTTACGTATCGAGAGTGCGGGGGTGTCTTACGCCTGCTTCGTCCGCCTCGGCTTGGCTTCGACGGCGAGGTCTTCGCGCAGCCGTTCCAGCTCGCTGCGCAGGTAGTCGCGGGTGGCGACCTCGCCGACCGCGAGCCGCAGCGACGCCAGCTCGCGCGCCAGGTACTCGGTGTCGGCCTTGGTCTGGGCGGAGCGCTTGCGGTCCTCGTCGAGCGCGACGCGGTCGCGGTCGTCCTGCCGGTTCTGCGCCAGCAGGATCAGCGGCGCGGCGTACGCGGCCTGCGTCGAGAAGGCCAGGTTGAGCAGGATGAACGGGTACGGGTCCCAGCGGGCCGAGACCGCCACCAGGTTCAGCACGATCCAGACGACCACGATCAGCGTCTGCCAGAACAGGTATTTGCCGGTGCCGAGGAATCGCGCGAGGCGTTCGGTCAGCCGGCCGAAGGTATCCGGATCGATGTTCAGCCGCAGCCGGGCCTGGCCGCGCGGCTGGTCGAGCCGGCGGCCCGAGGTGAGTTCAGGCACGTTCGGCCCCTTGGGTTTCGGCGGTCTCGGTCTCGGAAGTTCCGGTGGTCTCAGCGGTTTCGATGCCGTCCGCGACGTCGCGCAGGCCGGTCTCGCGCCAGCCGTCGGGCAACAGGTGGTCGAGGACGTCGTCGACGGTGACGGCGCCCAGCAGGTGGTCCTCGGCGTCGACCACCGGGCCGCACGCCAGGTTGTACGCCGCGAAGTACCGCGTCACCTCGGGCAGTGAGGCCGTCGGGCGCAACGCGGTGAGGTCGGTGTCGACGGCGCTCGCGATCAGCTCGGCCGGCGGCTCGCGCAGCAGCCGCTGGAAGTGCGCCACGCCGACGAACCGCCCGGTCGGCGTCGCCGAGGGCGGACGGCAGACGAACACCATGGTGGCCAGCGCGGCGGGCAGGTCGGCGTTGCGGATGTGGGCGAGCGCCTCGGCGATCGTCGCGTCGGGGGTGAGGACCACCGGCTCCGGCGTCATCAGGCCGCCCGCGCTGTCGGGGGAGTACGCCAGCAGCCGCTTGACCGGCGCCGACTCCTCCGGCTCCATCAGCTCCAGCAGCCGCCGCTGCTCGGCCGGGGCCAGCTCGGACAGCAGGTCCGCCGCGTCGTCGGGGTTCATCGCCTCGAGGATGTCGGCGGCGCGCTCCTCGGGCAGGTAGCCGAGCAACTCCTTCTGGTCGTCGTCGGGCAGCTCTTCGATGACGTCGGCGAGCCGCTCGTCGTCCATCGCGTCGGCCACCTCGTGGCGGCGCTTGAGCGGCAGGTCTCGCACGGTCGCGGCGATGTCGACCGCGCGCATCGTGTCGAACAGCATCAGCAGCTGGCCCGCGCCCTGCGGCTGCCCGGCCAGGTCGGTGAGGCCGAGCCCGGCGACCTCGTTCCACGGCACCACGTGCATCGCCGCGCGGCGGCGGCCCAGTGCGAGGCGCGTGGAGCGTTCGCGGATCGCCAGCTTGGCCAGCACCCAGTCCCGCGTGCGGGTGGGCTCCAATGCGGCGTCGATGACGGTGACGCGGGTATCGGTGCCGACCAGCGTCGAATGCGCGTCGAGCAGCTGCCCGCACACCAGGACTTCGTTGGGGCGCTGGGTGAAGTGCCGCATGTTCACCGAGCCGGTGGCGAGCGTCACGGCGTTCGGCTCGATCGACGTCACGCGCAGCATGGGCACGAAGACGCGTCGCCGCGTCGCCAGCTCGACCACCAGGCCGAGCACCCGCGGCGGCTGCTGGTCGAGCCGCAGGCCCGCGACGACGTCACGGACCTTCCCGATCGACTCCCCGTCGGGTCCGAACACCGGCAGACCCGCCAGCTGAGCTGCGAAAACCCTGTTCACGGCGGACATGCACCAGACACTATCGGCTGCCGCGCCGCCGCGCCCGGGCCGAGGACGCCGATGCTCTCCGTGTCCTCTCAGTCCGGACAGCGCCCACGAAACCAGGCGCGGGAGCGATTCCGGCCTTGGCCCGCCGCCGGCGAAGTCCACCGCCTCGCGCAGGCCATCGGCGAGCCAAAGCTGGTTCTCGACGGCGCGGACGAGCGTCCAGGCCTTCGCCCGCTCGGCGTCCAGCCCGGCGACCGTGATCTCCACGTCCAATGTGGACTCTTCGAACCGGTTCCACAGCAAGGAGAACACCCCGTACTCGAGGTCGCCGGCGAGCGGCTTGGGGTCGATCACGAGCCACGGCTCGCGCTGCCCGGCGAGCACGTTCTGGTAGTGCAGGTCCTCGTTCACCAGCGCGTGGCCGCCGGACGGGCCGAGGTCGCGGCACACCTCGAGCGCGGCGTCGAGATGCTTGCGGGGGAATGGTTCACCCAGCTCGTGCCAGGACTTCGGCAGGTATTCGAGCAGTCGTTCGGCTTCACCGCGCAATGTCCGGGTCAGCTCGGGCGGCGCGGGCACGGCGAGGCGTCGCGCCAGCCCGCTCATCACGCCGACGGCTTCGAGCAGCGGCTCGTCGTCCAACGTCCTGGTGTGGTCGAGGCGTTCGAGCAGCATCACCCCCTCGTCGGGCGCGGACTCCAGCAGCAGCACCGAGCCGCGACCGGCCCATGTGGACAGTGCGAGCGGCTCGTACTGCGATTCCTCTTCCACCCAGCCGAGTTTGAGCGCGACCGGCGTGCCGTCCGCGCGGCGCGCCGGCTGGACGACGCCGACGAAACCGTGCATCGCCTCGCCTTCCAGCGTCAGGCTCCACCGCCGGGCGTACTTCTCGGCCAGGCCGGGCAGGGCCGCGAGCCAGCGCCGGCTTCCGGGGCCGAGCACCCGGGGCGCGCGGGCGGCGAAGGCGGGCGGGATCCGCAACGGGGTCACCGATTCAGCCTGTCAGTGCTGTCGAGTCCATTTCCCCGCCCGCGCGGCGCGCGTAGAGTGGGGAGACCAGGGGCGACGGACCCGGGAGCTGCCATGATCGTCGAAATTCTGAGCGCGGTCGTAGTCGTGGGCGGGGTCTGGCTGGGGGCCACCGTCCGGGTTGTGAAGCAGTACGAACGCGGTCTGGTGTTCCGGTTCGGCCGGGTCCTGCCGAAGCTGCGCGGGCCGGGGCTGACCCTGCTGATGCCGGTGGCCGACCGGCTGCAGAAAGTGAACATGCAGATCATCACCATGCCGGTGCCCGCGCAGGACGGCATCACCCGTGACAACGTCACGGTGCGCGTCGACGCGGTGGTGTACTTCAAGGTGATCGACCCGATCGTGGCCTCGGTGAACGTGCAGGACTACCGCGCGGCCGTCGGGCAGGTCGCGCAGACCTCGCTGCGCTCGATCATCGGCAAGAGCGACCTCGACGACCTGCTGTCCAACCGAGAGCGGCTCAACCAGGGCCTGGAGCTGATGATCGACAGCCCGGCGCTGGACTGGGGCATCCACATCGACCGCGTCGAGATCAAGGACGTCGCCCTGCCGGAGACGATGAAGCGCTCGATGTCCCGCCAGGCCGAGGCCGAGCGTGAGCGCCGCGCCCGGGTGATCTCCGCGGACGGCGAACTGCAGGCGTCGTACAAGCTGTCCCAGGCGGCGGCCACGATGGCCGACACCCCGGCCGCCCTGCAACTGCGGCTGCTGGAGACCGTGGTGCAGGTGTCGGCGGAGAAGAACTCGACCCTGGTGCTGCCGTTCCCGGTGGAACTGCTGAGGTTCCTCGACGCGGCCACCCCGCGCCCGCC
>DASXYS010000158.1:0-32326 GCA_036502365.1 Amycolatopsis sp.
GGGCACCGGTTGTCCTCCCGGCGAACGTGCAGTCAGGTCCCGGCAGCAGCGGAAACCGCTCTTTCTCAACGACGAGGAGGTCCCCGTGACCGATTCCCCCTCCCGCGTGGCCATCGTGACCGGGGCCGGCCGTGGCATCGGCGCCGCGGTCGCGCGCCGGCTCGCCGCCGACGGGTTCGCCGTCGGCCTGCTGGACCTGGACGAGGCCGGGGTGAAACAAGGCGCGGAGGCGATCGTCGCCGACGGCGGGAAGGCCGTCGGCGTGCCGCTCGACGTCAGTGACGCCGAGCAGGTGGACGCCGCCGTCACCCGCGTCGCCGAAGAACTCGGCGCGCCGACGGTGCTGATCAACAACGCCGGCATCACCCGCGACAACCTGCTGTTCAAGATGACCGAGCAGGACTGGGACTCCGTGCTGGGCGTGCACCTCAAGGGCTCGTTCCTGATGGCCCGCGCGGTGCAGAAGTACCAGACGCAGCAGAAGTGGGGCCGGATCGTGAACCTGTCCAGCACCTCCGCGCTGGGCAACCGCGGCCAGGTCAACTACTCCGCGGCCAAGGCGGGCATGCAGGGCTTCACCAAAACCCTCGCCATCGAGCTGGGCAAGTTCGGCGTCACCGCGAACGCGATCGCGCCGGGCTTCATCGCCACGGACATGACCGCCGCGACCGCCGAGCGGATCGGCATGGGCTTCGAGGAGTTCAAGGCCGCGGCCGCCTCGCAGATCCCGGTGCAGCGCGTCGGCACGCCCGAGGACATCGCGAACCTGGCCTCGTTCCTGGTCAGCGACGGCGCCGGCTTCATCTCCGGCCAGGTCATCTACGTCGCCGGCGGACCGAAGGACTGATGGCCATGCGCGTGTTCTCCGACATCTCCGAATTCGCCGGCGCGGTCGGCGAGCACCTCGGCGAGAGCGACTGGCACACGATCGGCCAGGACCAGGTGCAGCTGTTCGCCGACGCCACCGGCGACCACCAGTGGATCCACCTCGACGCCGAGAAGGCGGCGCAGGGCCCGTTCGGCGCCACCATCGCGCATGGGTTCCTCACGCTGTCGCTCATCCCGATGTTCGGCCCGGAGATCTACCGGGTCGACGGCCTCAAGATGGGCATCAACTACGGCCTCAACAAGGTGCGCTTCCCGCAGCCGGTGAAGGTCGGCTCGCGGGTGCGCGGCAGCGCGGACCTGGCCGAGGTCACCGACGTGCCCGGCGGCAAGCAGGCCGTGGTGCGCTGGACCGTCGAGATCGAGGGCGAGGACAAGCCCGCCTGCGTCGCCGAGATGGTCGCCCGGCTGATCGCCTGAGCCGGGCCGCGGCCGGGCCGGCGCTCGGCTGCTGTACGACATACCGACTAGTCGGTACCGTGACCCGAAACCCGAGGAGCCTCGATGACCCCGACCGACCCGCCCGGCCTCGACCTCGGCCGGCTGCGCGCGTACCTGGACGAACAGCGGCCCGGTCTCGTCACCGGCGAGCTGAGCGCCGAGGTGGTGCAGGGCGGCCGGTCGAACCTCACCTACATCGTGACCGACGGGGCCGGCCGGTGGGTGGTGCGCCGCCCGCCGCTGGGCCACGTGCTGCCGACGGCGCACGACATGGCCCGCGAGTTCCGCGTGATCTCGGGCCTGCACGGCACCGCGGTGCCGGTGCCGTGCACCGTCGTGCTGTGCCAGGACACCGACGTGCTCGGCGCGCAGTTCTACGTGATGGAGTTCGTGGAGGGCACGCCGTATCGCAGCGACAAGCAGCTGGCCGCGCTGGGTCCGGCCCGCACCCGCTCGATCGCGGACGCACTGGTGGACACCCTGGTCGACCTGCACGCGGTCGACCCGGCGGCGGCCGGGCTCGGCGATTTCGGCCGGCCGGAGGGGTTTCTGGAGCGGCAACTGCGGCGCTGGAAGAAGCAGCTCGACGGCTCGCGCAGCCGCGACCTGCCCGGCGTCGACACGCTGCACGACCGGCTGGCGGCGAAGCTGCCCGTCTCCGGCCCGCCCTCGATCGTGCACGGCGACTACCGGCTGGACAACGTGCTCGTGGACGGCGACGACCGGATCACCGCGGTGCTGGACTGGGAGATGTCCACCCTCGGCGACCCGCTCACCGACGTCGCGCTGCTGGTTGCGTACGCCGAGCGCGACAAGGTGTCGCTGCAGATGGTTTCGAACGCCAGCTCCGCGCCCGGCTACCCGAGCACCGACGAGGTCGTGGCCCGCTACGCCGAGCGTTCGGGCCGGGACGTCTCCGCGCTCAACTGGTACGTCAGCTTCGCGTTCTTCAAGCTGGCAGTGATCTTGGAAGGCATCTACTTCCGCTACAGCAAGGGCCAGACCGTCGGGGCGGGCTTCGAGAACGTCGGGTCCGGCGTCGTCCCCCTCATCGCGCACGGCAACGAGTCGCTCAAAGAGGAGAAGTAATGGAGTTCGCGTACGACGCCGTCACCGAGGAGCTTCGGGGGAAGCTCCTCGAGTTCATGGACTCGCACATCTACCCCGCCGAAGCCGTGTTCGAAGAGCAGCTCGCCGCGAGCGACGACCCGTGGACGACCGCGCCGATCGTCGAGGAGCTGAAGGCCGAAGCCCGCAAGCGCGGCTTGTGGAACTTCTTCCTGCCCGGCGAGCAGGGCGCGGGGCTGACCAACCTGCAGTACGCGCCGCTGGCCGAGATCACCGGCCGCAGCCCGCGGCTCGCGCCGACCGCGGTGAACTGCGCCGCGCCGGACACCGGCAACATGGAAGTCCTGCACATGTTCGGCACCGAGCAGCAGAAGAAGCAGTGGCTGCAACCGTTGCTGGACGGCGAGATCCGCTCCGCGTTCGCGATGACCGAGCCCGAGGTGGCCTCCTCCGACGCGCGCAACATCGCCACCAGCATCCGGCGTGACGGCGACGAGTACGTGATCAACGGCCGCAAGTGGTACATCTCCGGCGCGATGAACCCGAACTGCAAGATCTTCATCGTGATGGGCAAGACCGACCCCGAGGCCGCCCCGCACCAGCAGCAGAGCATGATCCTCGTCCCGCGCGGCACCCCCGGCCTCACGATCAAGCGCGGCATGCGCGTGTTCGGCTACACCGACGGCGACCACGGCGGGCACGCCGAGGTGCTGTTCGAGGATGTGCGCGTGCCGGCGGAGAACCTGATCGCCAGCGAGGGCGCCGGGTTCGCCGTCGCGCAGGCCCGCCTCGGGCCGGGCCGCATCCACCACTGCATGCGCGCCATCGGCATGGCCGAGCGCGCGCTGGAGCTGATGTGCCGGCGCACGCTCTCGCGGCAGGCGTTCGGCAAGCCCATCGCCGACCAGGGGGTGGTGCAGGACTGGATCGCCGAGTCCCGCGTGCGCATCGAGCAGCAGCGGCTGCTGGTGCTCAAGACGGCGTGGCTGATGGACACCGCCGGCAACCAGGGCGCGCACACCGAGATCCAGTCGATCAAGATCTCCACCCCGATCCAGGTCGAGTGGATCCTGGACAAGGCGATCCAGGCGCACGGCGCCGGCGGCGTCAGCCAGGACTTCCCGCTGGCCGAGCTGTGGGCGGGTGTGCGCACGCTGCGCCTGGCCGACGGCCCGGACGAGGTGCACAAGCGTTCGCTGGCCCGCCGCGAGCTGAAGAAGTACCGCACGGAGACGGCTCGATGACCGTCACCGCCGAAGACCTGCGCGGGCAGGTCGAACGGTTCCTCGCCGCGCACGACCCGAAGACCACCGACCGGCTGGAATTCCTGCGCGCCCGGTTCGACGCGGGACTGGCCTGGGTGCTCTTCCCCGAAGGACTGGGCGGGCAGGGCGCTCCGCGCGCACTGCAGCCGGTCGTGGACGCCGCGTTCGCCGCGGCCGGCGCGCCGGACAACGACCCGCGCCGGATCGGCATCGGCCTCGGTATGGCCGCGCCGACCATCCTCGCCTTCGGCACGCCGGAGCAGAAACAGCGCTACCTCCGTCCACTGTGGACAGGCGAGGAGGTGTGGTGCCAGCTGTTCAGTGAGCCGGGCGCCGGCTCCGACCTCGCCGCGCTGGCCACCCGCGCGGTCCGCGACGGCGACGACTGGGTCGTCACCGGGCAGAAGGTGTGGACCTCGAGCGCGCACATCGCACAGTGGGCCATCCTGGTCACCCGCACCGACCCGGACGTGCCGAAGCACCAGGGCATGACGTACTTCCTGTGCGACATGACCGCGCCCGGCGTCGAGGTGCGGCCGCTGCGCCAGATCACCGGCGAGGCCGAGTTCAACGAGGTCTTCCTGACCGACGTCCGGATCCCGGACAGCCGGCGGCTCGGCGCCGTCGGCGAAGGCTGGAAGGTCGCGCAGACCACGCTGATGAACGAGCGTGTGGCCATCGGCGGCAACGCCGTGCCCCGCGAGGGCGGGCTGGTCGGCCTGGTCGCGAAGACCTGGCGGGAGCGCCCCGAACTGCGCACGCCGGAGCTGCGTGACCGGCTCGTGCAGCACTGGGTGGAGTCCGAAGCGTTGCGGCTGGCGGGCTCGCGCCTGCGCCAGCAGCTGGCCGTGGGCGCGCCCGGGCCGGAGGGCTCCGCGATGAAGGTGGCGTTCTCCGAACTCAACCAGCAGCTCACCGGGCTGGAAATCGAGCTGCTGGGCGAAGAGGGCCTGCGGTACGACGACTGGACGATGCGCCGTCCAGAGAAGGTCGACTTCACCGGCCGCGAGGCGGGTTACCGCTACCTGCGCGCGAAGGGCAACTCCATCGAGGGCGGCACCTCGGAGGTGCTGCGCAACATCATCGCCGAGCGTGTGCTGGGGCTGCCGTCCGAGCCGCGGGTCGACAAGGACGTCGCCTGGAAGGACCTGCCCCGATGACCGAGCCTGAGCTGCCCACGCCGGACCTGCTCTACTCCGAGGTCGAGGAGGACCTGCGCTCGTCCGTGCGCGACCTGCTCACCGACCGGGTCACCCCGGCGGCGCTGCTGGCGCGGGTGGAGACGGCCGAGCCGTACGACCTGAAGCTGTGGAAGACCCTCGCCGCCGACCTCGGCACCGCGGGGCTGATGGTGCCCGAGGAGCTGGGCGGTCACGGCGCCACGGCGCGTGAGGCCGCCGTCGTCCTCGAGGAGCTGGGCCGCAGCGTCGCGCCGGTGCCGTTCCTCGGCAGCGCGGTGCTCGCGACGACGGCGCTACTCGGCGCCGACTCGGCCGACCCGGTGATCGGTGAGCTGCTCCCCAGGCTGGCCGGCGGTGAGCTGACCGGGGCGCTGGCCGTTCCGCTGACGACCACGCCGGGAGCGGAGTTCCCGACGACAGTCACAGTCAACGAGGACGGCACGCTCAGCGGCCGGGTGGGCACGGTCGTCGACGCGTCCGTGGCCGAACTGCTCGTGGTGCCCGCCACCGGACCGGACGGGCCGGGGCTGTACGCGGTGGAGGCGTCTTCGGCCACGGTGACCGAACTGGTGTCGCTGGACCTGACCCGCCGCGTCGCCGAAGTCCTGCTGGAGAACGCGCCGGCGCGCCGGTTCACCTCCGGCGACCAGGCAATCGCGGCGCTGGACAACGCACTCACCACGGCCGCGGGGCTGCTGGCCTCGGAGCAGACCGGGCTCACCGAATGGGCGTTGACCACGACGGTGGCCTACCTGAAGGGCCGGTACCAGTTCGGCCGTCCGGTCGGCGGGTTCCAGTCGCTCAAGCACCGGCTGGCGAACCTGTACACCGACCTGGTCAACGCCCGCGCGACCGCGCGGTACGCCGCCGACGCCCTCGCGGGCGGCTTCGACGTGCCGATCGCGGTCGCCGTGGCGCAGGCCCGCGCCGCGCCGATCGCGGTGCACGCGGTGGAGGAGGCGATCCAGCTGCACGGCGGGATCGGCATGACCTGGGAGCACCCCGCGCACCTCTACCTCAAGCGCGCCAAGAGCGACGAGCTGGCGTTCGGCACCCCCGGCCGGCACCGCACGCGGCTGGCCGACCTGGTCGACCTGCCGGCCTGAGCCCGCGGACGACCGCAGCGGATGACGCTTTCCCCTCGCTGAGTGCGGCGGGAGCGTCATCCGCTGCGGTCGCGGCCATTGTGGACAGTGGTAGGCCCGGCGCGTCCGAACAGGCGGCAAGACTGCACTTTTTCCGGTAGCGCCACCGGCCCGGGGTTCGTAGCCTGGCGATCATGGTCACGGATCTCGAGCGGCTGACGATCACCGTCGGCACGCACCGGCACACCGCGCTCGCGGCCGGTCCGGAGGCCGGGGATCTTGTCCTGTTGCTGCACGGCTGGGCGGAATTCGCCGATTCGTGGACCGCGGAGCTGACCGCGCTGGGCGAAGCGGGCTACCGCGCGGTGGCCGTCGACCAGCGGGGGTACGCCGCGGCCGCGCGGCCGCAGGACGTCGACCAGTACTCGGTCCGCCACCTGGTCACCGACGTCATCGCGTTCGCCGCCGCGCTCGGCACCGACCGGTTCCACCTGGTGGGGCACGACTGGGGCGCCATGGTCGGCTGGGCGCTGGCCAGCGCGCACCCCGACCGGCTGCGGTCGTTCACCGCGCTCACCTCCCCGCACCCGGCCGCCCTCCGGCAGGCCGCCGAGGTCGACGAGCAGCAGCAGCGCACGCTGTCCTACCTCAAGTTCTTCCGCCGCCCCGACGGCCGCGCCGAGACCTACCTGCTCACCGACGACTGCGCCCGGCTGCGCACGCTGTACGGCGGGGGCCTGCCCGCCGCGCAGGTCGAACGCAACCTGGCGCGGCTGACCGAGCCGGGCGCGCTCACCGCGACACTGAACTGGTACCGCGGCCCGGACGGCGAGTTCGACCTCCCGGGCGGCCGCATCGCCGTGCCGACGCTGTACCTGTGGGGCGCCGAGGACCCGCGCTTCGGCCGCGTCGCCGCCGACCTCACCGCGAGTTTTGTGGACGGGGAGTACCGCTTCGTGGTGATCGAGGGCGCGAGCCACTGGCTGCCGCAGGAGGCCGCGGACGCGATCCTGCCGCTGATCCTGGACCACCTCAAGCAGCACTGAGCCCCGGGGTTTTCGCGGCGGCGTTTTCTGTCGGTGGTCGCCGGTAACGTGCGCGGAGTGACGGATCCTCCGGCCTGGGCCTACGAAAAACCCGAGATCCACCCGCCCGACCCCTCGTGGGCGGCGCGGGGCTCGACCGTGCGCGCCCGGATCGCGGAACTGCTCGGCCCATGGCTGGCAGACGGCGTCGACCACGTCGGCTCGACCTCGGTGCCGGGCCTGGCGGCCAAACCGGTGATCGACGTGATGGCTTCGGTGCACGAAATCGATGAGGTGGTGGCCGTCGCCCGAGCCCGGCTGGAACGCGACGGGTGGTGTCACGTCCCGCCGGAGTTGGATGTCGGCGCCCCGTGGCGGCGGTTTTTCGTCCTGCCCGACGAAACCGGGCAGCACCGGCGGGCCCACCTGCACGTCCTCCCCGCCGGCCACCCCCGCTGGACCGCCCAGCTGAACTTCCGCGACGCCCTCCGGGCCGACCCGGCACTGGCCGCGGAGTACGCGGCCCTGAAACGCGAATTGACCCGCACCGAGCGCGATCGGGAGGCTTATACACAAGGGAAAAGCGAGTTCGTGCAACGGGTTCTGGCCCTGCAGCGGGATGATGCGGCGGGATGAAGGGCGCGGGTCGCTGGTGCGGGCGGTGGCGCGGCAGGAAAGCCCGACCACGGGCCGTCGACTCGGGCAGCGGCGCGGCAAGACAGCCGGACCAAGGCCGCCCATGCGGCCGGACGACCGAACCACGGTCACCGATGCGGCCGAACAACCAAGCCATCGTCACCACCGCCGTCACCGGAAGCCCCTGGGACATCAGCAAAGGAGGGTGCCGCGCGAGATCCGGTCCCGCGCGGCACCCCCCCAGCCGGACGGTCAGCCGTAGATCTGGAACCCGAACGTCACAGCGCCGTGGGCTCCGTTGGTCTCGGTCGCGGTGGCGGTCACCGAGTAAGTGCCGGCCTTGGTGGGCGTGCCCGCCAGGCCGCGGGCGACCGGTCGGGCGCCGCCACCGACCTCGGCCAGTCCCGCGCGATGCTCACGGCGACCACCAGGCGGCCGCCGACGTCGGCACCGAACTGGCGGGCGTGCACCGCGAACTGGGCAACGTCGCGGGCGCCCGGACCCTGCTCGAAGACGTGCTCGCCACGGCGGAACCGGACACGCGCACGGCCGCTCGGGCCCACCGTCAGCTCGGGCTACTTTTGTTGCCGGCCGGGGAAAGCACGGCCGCCGAACAGTCCCTCCGCACCGCGGTGTCGATCTTCGAGCGGACCGGCCCGGGCCACGACCTGGCCCGGGCCCTGTTCGACCTGGCGGACGTACTGGCCGCCCACGGCGACCCCGCCGCCGCGGCCGAGGCGTTGAGCACGGGCCTGCGCAGCGTCGAACGGATGGCCCGGTCGGGGACCGGCTAGCGCCGGTTTCCCCAGCAGGGTAAGCACTTTTCGACCGACCGTGGGCCTCGGAACACCGTCGCGGATGCGCCGCCCGGTCCCGTCATACGGCGAGGACCTGCCGACCCGGCCGGACGCGGCGCCAGGCGATGACCAGGAACACGATCAGGCCCGCGAACGGCAGCGACCCGATCGTCCAGCTCAGCGCCAGCGGCGGGCCCGGCTGGTCCAGAATCGTGACGTCGCCGAGGGTTCCCTGGCCGTGCCCCTGTGGGCCGTCGATGGCGAACCCGAAGCGGTAGGCGCCCGCGGTGTCGAACGATTTCACGTCCAGGCCCCACGAATCGAGTTTGCGAGGGTGCCGGACCAGCGGCCTGGCGCGCTCGTCGGACTTGACCCCGGGGCCGTCCACCAGCAACGTACCGGACTTGCCCGCGATACCCCCGTCCGGCATGAACGTGAAGTCCAGCGACTGCATGGCCCGGATCGGCCAGACGGAGAACCCGACGGTCACGTTGTAGGGACCGGCTTGGACGTGTTCGGTGTGGACGATGCCGACCGGGGCGTAGGCCATCGCCGGAGCCACCCCGGCCAAGCTCAAGGTGAGGACGGCGACCGCGGTGACGGCGAGACGCCGGACGGGAAAACGCAGGGACATCAGGCTTCCTTCGTGGTCGGGGCGAGCGCGTCGAGCATCGTGGTGAACCGGCCGCCGAGGAATCCGGCGAGCAGGCCCAGCGGGAGGCCGAGGATCGCGACGAGCGCCAGTGCGGTCCCGGAAACGTGTGCGGTCGGGTCGGTCAGGCCCTGCTGCAGCGGCAGGCCGACGGCGACGACCAGCCCGGTCACCGTGCCGGCCAGGAGCAGGACCCGCTTCGCGTCGAGCTCACGACGGCGGGTGACGTACAGCAGGACCTCGACCAGGATCGCCGCGACGATCAGGAACATCGGCATGGAGGCGGGCAGTTCCGGCGGCTGCGGGGTGAGCCCGTCGCGCAGCGGGAGCCCGACCGCCGCGGCGTACGCTTCCGCCGCCCACGGGGAGAACCACCAGAGGAAAGCCTGGAGGGCCCCGAGCACCACGGTGATCGCGATCGCCGCGCCCGGCCGGCGCAGCACCGCCGTGCCGGTGATCAGCAGCAGCGACGAGAAGAAGATGATCCCCACGATGATCGGGTCGATCGGCAGCGGGAGATTGCTGAGCGCGTTGGCCGGAATAGGCGCGAAGGTGATCAGGATCGGGATCGATACCACGACGCCCCAGCGCCCCCAGCGCCGGTCCCGGGCGGCGGCGAACACGATCACGCTGCCGATCATGGTGATGGTGATCGACAGGAACAGCGCGACGTGCGAAGGGGTGTTCAACACCGCGTCGAAGCCGTAGATCGAGTGCCACACCAGGTCGAGCAGCCCGTACAGCAGGAACAACGCTGCGCCGATCCCGGAGATCAGGTAGCCCAGCGGCGCGGTGAAGACCCCGCCGAACACGCGCACGGGAGTGCCGCCGACGGTCCGGGGCATCGGCCGGCCGGCCCGCTGGGCGGCGGTCGCCAGCAGCACCATGGCGAGGCTGGCGATCCCGGAAAGCGCGCTGCCGGTGTAGAGGGCCAGGTGCGACAGCGTGAAGAAGGTGTCCGGGCCGACCTCCTTGTGCCACTGCACGTCCCAGCTCAGCCCGGCCGTGGTGATCGCCGTGCCGAGGAACACCGTCCAGGCGCCGGCCTGGGCGGCGGTTCCGGTGCGGGAGAAGCTTCGGGCGGCGGTACGGCCGCCGCCCGGTAGTGCTGCCGAAATGTCCATCGTTCTGTCCTTTCCAGGGGCCGGGTGTCAGCCCGAAACGGGGAGCGAGAGCGTGAGGTGGTCGGCACCGCCGGACGACCCGATCGACAGCAGCAGCTGCCAGGAACCGGCCATCAGCAGCGGCACCCCGTCGGCGCGGTAGCCGCCACCGCCGGTGGGCACGGCGGTGATCGGCGGGGCGGCGTGACCCATCTGCGGCATCACCGGCTCGATCCGGATCGTGGCACCGCTGACCGGGTGGCCGCCGGGATCGGTGAGGTCGACGCTGACGGAAGTGTTGCCAGGCCGCGGGTTCTGGACCGTGGCCGTCACCGCGTAGTGCGCGGACGCCGCGTGCAGCACGGCGGGGCCGGGCGGGCTGGGCCACAGCACCGCCACGAGCGTCGCCACGACGGCGGCGATCGCGACGATCGCGGCCACGACGAGTGAACGACGGGTCCTCGAGCCGGCGGGCGGCCGGGTGGTCGTGGTCATCAGGGTGTCTCCTGGGCCGATGGGGCGACGTCGAGCACGACCGGCACCGTGAGCACGGCGTACCGGCGTTCGACCTGGATCCAGAGCCGGTACCGGCCGGGCACCGGGAAGGTGTAGGTGAACGGCACGTCCGGTCCGTAGCCGGCGACGGTCTCGTCGGGCGCGCTGTCGCCGTTGAGCGGCGGCAGTCCGGCCATGCCGGGGCGAGAGGCGTCCATTGTGGACATCGTGCCCATGGCGTGGACGTGGGCCCACACGGGCGCGGACTGCGCCGCCGCGCCCACCGGTCCCCCGGTCGGCAGCGGCCCGGCCACGATGAGGTGCCCGGCCATCCCCAGCCACGGCTGCAGGTCGTCGGTGTCACCGACCCGGGCCGTCACCGTCGTGGGCTCCCCCGCCGCCGGCGGCGTGGTCGTGGTGACGGTGACCCGGGTTCCGCCTGCCGTCGCCGTATCGGTGAGCTGCCGGTCGCCGAGCCGGACCGGCGCCGGGACGGCCGGCGTCACGGGTGCGCCCGCGACGTCGATGCCCGCGGCGGCGCGCACCAGCTGGACCCCGCCGCCGCGCCGGACCAGTTCCGCCGACAACGCGTAGTGCCCGGGCGCGGGCGGGGTGAAGTGCAGTTCGTAGTGGCCCGGGGCGGTCCGGATCGGGTGCTCGTGCCACAGCTCGCCGTCCGGGCCGATCAGCAGCAGGTGGACCAGGGCGGCGTCGTGGACGATCAGGTCGTCCACCGCCAGGCCCGTCGACCCGTCGGTCAGGTTCAGCCCGAGGTCGCCCGCGCGTCCCGCGACGGGGGCGCCGGCCAGGGTCAGCACCACCGGCGGGCGCGAGTAGTCACCGGTCGGCGGCTGGGTCAGAGCGTAGGGATCGGTGACGTTCCCGACGGTCG
This sequence comes from Amycolatopsis sp., assembly GCA_036502365.1. Lineage (GTDB taxonomy): Bacteria > Actinomycetota > Actinomycetes > Mycobacteriales > Pseudonocardiaceae > Amycolatopsis. Next base: position 11,526 of record DASXYS010000158.1, read on the forward strand.
GATCGAGCTGGGTACCGGGTTGCGGCGGCAGCGGCAACGACGCCGAGAGCACCGCCGCGGTCACCGCGACCGCCAGCCCGGCCAGCATCCCGCCGGCCGGGAGCAGCGCCCAGGCGGTCCGGCGGGCGCGGGTCGCGGTCACGACCGACACCAGCAGCAGGACTCCCGCGGCGAGGAAACCGCCGTACACCAGGCGCTCCGGCGGTGAGATCACCTGGACCGGAACGACAAACGGGATGCGGGCCGTCCGCACCCCGTCGCCGAGGGACAGCTCCCACGGTCCGGGCCGGTCCACCGTCACAATGGCGCTGTACGCCTGCGGGTCCGCGCCGAGTTCGATCGTCGCCGTGGCGGTCGGATCGCTTGCGTCGCCCGGCCGGGCCGCCACGCTCAGCCGGCCGGGCGCCGTCCCGGCGTGGGTGACGACGTCGAGGTGCAGCGGGCCGGGGACGCTGGTCACCCGGCGCAGCACGACGGTGAGCTCGCGGTCGCCGAGGGTCTGGGCCACCGTGACATCGCCGCCCGAGGACGGCGAGTCGGCGCGCGCCGCCGGGCTCGCGACGAGCAGGAACGCCAGGCACACGAGCGGCACCAGCGCGCGGTATCTCGGAAAGGACGTCACAGCAGGGGTCTTCCTCGTTTCGGCGGGCGAAGCGAACCGTCTGCGGTGATCGTCGCGAAAGCTTCCTTACAGGACGCTTTCAGCCGGTAACCGCGGGGAAGCGCGATTCCCGCGTCGTGGCGGAGATACTGGGGCCATGCGGATACTGGTGGTCGAGGACGAGGAAGCGATGGCCGCGTCCCTCGCCTGGGGCCTGCGAGCCGAGGGCTACGTCGTGGACGTCTCCGCCGACGGCCGGGACGCCCTGTGGAAAGCCCGCGAAACGGCCCACGACGTGATCGTCCTCGACGTCATGCTGCCCGGGCTGGACGGCTACCAGGTCTGCCGTCGCCTGCGCGCCGAGGGACTGTGGACCCCGATCCTCATGCTCACCGCCATGGACGACGACCTTGACGAGGCCGAAGGGCTCGACAGTGGCGCCGACGACTACCTGGCCAAGCCGTTCGCCTACCCCGTCCTGCTCGCCCGGCTGCGCGCGCTGACCCGGCGCGGGCTCGGCCGGCGTCCCGCGGTCCTCACCGCTGCCGGGCTCCGTTTCGACCCGGCCGCGCGCACCGTGACGCACGAGGGTGTCGAACTGGAGCTGACCAGCCGCGAGCTGACCGTCCTGGAGTACCTGCTCCGCCGGCCGGGACAGGTGGTGCCGAAGTCCGAGCTGCTGGACCACTGCTGGGACGCCGCCTACGACGGCGGGCCGGCGGTCGTCGAGGTCACGGTCCACCGGCTGCGCCGGAAACTGGACCGGCCCGGCGGCCGCGACGTGATCCACACCCTGCGGGGCCAGGGCTACCTCATCCGGGACGACCACGATGAGCGGTGAACGCCCGGCCCCGCGGTGGTGGCGAACCCTGCGGGTCCGGCTCACCATGGTCGCCGGGCTCGTCATCACCGCCGCCGCCGTGCTGGGGATCGTCCTGCTGTACCTGCTGCAGCTCCAGTCCATCGACCGCACCCTCGAAGGCCAGTTGCGCGCCTACGCCATCGAGATCACGGAATCCGCGGCGAACGGCGCCTGGCCACACGTGCTGGCTCCATCCACATTGGACGCGGATGCCGAGGCCCAGGTGCTGGCCCCGGACGGGCACGTGCTCGCCGCGACCCGCACGCTGACCGGCCTGCCCGCCATGTACACCGTGGCCGGCCCTTCCGAGACCCCCCAGCGCACCAGCGCCGCCGACGGGATCATCCCCGACGACGTCCGGGTGGTCGCCGTCCCCCAGATCGTCGCCGGGCACCAGGTGACCATCCTGGCCGGGACGCCCACCGGGTTGCTGAACCAGCTGCGCGGCGCGTTCACCTCCAACCTGCTGCTCGGGTTTCCCGTCATCCTCGTCCTCGCCGCGGCCACGGTCTGGCTGATCGTCGGGCGCGTGCTGCGCCCGGTCGAGCAGATCCGGCACGCGGTCACCGAGATCACCTCCGCCGACCTGTCCCGCCGGGTGCCGGAACCCGGTACTCCCGACGAGATCGGCTCCCTCGCCCGGACGATGAACGACATGCTCGCCCGGCTGGAGAACTCCGCCGGCCGCCAGCGCCGCTTCGTCGCCGACGCCTCCCACGAACTGCGGAGCCCGCTCGCGGCCATCCGCACCACGCTCGAAGTCGGGCTTGCCCACCGCGACCGGGCCCCCTGGCCCGAAATCGCCGAGCGCGCGGCCGTGCAGTCCAACCGGCTCGAAGACCTGATCCGGCAGTTGCTGCTGCTGGCCAGGGCGGACGAACACCAGCTCACGGCGAACGCGTCCGAAGTGGACATCGCCCGGCTGCTGCGCGGCATCCGCGACACGACCCCGGCCGGACGCCTGACGGTCGATCTGGAATCAGCCGGCGACACTACTGTCCCGGGCGACGAGAGCCACTTGCAACGCGTATTCCGCAACGTCCTCGACAACGCCGTGCGGCACGCGGACACCACTGTCCACATCAGCACAGCCACAACGGACGAGCGGGTGGTCACCGAGATCACCGACGACGGCCCGGGCATCCCGGTCGAAGACCGCGACCGCATCTTCGACCGGTTCGTCCGCCTCGACGGCAGCCGCGACCGGGCGAGCGGGACGAGCGGGCTCGGCCTCGCGATCGCGCGGGAGATCGTCAACGCTCATCACGGGGGCATCGAGGTCGCCGGTACCGAGGGCCGCGGAACCACCGTCGTCGTCTGGCTGCCACGCGGCGGCGCCGGAGATCACGCGCCATGACCCGGTCTCAACGGCCGGCGGCCGGTTCGGCCAAGTCGGCGAACAGTGCGGAAAGCTCTTCGCAGGTCTTGAGCAACTGCGGAGCACACGCACGCATGCGATCGCCGGTCCACCGGTCCGCGGGGCCGGAGACCGCGACGGACATCCCGCCGCCCGCGGTGAAGGCGGACCGGACCGGGGCGGCGATCCCGTGCACCCCGGGATGGTTCGCGCCGTACGACAAGGCATAGCCGTCCTGTACGGCGACGGCCAAGGCGGCCCGGAGCGAGTCGGCGTCGTCGGCTTGGCCGATGATCCGATCGGCGTCCGCCGGCGCCAGGTGGGCCAGGATCGCCTGACCGCTGGCACCTCGTCCCAGCCAGCCCGTCTCGCCGACCGTGGCCGCGCGCCGGAGCACCTGATCGCTGCTCTCCACGCCGAGCACCAGCACACTCCGGCTGCCGCTGCGGACGTGCAGGGTCGTGGTCTCACCGACCGCGTCGGTGAGCGCCGACAACAACGGCCTGGCCGCCTGGTACGCCGCCGCCTGCGGCAGCACGGCGGCCGCGATGCCGACGAGCCGGCTGCCGATCGAATAGCCGCCGGACTCGGCCCGGTCGAGGTAGCGCTCGTCCTGCAGCACTCTCACCAGCCGGTAGCAGGTGCTCTTGGACAGCCCCACCAGCTCGACCAGCTCGCCGAGGGCGAGCGGCGCCCCGGCGGTCACCACCACTTCGATGAGCCGCAGCGCCCGCCGGGCGGTTTCACCGCCCTCGGTGTACCCCGCCGGCTCCTCCTGCTTCACACCATCACCGGCTTCATTATCCGGGCAATCAGTTCCATATACAGGAACCGTAGGACGTCGTGGTTACCCGGTCAACCCCGGCCCCGGCCCGAGCCGTTCTCGCGCAACCAGTCCACATAGGACTGGACGTCGTCCCCGGTGAGCGGCTTGCCATGGGCGAACCCGACGGCGGCCACGTCGGCCGGGAGGCGCCGGAGGCTGGCGTCGCGGGCAGCCGAGTCGGCCGAGAGCGCCGCCGGTCCCTGCTGCGGCTCTCCGGAACGGTGGAACACCGCGTCACCGGCGAGCAGGGTCCGGGACGGTTCGTGCAGCAGCACGATGTGCCCCGGGCTGTGGCCGGGGGTGTGGATGACCTTCAGCCCGTCGACCACCTCGTCGTCGGTCACGGTTCGGTCGGGCTGCGTCGGCCGCCAGTGCAGCTTGGGGATCTTGTCGACCAAGCGGCCGAGCGAGCCCTCGCGCCCGGATGCCGGGACCCGGCCGGATCGCAGCCAGTCCGCGTCCGCCGCGTGGATGAGGATCTCCGCGCCGGTCCGGGCCCGCATCTCCTCCGCACCCTGGACGTGGTCCGGGTGGGCATGGGTGATGACGATCCGCCGGATGTCCGCAGGCTTGTGGCCGAGTTCCTCGACCGCCGCGGCGATCCGCCCCGGCGCCTTGGCCCAGCCGACGTCGACGAGCGTGTATCCCTCCTCGGTCTCGACGAGGAAGGCGTTGTCACGATCGCGCGCCGTCGTCGGGATTCGCCAGATCCCGCGCGCGAGCTGTGCCACCGTCATGCGCTGCCGCCCGTGTCGTGGGGAATCGCGCCCGAGCGCAGGGCGCCGAGCGCTTCGGCCGGCAGGTACCCCTGCGCGGCCAGGCGAGGCAGCACACCGCCGCCGGCGAGGATCTCCAGGACCAGTTCCGGAAGCGGCGGGAAGTCGCCCTCGGTTTCCTTGGTCTCGTTGACATAGTGCCCGGCCGCGATGTCGAACCTCCCGACGTCGCCGTCGTCGAAGACGGACGTGGCACCGGGGATCGTCAGCGCGGGAAGTCCCGCGTTGACGGCGTTGCGCATGAACAGGGAGTTGAACTCCTCCGCGACGAGCGCGGCGACACCGAGCTGCCGCATCAGCGTCGCGACCGGCCGCGAGGACCCGACGCCGAAGTTCCTGCCCGCCACCACGATGTCGCCCGGCGCGACCTCGTCCGTCCACCCGGGACGGACCTCGTAGAACACGTGCCTGGCCGCTTCGGGGATGTCCATCTTCATCGCGAAGGCCGGATACATCGCGTCGGTGTTCACCGAGTCCCCGAACACCCAGACCCGGCCGGAGACCTCGGTGGCGCTCATGCCGTCACCTTCCTCGGGTCGGTGATGACACCGGCGATCGCGGACGCGGCCACCGTGGCGGGCGATGCCATGTAGATCTCGGCCTCGGTGCTGCCCATCCGGCCGGTGAAGTTGCGCGTGCTCGAGGTGATGCAGACCTCGCCCGGTCCGACCACGCCCATGTGGTAGCCGAAGCAGGCGCCACACGTCGAGTTCGTGACGACCCCGCCGGCGTCGGCGATGTCCTGGAGGTAGCCCAGGCGCATCGCGTCGCGGTAAACCTGTTGGGACGCCGGGGTCACGAGCAGCCGGACGCCCGGCGCGACGGTGCGGCCACGCAGGATTCCGGCGGCGATGCGGAGATCTTCGAGCTGGCCGTTGGCGCAGGAGCCGATGAAGGCCTGGTCGATCTTGCGCGCCTCGATGTCGCCGACCGGCACGCCGTTGCGGCTCACCGTGCCCGGTCTCGCCACGTACGGTTCCAGGCTCGACAGGTCGATCTGGCGGACGTCGAGGTAGGCGGCGTCCGGGTCGGCGTCGGCCGCTCGGAAGTCTTCGACACCACGTTCGGCGAGGAAGTCACGCAGGACGTCGTCGACCCCGAAGGTGCTGAAGTCGGCGGAGATCTCGGCGCCCTGGGTGGCGATCGTCCGGCGGTCGTTCATCGGCACGCCGGCCAGGCCCGGACCGCCGAACTCCAGGTTCGTGTTCGCGGCGTCGCCGTACTTGTCCGCCAGGTACAGGAAAATGTCCTTGCCGCTGACGTCATCGGGCTTGGCACCAACGAACTCGTAACGGATCGTCGGGGCGACCTGGAACCAGGTCTGCCCGGTGCACAGGATGGAGTACACCTCCGCCGGGCCCAGTCCGCGTGCGGCGGTGTTGTACGCGCCGCCCGCGCAGGTGTGGGAGTCGGTGCACGCCAGGACTTCGCCGGGCCGCGCCAGGCCGTTCTCCGCGATCACCTGGTGGCAGATCCCGTGCCGGCCCACGTCGAAGAACTTCCCGATCCCGAAGTCGGCGACGAACTTGCGGGCGCGCGGCCCGCCCGCCGCGTCCTTGAGCGACGGCGCCGGCACCGCGTGGTCCATGATCACCGCGACCCGGTCCGGGTCGTGGATGCGGGTCGGCTGCAGCCACGACGTCGCGAACTGCAGGTCGATCAGGACGCACATGTCGACGTCCACGGTCACGGTGTCGCCCGGCTTGACCTGCTCGACCCCGGCCTTGCGGGCCAGCAGGTTCTCGATCATCGTCATACCCATCGGTCAGGCTCCCGTCACGGATTCGCCGCGGTGGCGCTCGCCGATCTCCGACCATTCGGCCAGGCCGACGAGGTTGAAGAACTCGGCCGGCTTGCTCGGGATCAAGCTCTTCGGATCGGTGCCCGCCAGCTCGGCCAGCCCGGTCAGCATCGCGAACGCGGCGCCGCCGAGCGCCAGCGACGGATGGATGGCGATGGCGTACCCCAGCTTCTGCAGTCGCTCGGTCGACTCGATCGGGGTCAGACCGCCGATGACGAGGTTGATCAGCAGCGGAGCCGGCACCTCGGCGGCAATCCGCTCGATCTCTCCGACACTCTGGGGAGCCTCGACGAAGATGACGTCGGCGCCGGCCCGGGCGTAGGTGTTCGCCCGCTCGATCGCGGCGTCCAGCCCGAGCGGCCCGCGGGCGTCGGTCCGCGCGATGACCACGAGGTCCGGGTCCGTGCGTGCTTCCAGCGCCGCGGTCAACCGGGCGGCGAACGTCGCGGGGTCGATCAGCTCCTTGTCGGGCAGGTGCCCGCATTTCTTCGGGAAAGCCTGGTCCTCCAGCTGGATCGCCGCGACGCCGGCGGCCTCGTACTCCCGCACGGTGCGGACCACGTTGAGCTCGGCGCCGTAGCCGGTGTCGGCATCGGCGATCAGCGGGATGCCGCCGAGCACCCGGGTGATCATCCGGGCCCGCTCGGCCATCTCGGTCTGCGTCACCAGCCCGATGTCCGGCAGCCCGAACCCGGAGGCGGCGATCCCGGCGCCGGTGAGGTAGCCGGCCCGGAAGCCGAGCCGGGCGACCAGGTGGGCGGAAATCCCGTCGAAGACACCCGGCGCCACAACGAGTTCCTGGCCGGCGAGTTGCTGCCGCAGTGCCGCGCGCGCGTTCGATGCGCTCATGGCTGGTTCCTTTCGTTCAGTCCAGGACAGTTCAGTCCAGGACGCCGGTCACGGCCGGCGCGAGCAGGTCGATCAGCTCGTCGAGGTGATCGGCTTCGTCCAGGCCGAGGACCGCGGCCTCGATCGCCTGCCGGCGGGCCGGGGTCAGCGCGGGCTCGGTGAGCTGCCGGTATTTGCCGACGATCTCGTCGGCGGTCACCGGGTCGAACGGCGAACCGTGCGGCGTCACCACGTGTTTCGCCAGTTCGGTGCCGTCACGCAAGGTGATCCGCAAGTCGGTGGCGAACCTCTTGGCCGGCTCGGCGCTGTCGTACTCGGTGGCGTGGCGGACCCGGACGCGGTCGATCAGGGCCCACACGTCGTCGGCGTCCAGCCGTTCGGAAGTGAACTGCCGGGCGAGAACCTGGCCGTCGCACAGCGCCGCCGCCACCGCGTAGCCGATGTTCATCTGGCCGCCGATCGGCGTGAGCGGCCGTTCGGGTGGCCACCAGCCGTGGTGGTAGACGGTATTCCCGACGGCCACGTCGATCCGCTCGATCCGGTCCACGTCGATCGAGTGCTCCGACCGCAGCGCGAGGGCCGCCTCGATGGCGCCGTGCAGGCCGCCCATCGCGGCGAACGACTTCACCATGATGATCTCGGTTTCCCATCGCCCGCCCAGTTCGGCGACGATCTCCTCCGGCGCGGGGTCGTGGCCTTCGCCGAAGACGGCCAGGAATCCGCCGTACTCCCGTTCGAACACCGCCTTGATGCCGGTGTAGCCGCCCGCGGCCAGGCGCGCGGCATAGAAACCGTTACGAGCGGCGAAACCGTGCTGCATGCGCTTGGACATCGCCTCGTACTGGGCGGCCATCAGACCGCCCGACTGCGTGCCGGCCATCCCCAGTGCGTCCTCGAGCTGTGCCGCGTCGAGGCCGCACAGCTTCCCGGTGGTCATCGCGGCGGCGTGCGTGCCGAACACGGGCCCCGAATGCCAGCCCCGGGACAGCATCTCGGCACCGTGCAAAGCCCGGCCCACCCGCGGACCCACCTCGAACCCGACGACCGCCGCGGTCAGCGCGTCGGCGCCCGAGACCGCGAAGCCCGCCTGTGCCGTCGCGAGGATCGCCGGAATCACCAGCGAGCCGCTGTGCAGCGGCGCGATCGGGTGGAAGTCGTCCAGCTCGAAGCCCTGGACGAACGTGCTGTTCACCAGGACCGCCGCGGGCGCGCTCGTGGTCCGGCCCGTGCCCATGACAATCGACTCCCCCGCGCCCTCGAGCGCCAGGACCGAGTCGGTCGCGACCCGCGACCAGGGCAGCTGCGCACCCACGAGCCCGGCACCGATCCCGTCGAGAAGCAGGTACTTCGCCCTCGTCCGGACCCGCTCCGGGATGTCGTCGGGCTTCAGCGCTCGCACCCATTCCGCAAGTTGGGCAGTAACGTTCACAGCTCTCCCAACGGTTTCACTATGTGAATCTCACGAACCATTTTGTGAATTCACGGTAGCCCGGGCCCTTGACACGGTCAACCGAAACCACAACAGTCTTCGTCACATGACGGAATCTGGATTCTAGATAGTGAAACCAGATGCCGGCTGCGACCAAAGGTGGCGTGATGACGAAGAGGTCTCCGGACTCCCCACCCGGCCGCACGATGGGCGAGGCCGGACGCCGCGTCGCCGATCGTCTGGACGGGATCCCCGTCGGCCGCTGGCACCGTTCACTGGTGACCGTGGTCGGTCTCGGCTGCTTCTTCAACTTCTTCGAAGTGGCCGTCGGCACGCTGATGATCCCGCTGCTGCCGGGCGATTGGGTGCCGTCCACCCTGGGGAAGTCGCTGATCATCGGGTCGACGTTCGCCGGGGAACTGCTGGGCGCGCTCATCCTCACCCCGCTGGCCGACCGCGTCGGCCGCCGCCGGATGTTCCAGCTCAACCTCGTGTCCTACGCGGCATTGGCGCTCTTGTGCGCGTTCGCCACCGGTCCGGGCGAGCTGGTCACACTGCGGTTCCTGATCGGCGTCGGGCTGGGCGCCGAGCTGGCGCTGGTGGACGCCTACCTCGCCGAGCTGCTCCCGGCGTCGCACCGCGGGCGGCTGGTCGCCCGGAGCTACGCGTTCGGCATGCTGGCGGTTCCGCTGGCCGGCGCCGCGGCGTCGCTGCTCCCCCACACCCTGGCCGGAATCTCCAGCTGGCGGTGGATGCTGGCCTTCAGCGCGCTCGGCGCCGTCGTCGTCTGGGCCCTTCGCCGCCGGCTTCCCGAGTCACCGCGATGGCTGCTGTCACGCGGACGTGAGGCCGACGCGATCGCCACCCTGCTGGCGATCGAGACACGCGCAGGACACGTCCCGCCGCGAGATCCCGGCCCGGTGCCCGCGCCGCGACATCCACCGTCCACATCGGAACGTCCGCGGCTGCTGCGCCGGCCGTTGCTCGGCCGCACGATGCTGGCTTGTGTCATCGAGACGCTCGGCCCGGTCGGCTTCTACGGGTTTGCCTCGATCGCTCCACTCGTCTTGCTGCACAAGGGGTTCGACGTGGTCGAATCGCTGTCCTACACGGCCTTGACCGCGATCGGCTACCCGCTCGGCTCGCTGCTGCTGATCGTGCTCGCGGATCGTTGCCAGCGCCGCACGCTGACGATCGTGACCTCCCTCGGCGTTGCCATCGTCGGCACGGTCTTCGGTTTCGCCGGGTCCGCCTGGCTGATCGTCGTCGCCGGGACCGCCACCACGCTGCTCAGCGTCATCCAGGCGACCGTGTCCCGCACCTACACGGCCGAGCTGTTCCCGACCAGTGTTCGCAGCACCGTCATCGGCCGCTCCTACGCGCTGTCCCGCCTCGTCGCCGGATTGCTGCCGTTCATCGCCCTCACCGTCCTCGATGTACTCGGCCCGGCGATCCTCTACCTGTCGTGCGCGGCGCTGATCACGGCGATGAGCGTGTGCGTGGCCTTTCTCGGGCCGCGGACCAACGCGGTTCAGCTCGAAGAAATCGCACCCTCACCGTGAAGTTCGGCCTCCTTCACCTGCGCGGCGGCAAGGACTCAGCTCTCCGGTCTCAGCATCGACAGCAGCAGGTCGGCAAAGTGGTCCCCCACCTCGCGGGCGCCTAGCGGCCCGCCCCGCCGATACCAGCTGCCCAAGTGATGCACTGAGCCAAAAAAGAAGTCCACCACCAGGTCCGCCGGTTTGTCCGCCCGGAAGTCGCCGCCGGCCTGGCCTTCTTCGATCAGGCGGCGGAAGCGCTCGTGGTACTTGCGGCGTTCCGCGCGCACCGCCTTGCGCTTCTCCGTGCTCAGCTGGTGCATGGACTGCAGGAAGATCGTGTTGTCGTCCAGGTTCTCGATGCTGCTGACGACCACATCGGACGCTGCGGTGGCGAGGCGGGCGCGCAGCGGGGCGTCGCTGTCGGCCACCTTCTCCAGCTGGGCGGTCTGCTCGCGCAGCACACGGGCGTAGATCTCGTAGAGCAGGTCGTCCTTGGAGCCGAAGTAGTGGTACATCGCGCCTTTGGTGACGCCCGCCGCCTCCACGATCTCCTGCACCGACGTGCGGTCGAAGCCCTTTTTCGCGAACAGCTTCGTCGCCTGCTGAAGCAGCCGGCGCGGGACCGCGGCCTGCTCGCCGGCTTGCGCACTCACCATCAGTAGCCGCTCCCCCGGGTCAGGAACCGGCGCGGGTTGTCGACCAGCATCTTGGTCAGGTCGGCTTCGGCGACGCCGCGGGCGCGCAGGGCCGGCAGCACGTCTTCGGTGATGTGCAGGTAGTGCCAGTTGGGCAGCACCGCCTCGCGCACCGGCGTCTCCAGCCAGTCCATGTAGCAGGACGCGTCCTGCGAAAGCACCATGCTGTCCGCGTACCCGCGCTCGCACAGCGCCGCGACCGTCGCGACGCGGTCCTCGAACGGCAGGAACGAGTCGATCCCGAACCGGTCCATGCCGAGCAGCGAGCCGCGGTCAGCCAAAGCCGTCAGGTAGTCCAGGTCCGCCGTGTCGCCGCTGTGCCCGATCAGCACGCGGGCCAGGTCGACGCCTTCGGACTCGAACACGTCCTGCTGCTCCAGCCCGCGCCGGGTGCCCGCGTGGGTGTGCGTCATGATCGGCGCGCCGGTGGCCCGGTGCGCCTTCGCGACGGCCCGCAGCACCCGCTCGACGCCCGGCGTCACGCCCGGTTCGTCGGTGGCGCACTTGAGCACTCCGGCCTTGACGCCGGTGCCGGCGATGCCGTCGGTGAGGTCGCCGACGAACATCGCAACCATCGGGTCCTCGCCGCCCAGCAACGTGCCGGGACCGCGCAGCGAAAGGTAGTGCGGCAGCTCGTTGTAGGTGTACAAGCCAGTCGCCACAACGATGTTCAGGTCGACCTCGGCGGCGATCTTCTGCACCCGCGGGATGTAGCGGCCCAGCCCGATCACGGTCGGGTCGACGATCGTGTCGATCCCCGCGGCCTTGAGCGCCCGCAGCTTTTCGATCGCCTCCGGCACGTGCACCGGCTCGTCGAACCCGTCGTGCTCGGGATAGTTGGCGACGAACTCCGGGCTCAGCACGAAAATGTGCTCGTGCATCAGCACCCTGCCCAGGCTCTCCGGCGCCACCTCGCCACGCACTGTGTCGACCATCGTCACGCTCCTTCCTGGCTGCGGGCACGCAGTTCGCGCCGCAGGATCTTGCCGCTGGCTGTCTTCGGCAGCTCGGGCAGCACCTCGACCGTGCGGGGGTATTTGTAGGCGGCCAGCCGTTCCTTGCAGTACGCCACCAATTCCGCCGGGTCCGCCCGCTGCCCCGGCGCCGGGCTGACGTACGCCTTCACAGTCTCGCCGCGGTATTCGTCCGGCACGCCCACCACGGCGGCCTCGCGCACCGCGGGATGGCTGTACAGCACGTCTTCCACCTCACGCGGCCACACCTTGAACCCGGCCGCGTTGATCATGTCCTTCTTGCGGTCCACGACGTAGACCCAGCCGCGCTCGTCCATGAAGCCGATGTCGCCGGTGAGCAGACGGCCTCCGGGCAGCGCCGCGGCCGTGGCGTCCGGCGCGTTCCAGTAGCCGGGCACCACCATCGGGCCCTCCACGGCGATCTCGCCGGCCTGGCCCGGCGGCAGCTCGGCGCCGTCGTCGGTGAGGATCCGCACGATCGTGCCGGGGATGGGCAGGCCGATCGAGATGGTGCCGGACTCCGGGTCCACGGGAGCCTCCAGGCCCCGCGGCACGACAACGCAGCCCGCGGTGGTCTCGGTGAGGCCGTAGCCATTGTGGATATAGCGCCCGAAACGCTCACGGAACGCCGCCACCACAGCCGGCGGCAACGCCGCGCCACCGGAGTACAGTGCTTCGAACGATTCGAAGTGCTCGGGCGACGCCGCCGGGTGCGCCATCAGCGCCATGTACGCGGTCGACGGGCCGACCATGTACGCCGGCCGGTGCTCCAGCAGCGCGTCGAGGACCACGCCGGGCTCGAACCGGTAGGCGAGCGCGAGAGTCCCCGAGACCTCGATCGCGTACGCGACTTCGCACACCATGCCGGTGATGTGGAACAGCGGCGCCAGCGCGAAGAGCGCCACACCCGGAGCCGTGTCCGCGGAGCCGGCGAGCAGCGCCGCGTTGGTGCCGATGTTGCCGTGGGTATTGGTGGCGCCCTTGGGTTTCCCGCTGGTGCCGGAGGTGTAGCTGATCAACGCGATGTCGTCGAGCGCGGGGCGGACCGGCTCGATCCCGCCGGTCGCCGAGCGGGCGGCCTCGAGCAGGTCGGCCGCGCCGGGCGTCTCCTGCCGCGTGGCCTGGCCGAGCACCCGTGGGTCGTCCCGCGTCTGGACGTCCAGCTCGCTGGTGGTCAACGCGATCTCCACCGGACTGTCCGGGACGAGCGCGCCGATGTAGTCGTGCCAGCCTCGCTGCGAGCAGACGATCGCCTTGACCCCGGCGTCGGTGAGCACGTGGGTCAGCTCGCCCGCACGGTACATCGGGTTGACCGGCACCACGATGCCGCCGGCCTTCCACGCGCCGAGCAGTGCGAGCACGAACTGCGGGATGTTCTGCAGCACCAGGGCAAGCCGGTCGCCACGGCCGAAGCCGGCCGCGAGCAGGTGGCGGGCGACGCCGTCGGACAGCTCGTCCACCTCGCGATAGCTGAGGCGGGCGTCGAAGTACGCGATGGCCGTGGTGTCCGGCACCGCCGCGACGGTCCGCCGGAAGGTGTCGGGCAGCGTGGTCGGCGTGACCTCCGGGATGGCCTCGTCGCCGTAGCTCGCCAGCCACGGTTTCGTGTCGTACCAGCCCATCGCGTGACCTCCTTTGGACACCGACCAGTCGGTATGGAGGACGCTAGAGAGCTGCCGCAAGCCCGTCAAGCGCGGGATCAGTGGTGGCTCAGCACCAGCAGGACCACCGTGACGGCGAGCCCGATCAGCATCGCCACGACCACTCGGCCCGAGCTGGGCGGGCCACCCCCGCGGCGGCGGCCCGTGGGGAGATAACCGCCGCCGTCGGCGGGCGTGTAGTGATGATGCCCGCCACCATGATGCCCACCACCATGATGCCCGCCGCCGGGATGCCCACCACCGTGGTGCCCGCCACCGGCGCCGCCGTCGTGGCCCATCAGTTCTTCTCCGGCCAGGTGCCGTTGGCGGACGCCGCGACCAGCTCGCGCGCCTCTTCCTGGGTCTCCACCGTCGGGCCCGAGCCGGCCAGCGACCGGCGCGCGGTCTCCCGCATGAAGAACGTGCAGACGGCGCCGATCACCCCGGCGATGATCAGGTAGTACGCGGGCCAGTTCAGGTCGCCGGTGCCGGAGACGAGCGCGCTCATCACCGTCGCGGTCGTGCCGCCGAACAGCGAAACCGAGATGTTGAACGCGATCGACAGCCCGCCCGCCCGGATGTGCGTGGGGAACAGCGCGGGCAGCGTGGAGGGCAGGACCGCGGAGAAGAGCACCAGCACCAGGCCCATCAGCAGCAGGCCGAAGAACGTGGCGACGTCGCCGCCGGCCCGCACCAGCAGCACCGACGGGAGTGAAAGCACCACCAGCCCGGCGCAGCCGGCCATCACGACCGGGCGGCGGCCGACCTTGTCCGACAGCCGTCCCACGAACGTGATCACCACCATCAGCACCACCAGCACGACGATCTGCAGGATCTCCGAGGAGGTGGTGCCGACGCCGGCGCCGTGCGCGGGCAGGGCCTCGGTCAGGTAGGTCGGCATATAGCTGGTCAGCATGTAGTTGGTGACGTTCCAGGTGAGCACCAGGCCGGCGCACAGCAGCATCGCGGGCCAGTACTTGGTGAACACCGCGCGCAGCTCGCTGCCCAGCGACTGCACCGGTTTGCGCTCTTCCGAGTTCTGCAGCTGGGCGAACGCCGGCGACTCCTCCAGCCGCTGCCGCAGGTACAGCCCGACCGCGCCGAGCGGCAGCGCGATCAGGAACGGGATCCGCCAGCCCCAGGTGAGCAGCTGCTGCTCGGTGAGCACCGCGCTCAGCACGGTCGCGATCGTCGCGCCGAAGGCGTACCCGGTGAGCGTGCCGAACTCCAGCCAGCTGCCGAAGAACCCGCGGCGGCGGTCCGGCGCGTACTCCGCGATGAACGTCATCGCGTTGCCGTACTCGCCGCCGGTCGAGATGCCCTGCAGCAGCCGGGCCAGCAGCACCAGCATGGGCGCGGCGATGCCGATCGCGCCGTAGCTCGGGATGATGCCGAGCAGCAGCGTGCCCAGTGCCATCAGGATGACCGTCAGCGACAGCACGCGCTTGCGGCCGATCCGGTCCCCCAGCGGGCCGAAGATCAGCCCGCCGAACGGCCGGATCAGGAACGAGACCGCGAACACCCCGAACGTGGCGATCTGCCCGGTCGCGGGCGGCAGGTCGGTGAAGAAGACCTTCTGGATGGTCGTCGCCAGGTACCCGTAGACGCCGAAGTCGTACCACTCGGTGATGTTGCCGACCGCGGCCGCGCCGACGGCTCGTCTGATCACCGAGGGATCGGTGACGTGAACGTCCTCCACCGTCAGTTTTCCGGCCGTGTCTCCCGCGTCGGACATCAAGCTCTGCCTTTCGGTACCGCTGATCGATTCGAAGATGACTACCCACGGTCCGCCGCGGTTACACCTTCGAAGCCGATGACTTCGCGGAGTGATCTTGCCGGTACCGGACGTACCTCGCCGGGCAAGTCCGCCCGATTAGACCTGTTTGTGGTCTCATGCCGGGAAAATTTGCCCCTTATCACTCAGGTTGGAGGCCGGCCGCGCGTACGCTCGGCGAGGCCCGTGCACCGCCGGGAACGCCGCGACGAGGAGGCCGTGTTGCCCGCTGAACAGTCCGAAGAGTCCACTGTGGATGGTGTCCGGTACGAGGCGGCCGGGCCGGTCGCCACGCTCACCTTCGACCGGCCCGGGCGCAGCAACGCGATGGACCGGGCCATGCAGGCGCGTTACGGCGCCCGGCTGCGCGAGGCCGACGCCGACCCGGCCGTCCGCGCGGTGGTGGTGACCGGGGCCGGGCGTGCCTTCTGCCCCGGCGCGGATCTCGGCCTGCTGGACAACACCGCCGAGGCGCCGCCGGTGACCGAGGACGACCGGGAAGGCTACCGCGACGTGCTCGCCGCCGCGTTCGTGCGGGTTCCGGTCGTCGCCGCGATCAACGGCGGCTGCGCGGGCCTCGGTTTTGTCATCGCGTGCGCGGCCGACGTGCGTTTTGCCGCCGCGGGCGCGAAGTTCACCACGGCGTTCGCGCGCCGCGGGCTGATCGCCGAGTACGGCGTCGCGAAGCTGCTGCCGGAACTCGTCGGCCGCGGCCGCGCACTGGACCTGCTGCTGTCGGCCCGCACGTTCACCGCCGAGCAGGCGCTGGAATACGGGCTGGTGCAAGAGATCGTGCCCGCGGGCGAGCTGGCGCTGCGCGCGCACGCCTACGCCACCGAACTCGCCACGTACAGCGCCCCGCGCTCGATGGCGACGATCAAGGACCAGGTCACCCGCGAACCCGCGGTGTCACTGGAGCAGTCCGCCGTGACGTCGACGGGGCTGATGCTGGAATCCTTTGCCCACCCGGAAGTCGCCGAGGGCGTGGCCAGCTGGAACGAACGGCGGCCGCCGCGGTTCCCGCCCCACACCGGGGACTGAGCACCACCGCGACAGTCCCCGTCACCCCGGAAAGCCCGGGGCGACGGGGACTGTTCAGCTCAGCCGTGTGTCCAGCTCTGCGCCGGGGTCCCGTTGCAGGTGTGGATCTGCAGCTGGGTGCCGTCGACGGTGCTGGACTGCGGATCGTCGAGGCAGCGCCCGGAATTCGGGTTCACCAGCGAGCCGTTGGCCCCGGGCTGCCACACCTGCGCGACGCTGCCGTTGCAGTGCCACCGCTGGACCAGGGTGTCCTCGGCGGTGCCGCTGTTGGAGACGTCGAGGCAGCCGCCCTCGGCCTGCAAGGAACCGTCCGGCGCCGCGTACCACTGCTGGGCGCCGCTCGGGTTGCAGGTGTAGACCTGGACCTTCGTCGGGCTGGCCGTGCCGCTGTGGTCGACATCGGCGCACTTTCCGGCGATCCCGGAGGTCAGCGTGCCCAGGTGCGGCAGGCTCCCGCTCTCGTACGAGGGCGGCGGGTTGGCAGCCGCCCAGCCGGTGTTGGCCGTGGTACCCAAGGTGAACGCGAGCGTGCCGCCCGCCGTGATCGCCGACGTCGGGGCGTACGCGTTGTCCCACGCCCCGCCATTCCAGGTGGCGCTCTGCACGTACGGCGCGTTGTCGGCGGCGGCCGGCGCGTTGACCGTCAGCGTTTTCCCGCTGGGCAGGGTGGTCACCGACTGCGTGAACAGCGGGCTGCCGAGCGCGAGGTCCGCCGTGCCCGGCGTCATCGGGTAGAAGCCGAGCGCGGAGAAGACGTACCACGCGCTCATCGCGCCGAGGTCGTCGTTGCCGGCCAGCCCGCCGGGGGCGTCGGTCCAGATCTGGTCCTGGACCTGCCGCACCACCTTCTGCGTTTTGTACGGCTGCCCGACGTAGTCGTACTCCCACGGCAGTTCCAGGCTCGGCTCGTTGCCCAGGTCGGACTTGCTGCCGTCGCCGTAGTGGAAGTCCGAGAGCACGCTGTCGAGGTAGCTCACCAGCGAGGCGTTGCCGCCGCGCGCTTTCGCGAGCCCGGCCACGTTGAACGGCACCATGCCGGTGTACTGCCACGAGGTGCCCTCGACGAAGCCGGACTGGCTCTTCGGGTCGAACCCGCCACTCCACGAGCCGCTGGAGTCCTTCGGCTGCATGAAACCGCTGGCCGGGTTGAAGGTGTTCTTCCAGTTCTGCGCGCGGCCGGCGTAGAACGCCTGGTTTGCCTTGTCCCCCAACGCTCCGGCGAACGCGGAGACCGCGAAGTCCGCGGAGTCGTACTCCAGCTGCGTGGAGACCGGGCCGTAGGCGTTGCAGCACTCGTAGTTGCTGTCGACGTTGCCCGGGATGTAGCCGGGCGAGTTGAGGTCGGTGAGCCAGGGCCGGTCGTTGTTCGGCTCGCTCGCCTGGTGCTCCATCGCGGCCAGTGCCGCGGCGGTGTCGAACCCGCGGGCGCCGAACGCGTAGTAGTTCGCCAGGATCGGCGCGGCCGGGTCCCCGACCATCACGTCGGTTTCGCCGTTGTTCTGCGCCCACTTGGGCAGCGTGCCACCCTGGTCGTAGTCGGTGACCATGGACTGCGCGATGTCGCTGGTCTCCGTCGGCGCGACCAGCGCCGAAAGCTGCGCCTGGGTGCGGTAGATGTCCCAGCCGGAGAAGTTGGCGTACTGCGCCTTGTGTCCACTCGCGACGGTGTGCGCCTTGTTGTCGAAGCCGATGTACTGGCCGTTGGAATCGGAGAACACGTTGGGGTGCAACAGGGAGTGGTACAGCGCGGTGTAGAAGATCCGCTGCTGCGCCGCCGTGCCGCCGCCCACCTGGATGCGCCCGAGCATCGAGTTCCACGAGTCGTGCGCGGCCTGCTTGGTGCCGGCGAAGTCGAACGACGGCAGGTCGGCCGCGCGGTTCGCCACCGCGTTGGCCACCGACACGTAGGACACGCCGACCTTCGCCTGCACGGTGGGGTTGGAGGTGGTGTCGAACCGCACGTAGGAGCTGGCCGGCCCGGCCGCCGGGGCGGCGGGGGCGGACTGGGTGGCCGGAGGGGCTTGGCCGTGCAGCTTGCCCGGCGCGGCCTTCGGCGTGACAGCGGGCGCCGCGGCGGTGCCACTGGTCGCGAACGGCCGGTCGAAGACCAGGTCGAAGTAGAGCGTGTAGGTGAAGCCGGCGCCGCAGAAGTGCCCGGAGGTCACCGAGCCGGACACCTCCGTCGGGCTGACCACGTTCCAGGTCTGGTCCGAAGTGCCGTTCTGGCTGCCATTGAGCTTGAAGACCAGATTGGACTGGGTGCTCGACGGGAAGGTGAACTTGGCCATGCCGGACCGCAGGGCGGCGGTCAGCTCGGTTTTCACGCCATTGTCGAGGCCGACGGAGTAATACCCGGCGTTCCCGGACTCATTGGCGTGCGAAAACGAATCCTTGGCCCCGGCGTCCACCGCGCCGACGGTGGGCAGAATGGGGACGTCGCCGTCCGCGCCGCACCCCGGACCGGACAAATGCGTCAAACTGAATCCGGTGATGGAATTATCGTTGTATTCGTAGCCGCCGCCACTGGGGCGGCTGGGGGTGTCCGGGCTCCACTGGACCATGCCGAACGGCACGTCCGCGCCCGGGAAGTCGTCCGCCTGGTTGGAAGTGCCGATGAACGGGTTCACCAGCGACGCCGGATCGGAGACCAGGGTCGCGGCCCCAGCCGGGGCGGAAACGGGAATCGCGAGCGCGGCGGCCAGCAGGCCCGCGCCGGACAACCTCAGTAATAGTCGACGCTTGCCCATGTCTGCTCGTCCTTCGCTCCGGAGCCGAGTTGTTTCGCCGAAGTGCGCTCGGAACGGTCCTCGGGGCGCGCGGGCGGTGTCAAGATCAGCCCGGTTTCCTGTCGTGTTCCGGACAGCAGTGGATCAACGCTCTTGCGCTGCCCGGCCGAAGGCGAAGGAAAGAATTCCGGCAGCGGCCCGGGAATCGGCCGGCGCGCGCCGTGAGACGCCCGCCGGCCGCCGGGATCAGGCCTGTTCGGGCAGCTCTTCCATCTTGCGCTGCAACTTGTTCATACCACTGAGCCAGCGGTCGGTCTGGGTGGCGCGCGCCGCGTAGTACTGGGCGACCTCCTCGTGCGGCAGCACCAGGAAACGGCCCTCGGCGATGGCGGCGAACAACGCGTCGGCCACCTGCGCCGGCTCGATCGCCGACGCCTCCATCAGCAGCTTGCCGCGCTCGCCGGTGCTCTCCAGCATCGCCGTGCGCACGCCCTGCGGGCAGATCGCCTGCACGGTGAGGCCGCGGTGGCGGTAGGTCGCGGAAAGCCATTCGGCGAACGCCAGCGCGCCGTGTTTGGTCACGGAGTACGGCGCGGAGCCGAGGCTGGTCAGCAGGCCCGCGGCGGACGCCGTCGCGATGAAATGCCCCTTGCCGCGCTCGAGCCAGGCCGGCAGCAGCAGCCGGGCCGCGCGGACGTGCGACATCACGTTGACGTCCCAGGTGCGCGCCCAGTCCTCTTCGGTCGACTGCTCCCCGCCGAACGGCGCGATGCCCGCGTTCGCGCAGAAGACGTCGATCTCGCCCAGCGTCTCGCGCGCGGCGGCGATGAGCTTCGCGACGCCGTCCTCACTCGCGACGTCACCGGCGAACGCGGTCCCGCCGACCTCGGCCGCCACCTCGCCGGCGGTGTCCCCGTTGAGGTCGGCGACCACGACGCGGGCGCCCTCGGCGGCGAACCGCCGGGCCAGCGCCGCGCCGATCCCGCCGCCGCCCCCGGTGACGACGACCCCGGCGCTCACAGGCCGCCGACCAGGGTCACGCCGCCGTCGAGCACGATGGTCTGGCCGGTGATCCAGCCCGCGTCCTCGGACAGCAGGAACGCCACGGCGCCGGCGATGTCGGCGGGCACGCCGAGCCGCTTCATCGGGTAGGCCGAGGCGACCTCCTCCTCGCGGCCCTCGTACAGCGCCGTCGCGAATTTGGTCTTGACCACCGCGGGCGCCACGGCGTTCACCCGGATCTTCGGCCCCAGCTCGGCGCCGAGCTCCTGGGTGAGCCGGATCAGCGCGGCCTTGCTGACGCCGTAGATCCCGATGCCGGGTGACGCCCGGATGCCGGCGACCGACGCGATGTTCACCACCGCGCCGCCGTGCTCACCCATCCAGGCGTCGCGCGCGTGCTTGATCCAGGACAGCGGCGCGAGCACGTTGACGCCGAGGATCTTGGCCGCGGCCGCCGGGTCGATGTCCAGGGTGGGGCCGAACACGGGGTTGATCCCGGTGTTGTTGACCAGCAGGTCGACCCGGCCGAACCGCTCGACGGTCTTCGCCACCGCCTCGGCCTGGTGCTCGACGTCGTCGGCCTTCCCGGGCACAGCGATCGCGAAGTCGCCGCCGCCCAGCTCCGCGACGGCTTCGGCCAGCGGCTCCGGCTTGCGCGCGGTGATGCACACCTTCGCGCCGCGCTCGACCAGCTCCTTCGCGATGCCGAGGCCGATCCCGCGGCTGGCCCCGGTGACGATCGCCACGCGATCCTTGAACGAGTTCACAACACTGGTCTCCTGTTCTCTCGCGGCCGGCGCTAAGCGCGCGCTAAGTGGTCATTATGCGGGACACATCCCCACTCCCTCCGGCGGTTCTGGTCACAGCGAAATGACACTGTCCGTACTCGTAGCGACTACCTAGTGTG
>DASXYS010000159.1:0-2498 GCA_036502365.1 Amycolatopsis sp.
TAATCCTGTGGCGGCAGGAGTTCCGAGGGGTGGGGCATCAGAACTTCACGTAGTCCGAGAGCACCGGGAACTTCCCCGCGAGCTCGTAGTCGCCGATCAGGGCGTTCTTCACGTCGAGCGAGTCGTGCGAGCCGAATGTCCTGGCGTTGCGCCAGAATCGGTCGAACCGGTAGCGGTTGGACGTGCTGCGCGCGCCGGTGAGGTCGTGCAGGCGTGAGGACACGTCGAGGCCCGCGCGGGTGCTGGCGACCTTCGAACGGAACCCGCGGATGCCCATCTCGCCGGCGTCCACGGGCGGGTCCTCCAGCTCGGCGGCGGTGGCCACCATCAGCGCCCGTCCCGCGGCCAGCTCGCTCGACATCTCGCCCAGCTGCCGGTGGATCAGCGGGTCGGCGGCCGCCGAGCCGAACCTCGGCATGCTCGGCCGGTCCAGCTCGCGCAGGTAGCCGACGGCCGTCTCGAACGCGCCTTCGCCGATGCCCTGCAGGAGCGCCGCGTGCAGGAGCATGACCGCGCACAGGAAGTACGGGTCGGGCTCGGGCGAGGCGAAGTGCCAGCCGTCGGGCACGAACACGTCGCGGTAGACGATGGTCTGGCTGAAGGTGCCGCGCTGGCCCATGTTGTCCCAGTCGCCGCGGGCCTCGAGCGCGGGGTCGTCGAGCCGGATCAGCGCGTGGTGACGGGCGCTCGCACCGTCCGGGCCGGCCAGCGCGAAGCTGACGCAGGCCAGGTCGCGGCCGCCGCCCCCGCTGTCGGTGTTGAACGTCTTGGTGCCGCTGACCACCAGCCCGCCGTCCACCCGGCGCCCGGTCACCGGGCCGGTGCCGCCGGTCTCGGCGTTCGACGCGACGAACCGGCGCCCCTCGTGCAGCAGCTCGCCGGCCAGCTGCCGCTTGGTCCCGGCGTCGAGGTCCGAGCCGTAGAGCTCGCGCGCGACCAGCGCCGTGGTGCCCCAGCACTGGCCGGTGGAGCCGTCGGCCGCGGCGATCTCCGTGATCGCCTCGACGGTTTCGCGCCAGCCGCCGTACGGGCCGCCGTCCCACAGCCCGCCGAACTCGGCCGGTACGCTGATCCGGTGCAGCCCGGCCTCGCCGAGCAGGCGCATGTTCTCCGTGGGATCGGCGCCCTCGGCGTCGATGCGCACGGCGTCCTTCGCCAGCCGCGGCCGCAGTTCGCGGGCCCGGTCCACGACCTCGCGGCCGGTCTGCGGCAGTCCGCCGGTCATCGGCTCGCCTGGCGAATCTCGCCGCGGTCGTTGAAGACCCACGGCTCGGACTCGGCACTCGGCGACTTCTCCAGCAGCTCCACCACGTAATGCGTCACGGTGTCCTCCCCGGTGTTGCGGATCCGGTGCGGTGTCAGGGGTTTCCGGTGCCCGACCGTCCGGTAGAGCACGAAGCCGGGCCGGGCCTCCTGCGTCAGTCCCCATTCCTCGTCGCCCAGCTCCTGTGCCTGCGCGAGGCCGGCTTCGGGCCAGAGCACCACGTGGTCGTGGTGGTGCTGGTGGAAGTCGAACATCTGGCCGGGCGCCAGCGTCATGGACCAGACGCGCACCCGGTCGTTCTCGAAGATCAGGGTGTCGCCGGGATTCTCGGGATAATCGCGCACGAGAGTCTCCTTCCACGACCAGGACGGGTCGGGACCGTATCGTCCCGACGACTGTAGGCGGGACAGGACGGTGCTGTCCAGTGCTAACATCGCCGCCCATGCCGGAAATCAAGCGCCGAACCCCCACGGGTGCCGCCGTCCTTCGGCAGGACCTGACGGATTCGATCGTCGAGGCCGTCCTGGACGAGCTGGCCGAGAAGGGCTACCAGTCCCTGTCAATGGACGCTGTCGCGCGCCGCGCCGGCGTCGGCAAGAGCGCGCTGTACCGGCGCTGGCCGTCGAAGCTGGAGATGACCGTCAGCACGTTCGCGGAGCTGGGCGTGCCGACGGCGTCGATCCCCGACACCGGCTCCTTCCGCGGCGACCTGCGCGCGGTCCTCGACGCGGTACTGGACTGGCTCGGCGACCCGCGCATCGGCCCGATCTTCACCGACCTGCTCGGCGTCGCCCGCACCAACGAGTCCCTGGCCCGCGGCCTCACCGACGACATCGCCGCCCCCCGCCGCGCGCTGGGTATGGAGGTCCTCGACCGCGCCGTCGCCCGCGGCGAGGTCCCCCCGGACATCGACCGCGAACTGGCCCTGGACGTCTTCGCCGCCCCGGTCTTCTGGCGCCTGCACGCCCGGCGCGAACCGGTCACCCCGGAGTACCTCGACCAGGTGGCCGACCTGATGGTCAAGGCCTTCACCTGAGCCACAAGGCCGTGTCCCGCAACGCTTTCCCGCCGTCGCCGCGGAGCCCGACCCCGGCGCTCGTGCGGCCGGGCTGATCGCGTAGAGTTTCCGGCAGCCACGCCCCCGTAGCCCAACTGGCAGAGGCAACGGATTCAAAACCCGTCCAGTGTGAGTTCGAATCTCACCGGGGGCACAATCCAGAACCCCACAAGCTCC